>JALWYS010000069.1 GCA_027003115.1 Deltaproteobacteria bacterium | reverse complement strand
CTCTAAATATACCCAACGGCTGGCTCTATCTATTGCAACAAATAAATATTTCCTCCGGTCCTCATCCTTCATCTTGGGAAGATATTTTACATCAACATGAACAAATCCAGGCTCGTAGTCCTTAAAACTCTTCTTTGGTGGCACTTTTTCCGCATCAGGCATGAGCTTCCTAAGGTTGGACACCCCGTGTCTTCTAAGACACCTGTCCAAACCAGAACGAGAAACCTTGGAATTGATAAACTCTCTCACTACCACCAGCAAATCATCAAGAGGCAGAAGCAAAGTCTTTCTAAGTTCTACTACCACTGCCTCCTGGGCAGGTGTAAGGGTGGTCCTCATATTGTGTGGCCTATGGGAACGATCTTCAACAGAATCTCTCTTTTTCCAACGTCTTACAGTGAGTCTACTGATACCGTATTTCTTGGCCAGTTCCCTCTCTGACAAGCTGGATTTTTGAATCTCTCTTCTAATGGCAGGGGTTGTAGTAGCGTTTTTATGAAGTCTTATAACCATGATCCTCTCCCGCTTATTTTTCCATTAACATTTTCTCTAAAAGCATTCGTGCCATCAACAAAGGATAGCTCCTGCGAGGATATGAATCAAGCGGGACCTGACATTTTTTTTTATTTTAAAGGGAATACCTCTTTGAAGTTTGGGTAAAATTCTGTAATAAATTCCTGTAATTGTGCTTTACACCTAGATTTGTTGGACTGATTTATATAATTCACAGAAATCATTACCTTGACTGCGTCGCTGTAGTCACCAAAGATAGCGTCATAACCAGTATAGTAATGTGCAAGCTGCTCATTGCCTGTGGTAAAATCGCCTATCTGATACCAGTAGATCAAAAGCTGTCTGACTCCGCCCCTTTCTGCAATTACTTGTCGCGTCTTGAGAATCTTGCCGTCCGGCTGAACCTCTATGTCAAAATAATCAATTTTCTGGATTTGCCACCCGCTGCTTCTAAGGCAGACCACCGGGGTGTGTATGAAACCCTTGAGTTCAGGTGAAGTCCTGTAATAACCTACATAAACTGATATAGGGTTTTGCCCTTCCTTCCAATAAACACGGGTGATAGAATCCGTTACAGATGAAAACTCTTTTATTTTTGGATCGTCTGGTATGGTTTTTCCAATGTAACCATCTATGGACAGTGGCAGTTTTTCCATAACGGGGAGCGGCCTTTCTTTCTTTTTTGCTACGACAGCATAAAATCCACCCCAGAAGATGGCCATAACGCATACTGTTACTATGAGTGGCATTCTCTTCAGGTCATCCTGGTCCTGTTTGTATGCGCTTCTCCCGTTTATCCCGAGTTCTGTTTTTAATCCGGGAGGATTCCTTCTCTCCTTCGCCACTAATTTTAGTAACTTCAGTTCAATGAACAGACAAAAAAAGGCGAACATGAATACTACCCATCCGGAAAAGTCGTGCATGAAACCTGTCGCTATTTTGGGAGTCCAATATTTTGCTATAAGAGTTGTGGTTGTGATCCTTATAACATTTGCAGTAAGAGTGATCGGAACGGCTGAGATAATTAGGATGGAACGAATGATCTTGGACTTTGTTGAAAAGTAACCTATTAGCGCCGCAAGGGCCAGCAATGGCAAAAGGTAGTTCATCCCGCTGCATGCATCAGCAACATTGAACTGCATGGTCCCGATATCTATGATATTACCCTGCCTGAATACAGATACGCCAATAGTATGAAGGATGGTTTCTGTAATTATGCTGGAAAGAAGACGCAGTTTCAGTGAGAATAATCTGTCCAGTATTTCTGGGAATGGAATCATGAATAGGAGGATAAAAAAGGAAAAAGCCAATTGCCTCATCATTTGACTACCAAGGACAAATAAGGAAAAACCAGCCAGCATTACCAAGAACGAAAATCGTGCAGTGAATCCGTGAATGCTAAAAACACCAAGTAGGTAAAGACCATACCCCAACAGTACAATTATTAATCCAAAGTAATTTGGTTTTATTGGTGCGTTAAGTATCTGTTTCCTTGATGAATAAATAATATAAAGAGCCATTAGAGGAATCAATGGACCATAAGAATATTGTTCTTGGGTAATCCAAACATTGAACAGGCCTTTGAAGATCGAGGAATAGAGTATTCCCAGGCCTGATAAAACTATAATCGAATATAAAAGCAAGTATTTGGTTTTTGCTTTTCTTTCCATCAAGTTATCCATTCAGCGTGAAAGGTCAGTGACCGTCCTGGAATGTTTTTTCCCGTGGATAATCCTGTTTAAGCAATGATCTTATAAAAGGTTCTATAAATCTGCGCTCATTTCTGCATGGAGCTATTACGGTTACCCCAGGAAATTTATTAATCTTTTTTCCACCAGATGAGATATCAGAGCCGTAAGCAGAATTCATGGATTTACTGCCTCTTCAGAGCATTGGTTAAGCACCCTTTTATAAACTTCCAGAACACGCTCGCAGACCTTTTCATTGTCTATCAAGTCTTGCTTTTTTTCCCTGCCGTCAGATCGTTCACCAGTTGAAATGATTTCAGCCAAGACATTTGCAATGATTTTTGGCTCTCTCGCAACAACCCTACAGTTTTTTACTCCTGAAATCATTTCTGCAACATCACCCACGTCCACGGAAACAATAGGGAGATTACAAGCAAGGGCTTCCTTGACTATATTGGGAGAACCTTCTTTCTCAGAGGTTACCAGGAGTACATCTGCTGCATTTATATAGAGAGGAACTTCTTCAAAGGGAATGTGGGTAATGACCAATAAATTAGCATTTAAACCATGTTTTCGGAGTATTTTCACCGCCTGATCTGCAATGTCCCGCCTCTTTACTGGGTCGTTGTTATTATCGCAGAACAATACGAAATATAGATCTTGTTCCAGATTCAAATTTTTTCTTGCAAGTTTTTTATTCATGGGTCTGAAAAGGCGAAAATCGACTCCCGTAGGGATCACTTCGATACGCCCAGCCATTTTGCGCGGCAAATTTTCAACAAGATTTTTCGAAACAGCTATTGATGCTCCGGCCATTCTCATGGCCAGCCTCGAAGAAAGAACACCTATCGAATGCGAAATTTTTTCCCAGATCGAAAGCGGAGTGCCCCCATGGAGGTCCGTGCCATGGAAGGTTATGATGCACCTAGGTCCAGCTACCAGTGCTCCCAAAAATGCCTGAACACCACCAAATTGTACATGCAGGATATCAAATTGGCCTTCTGTAAATTTTTGCTTTATTAGTGGAAATGCGGAAAGGTAAACAGCTTGGCCTGCGTCAGTTCTATTTAAATACAAGATTGTCACTTCCGCACCTAGTGAGCTAAGCCCCTGTTTCTGTAGCCGCACTGCAGTGCCCAGCCATGGTCTTTCCGGAGAAGGATATGCATTTGTTACAAAAAGGACTTTCATTTACGGAACCTAATGATTCTTGCAGGCACTCCTCCCACTACTGCATATGGAGGCACGTCTTTCGTTACTACCGCCCCTGCACCAATTACTGCTCCATCACCGATAGTTACCCCAGCGAGAATAGTAACCCTTGCTCCAATCCAAACATCATTTCCAATAGTTACATCCTTGACCGTAACACCTTGTGTCCTCATAGGTTTTTCAAGAGCCATCTTATGTTCCGTAGTAAAGATCATCAGTTGGGGTCCACACATGACATCGTTACCAATAAATATTTTACCAGTGCATCCAAGAATTGAGCCCTGACCAATACCTGATCTGTCACCTATGTATAATTTTTCCCCTTTCCCAAAATATACATTTTTTCGAATATCTGTATCCTCTCCAGCTGAACCCAGTATCCTTTTACAAAGAAATCTTCGGAATTTTACACCAAAGGTATTATTTAGGTCAGGACCTGGCCAGTGAAAGGCTAGGCCATAATATAGTGCCAAAAAAAATGCTCGTTTTAACTTAACAATGTTCATACTTATTCTCACAACTCATCGTAAATAGATGAGTACAAATCATATGTATTCTTAAGGCTAAACTGTCTTTCGATTTTCGATCTACCGCTAAGGCCAAAATCAGAACGGAGTTTTGCGGAATCAATAAGTTTATTTATATCTCTAACCATGGAATTGATATCATTAGGTGGCACGAGAAAACCATTTTCGCCGGGACTTATTAGTTCTGAAACACCGCCCACGTCAGTCGCTACCACAGGCAGCCTTGCACACATGGCCTCCATGATTACATTAGGCAACCCTTCCCATAATGAAGTCAGTATAAATATGTCAAATGCCCTGAGAAGCTGAGGTATGTCATCACGTTGGCCCGTGAGGGTAAACATCTCACAAAGCCCATATTTTGAGATGAGTGCCTCGATGTTCTGTCGGAGTTCGCCATCCCCCACTAGAACAAAATGAACGTCATTGCGTTTCCGCAGTATTTCCCGGGCAACCTCAACAAACATAAAATGATTCTTTTGTGGCATCATCCTCCCTACCGTACCTATTAACACCTTGTCCTGCGGGATTGACAGCTGCTTTCTGATTTCTCCTTTGGTTGCACTGAAATCGTATGATTTTGGGTCGATGCCGTTATGAATAACTCTAATTTTTTTTTCTGGTATCTTGTAACTTAACATGTAGTTTCTGGCAGCAAAGGTGTTCGCAATTATAACATCTGTCTTTTTGGCCAGGAGGCGATCTGCCAATGTCTCGAGTATTTTTTTGTCCATTTCACCTACGTTTCTTACCGAGGCAATAATGCGTCTCTTTTTTTTTGAAAGAAGGCAGGCAATCCGTCCCCAAAAGTTGGCAGAACTGAGCCATGTATGAACAATATCAGGAGCAATTGTCCTGATAAGATTTCTAAGTTCCTTAAGAAACCTAAGCCTACCTATTAAACCAGGCCCTTTGAGTATTACTATGACCTGAACTCCCAGTGACTGTATTGCATCCATATAGTCTAATCTTTCTTTATCATATGAAACTACAATAAAATCATATTGGGAACGGAGTCCTTTTAATAGGAGGTACAGCTGCCTTTCGGCTCCACCCATACCAAGCTGGCTTATTATATGGAGAATAGTCTTGTTGCTCATGAAGTTGTGACGCAAGTCATTGAATAACGTGGGCTATTTTTTCATCAAGTTTTTAACCCATGCGCTTCAAAATATTTTATTTTAAGAACACTAACGACTAAAATATACCAATATAACTCAATGATTCTGTTATATTTTATTCTTATTTGCTCGTTGCCCCTTTTTTGAAATTTTTGAGAAATAACTTCAAAATATTGTGCGCACTGCACACAGCCGAACTCATCTTTTACATTGTGTTAGGCCCTCTATGTGCCTTCTGGATTCGAGATCTTCAAGATTGGATTCACTGCAATAACCAGCGTCAGTAAGGATTATTTTGGCTGGAGACTTGGGTATATATGTGTCAGATATGGAAAGATACTTTTTGGGCCTGATCCCTTACTATCTATGATCCGGTTAATCTAGATTAATGCCAACAAGATGAACATTTTGCGGAGCGGATATTTGGGGAACACTAGATAAATATTGCAAAGCTCCTAAGTCAGGTTTTTGAGACGTTATTTTATTGCCATAATAATCAGATATATCACCTACATAAACCCCTTGGGACCTGCAAGGACTTTGTTTTTTAAGCGAAAAATTTCCGTTTTGTGGATCTACAAACAAGGGATCCTTCCCAATTGAATTATTAGAACGAATTAAATTATGAGCACCGTTTATCATGAAATCGGCTTTTCCTCCGTTGTTGTTAAATAATATATTGTTTTGTATAATAGCTCCGTAAACTGTTTGACCCATTAAAATGCCATTATTGTAATTGCCATAGACAGTGTTGAAATAGATTTCAAGGTTTTTTGAGTTGTTATTTGCATATATGCCATGGACATTATGTGTTATTATACAACTTATTATTTTATTTCCTTTTCCAGTGTTTAGACTTACTCCTGCGCCTCTGCCTAGGTTCTTTTTGCCATTATCATGAATATAGCATCTCGTGATAATATTATAATCAGGGTCCAGTTCTTTGTTTGAGTACCCGTTATATATGTTGACCCCACAGCCAGCATTACCATATATTTCACAGTGCTCTACCAAGTTATGATTTCCATTAATATAAATCCCATGATCGTGTGGATCAGTGCCGTTGTTGTAAATTTCAGAATCAATTATTCTACAATGAGAGCTCCTGCCATTAATCAGGATTCCTTGCACAAAATTACCCTTGCCACCAGGGATATTGCCTATTTTACAATTTTTTAAGGTAATATAGCTTGAAGCATCCATTTTGACTACATCATTGCTGACGTATCTGCCATCAAGGGTTAGGTTGCTTACTGTAATATATTTCCTTTTTCGGAAGGTTATTACCCTGTAACCGCTCTTGGGCCTGATTGTTACCTGTTCTTCTTCGGGTGCAGTTATCAGTGTAACCTTTGATTCGGAAATGCCGCTTGGAATAATATCAAAAAGCTCTTCTTCATAAATCCCGCTTAATAAAATAACCGTATCTCCGGCTTCGATTTTCTTTAATGCCTTATGGATAGTTTTGAACGGATGTTCAGCAGTACCATTATTTATGAGGTCATTGCCCTGAGGACTTACATAATAAATGGCTGCTATTGCCGTGGAATATACAAAGACAATTGATATAAAACCAAAAAATAAAACGATCAATGTCTTTTTAAATTCTTCAATAATACGCATAACTCATCATTAATTTTGTTGCTACTTAATCACAGAACTCTGATAATACGAGGCGGTAATCATTGAAAACCATATCCACGGTATTTTTTCGTAGTATGTGACCGCGGCCATATCAAAAAATAACAAAAAAACAAATACCATCATCAAAAGAACGTGCGGCTTGCCGCCTTTTGTCTCAATGTTATTCCGAAGGCCCCGCGTGATTCTAAATATGATACTCATATATATGCCCAAATATGTGAGAAAACCCATTAGACCGGTACAAGCCAGTATCTCAATATAGTTATTATGAGCATATGTTTCGTGAGCACCAAGCAATGGACTGAATTTTTTCACGTTTTTACTAAAATTATTCAATCCTACTCCTAATATCGGTTTTTCCTGAAACATCTTTAAACCCGCAACGGCATATGCGTACCTTAAAGAAGTACTGTCATAGGCAACCGAACTTTTGTAACCCCGGGCCTTGAAAAATTCCAAAGCTTCCTCAAACCTATGCTCCACTAAACTGTGATTTAAAATATTGAGGACAAGAAACAAAATAATTGTTCCTAAGATCAATGTAGAGATAATTTTTAGAAATCTGCCTTGAACACCCTGGAAATGCGCGTAAAGAAATCCTAATGCAGCAAAGGCCACTCCAATTATCGCTTTTTTAGATCCAGAAAGAAAGGCTGTATAAGAGCAAAGAAATAACAAGGGCCATAAAGCATATTTAAAAATCCGGATATTTTTTTGAGTCAAAATATTAGTAAGATAAAAAATTGAAATTGAAAATAATCCCAGAACCATCACCAGTCCAAGTGAATTAGCATTTGCCACGAGGCCTGCCGGCCTTTCAATGCCAAGTGTATGGTACTGATATAAAGCAACAGGTAAATTTACGATCACAGCTGACAAAAATGCGTATAACGGTACACTAATATTTTTATTCCAAACACAGATATTGAACAGTATCAAAAACATTACACCAATTTGAAGCAATGTCAAAAGCTTGATTAATGTCAATTTTAAATCATCAGCCACTATAGCGGAAGCCAAGCAAATAAAAAGCCAAATAATGTATATAGTAAATTCCCTGGGAACAGTTATAATACGGTGAGATAAAAATATTACTAAAAGAAAAACAAGTCCGAGTATAAATCCAAGCAATATGACGATATTATTAAATACCGGCATAAATGAAATGGTAGGAATTGAAAAAACAAACAGAAAGGCAACTAAATTGAGAAGGTTAAGCATAAAATTGAATCCACATTCAAAATTGCAGTGGCTGTATCAACTACTGCAATTCACGTATCAAATCCTCTATTATTGCATCCTCCGGCCAAATATTCCCTTCATGCCAGTTTAACTTGCGATCCCAATAGCCCGGGCAACCATGGACGGCCTTGTTTTGATAACAGTAGCTCATCTCTACAATCCTTGGATTGTGATTTTCATCAAATATAAAATCAAATGCCAAGCTTTGTGCGTTGATGCGTTTCGTTACTTCGAAAGCTACTCTTATACATCTCTCATCAATTTTATTGCTCTGGTAAACGATTGCACCGCTCCCAGAAGCACGAAAATCGTTTGGTCTGTTAACTCGTAAAAAACCAAAAGCCCTATCCCCTATGATGGTGATCCTTGTATCAAAGTTGTTATGAGGCAGAAAATCCTGGAAATAGATGTAGCCTTTTTCCCTCGGAAAAAGACGCCTTGATCTCAGAACAGAGGCGATGGATACTGGTAAACGTTTCAGCTTGTCCATGAAGTGACCTATGTTTTTAATCCTTCTGACCTTGGTTTTTGTATCTCCAAAATAACCACTAATTGGAACAAAGCCCTTACCAAAAGCCGTCTTGCAAAGTTTTTTAGCTTCTCTCCTGGTCTTAACCAAATGTACATTTTGAGAACCGGCACCAGAACGTAATTTGAAAACCTTTGGGAATTTTGTATTATCTATCCACTCCATTGCCACGTCTTCGCTAAAAAAAACATATGACGGAACAAGCGGAGCCCCGATGGATTCAAGCAAATATTTTTGGCCCACCTTATCATCGTAATGCCAGCAAGTAGACATGTTAGGGAAAACCTTGATCCCCATGTTCTCCACAGATGAAATTATCTGCCTAGCTGCAAGTTGAGCCTCGTGTTCGTAATGCACCCAATGCCAAAGAAAGCCTGTGACACCTTTAAGTTGATTCATTATGTTGGAATCGTAGCAATTAACAAGCCTATATTCTATTTTATATTTTGAGCAATATTTGATCCAGCGATCTGAAAAACTGCCGGGCCTGTTGTGAATCGCAAGTTTTGGTGCTCTCATATTTTTTGTCTCAACTTTCTGTGTTAATTTTTGAGAAAACCCAAGGGATAATATATTGAAATGATTGTTATATCTTCGCTTGGAAGTCCTTTCTCTTCGGTTATAATGGTAGTTACCAAAACGCCACTAAATCAGAAAGGACTCCCAGATGAAAAGTAGTGAAACTTCCTTTGATAGACCTCTGATCCTGCCCCGATTTTTGTGCAGCCCCAGTTAAGCCGCTTTTTGTAGTTGAAACCATTGTTACTCATATTCTTCAGGCGAATGCCAGCCATTGGCAGAATGCCTTCTGCGACGATTGTAATAGAACTCTATGTATTTAAAAATACAATGTTTGCCTGAACAAAATCCTTGAAAACCTCGTGATTGAGATATTGACCTTTCAATGTGTGCAAAAACGATTCTGCAACTGCATTGTCCCAGCAATTGCCCTTGCGGCTCATGCTTTGGACATAGCCCTTTCCCTGCAACACCTTCCTGAAGGCCTTGCTTGCATACTGCAGTCCTCGATCACTATGAATCATAAGCCCAGGGCCTGGATTCCTGCGCATTATGGCCTTATTTAAGGCCTTTATTGTAGAAACCGTCTCCAGGGAGTCATTGATATCCCAACAAACTACCATTCAGGAATAAAGATCAATAAATACACTCAAATAATACCACCTGGAGCCAACCCTCAATAGGTTATATCGCCAACCCATACCTTGTCTGGTTCTGGGACAGTAAAATTGCGATTCAGGAGGTTATCGGCCACCGGCAAGCAATGTCTCGAATCTGTTGTGGTCTTGTATTTCCTGGCATATTTGCAACGCAGACCGTTTTCCTTCATGATACGGGCTATGCGATTCTTACCAACATGTAAAAACCTGGTCTCTTTTCTAATATCTGCCGTAATCATAGGAGGAGCGCCCGCTTTACCTTTATGCTCAGCGTATAACTCCTTTATGCGCCTTGTGAGGGCCTTATCCTCCACGGACCTTTCAGACTCCAGTGGCCTCAGCCAGCTGTAATAACCGCTCTCAGATATCGACAGTATGCGGCACATTTTCTTCACGGAGAAATGAGAACGGTGGGCAGAAACTGCCTCATATCTTCTCACCGTGCTTGGCTGAAAATGGCCAATGCTTTTTTAGAATCTCACGCTCTTCCTTGGTCTCTTTAAGCCTTTTCTCAAGCTGCCTGATACGGTTCTGTTCAGCCGTAAGCAACTGTTTCCCATTTCCTGGAAAGGCTAATTCCCCTTTCTCCTTCAAACGCCTGCGCCATTGATATATGAGGTTTTTATCCCAAATTATGCATTTCAAACGCCGAACAAAATGATTTCTTTTATAATTTCAACAGATTATCGTTAATATAATGCCGGAAAATATTCACCTAAAGGGTGACGGGTTCCAACAGCAAAAACGTTCGGCATTTGAAGCCACAAGGGGCTCGTAATTTCACCGAATTTGCTGCGTTGTCGGGCACTTGAAGTACCATAGTACGTCTGCATGCCCTCCGCCTTGCACCTTCGGCAAACTTACGAGCTGCATAATCCGGGTTTATGTATCCCAAGCCCTTCAGCTACACTGACAACCGTTCTGCCCTCTTCCATACTCAGCTGAACAGCCTGCCTCTTGAATTCTGCATCGTATTTCCTACGCGCTTGCTTTTTTCATCACGATCCCCACTTGTGCTTATCTCTCTTATAACGAGTTATCTACCTCTGCATAATTCCGGGGTAGGATCACGGAAATAAGCTTAGATATGACATGAAAATCATGCATGCAATGCCTTAATTTGTGATAAAATTTAGCTGTACTTGGTTCATGTTGGTTTTTTTGTTAGTTTAAGAATGCCGAATTGAAGGCTCTTTTTAAGAGGTCTCTTAACTTAGTGGAGCAAAAAGCTATGCAGCCTTGCGAGAGATATTACAGTGAAATCTATTGCCTACTCTGCACCCAGCCACCCCTTAATTGCGAACGGTTCAAGACGTTAGATGAGGGCAAATAAAAGTATGAAAGTTGAGTAATTAATGTTTTCGGTACAAGCCATAAAGGATGAGATTATAAGGAAAGGCGGCTTTGTTCGCAATGTTTCTACCATGTTGGCCGGAAACGCAACGGCCCAGGCCATAACGTTCCTTGCGGCTCCTATCATTTCTCGTCTCTATGTTCCAGATGATTTCGGAACCATGACTTATATTTCCTCATTAATAGGGATTTTCTCTGTGTTAGGCTCTTTGGGATATGAAAGCGCCATAGTTTTGCCCGAAGAGGAATGGAAGGGATTCAATATTTTTATATTGTGTCTGTTAAATGTGGTTGCTGTATCCATGTCACTATGTTTAATCGTTGCTTCTTATGGAGAAAAACTAGCCTATAATCTTGATAGGTCGTGGTTGTGGCCGTGGTTGTGGTTTGTTCCTGCCGGAGTACTTTTGCAGGGTTTGTTCAATTCCCTGACATATATGTACACACGGGGAAAAGATTTCACTGTGCTTTCCGTGGCTCGCGTAAGTACATCTGTTATGGCAGCGTTTACAAAAATACTGCCGGGTCTGGTAGTTGGTTCGACTGTATTTTGGTTGATAGGAGGTAATCTCATTGGTACTTTGGCTGGAATTATGTCGCTAGCATGGATTTTGTTGGCGAGGCATCAACTTGCCTTTAGAAACCGTGTGACAGCCAAGGCAATTATTGAGGTAGCTAGAGAATACAGTAAGTTTCCAAAATATGCTATGCCGACCAGCCTCTTAAACAGCTTGTCGCAGAATTTGCCAGTTTTGTTGCTTGCCTATTATTTCTCGCAAGACATAGTGGGCTATTTTGGTCTTGCAAGCGCGGTTTTGAGAAACCCCATAAGTCTCATGGGGGGGGCGATAAGTAAAGTATATCTCCAGAAGGCTGCTGAACTCCACTCCAAGGGGCTGTGCCTCAGGAACAGCATGGTTAAGACAACCCTTGGGTTGATAGGCATTGGGATTGTGCCATTTGGTTTGTTGACTGTTGGTGGACGTTGGATTTTCTCTTTAATTTTTGGGGAAGGCTGGGCCACTGCAGGTCTGTATGCCCAAATATTGGCGCCGTGGCTTTTTTTTGGGTTTATCAATCCCCCAGCAACACAGGTTATAATCGTAAGACAGGCGTTGCGGTTCAATTTGGTCTACAATATAGTAACAATGCTCATGAGAATTGTATCAATTGTTCTTGGTTATTATTTGCTTCCGCTGCCATGGGCTGTTATTGCAGTATTTTCAGCCTGTGGCGTATTTGTAAATCTTTTTTACATGTCTTATGCTTTTTGGTTAACAAAAACTGAGTTGTCATAAATTTAAATAGCACTATAATTTAATTTTGGAGTAATCTAGACGGTAACGGGGTCCACCTAATGGAGGTATGATTAGAGAAGAGACGGGTTTTAAGGAAAAATATCTACTACCACCGATGAAGTAGGTGGTGGTTTACAAAAGGCGTCCTGATTTATAGACGCTACCGCCTTTAGGGTGCTGTGGCCGACCCTTTTTAGGTAAAACCCTGCTCTCTGTGCGCATTATGGCTTGCATCAGAAAATTTGCAGGCCCTATCTATGCGCAAAACAACCAAGGAAGGGATGTTAATTGTCCCTTGGCCAAAGAGAAACCGAAAATTAAAATCCTTTAAAGCAAAGTCAACAAATTTCCCTTAGAAAGCGATTTAAGGATTCTGCAAAATCCTTAAAGGCGTCCCCCTTCCTTAATTGTATTTCATCCGGTTTCTGGCCGTTTTCCAAGCTGCGTTCCAAAACCAATCGCATTTTATATATGGGTCCAGCTATTTTATGTGAAAAGAAGATGCTCAGGATGCTCAGGCAGGCCGTTGCCCCGATTCCCAAGAGGAGCAGGCGAACAGAGATTGCATGATACAACATGGACAGATTCGCTCCGTGAAACTGTTCAAGCACGCAGCGCCAGATGGCATAATACACCGCCCATCCTGAAATGAGTGCCACCAAGGCCATGCAGATGAAAAAACGAAATGCCAAGCCAAGCTGAAGCCTCTGATTGACGAGATAACGTCTTCTCATTTGGCGTTTGTTCATTTTATTACTCCTGTTCACCAGTTAATAAATAAACGTCACCGTTTTCTGATCCAAGTAACAGATCAAATATGCCGTCACGGTTCCAGTCAAATGCAGCAATGCCAAGAGCATAATTTTCAAGTGAAAGGGGCAGGGGAGGGAGGGTGCGTTTTTCAAGGTTAATCTTTCCGTCCCTGTTAACGTTAAGCCATACGCAAAGCCTGCCAAGGCCGTCCTGGCCAAGAAAGTCCGGTTCCCCGTCTCCATTCCAGTCACAGACAAAAACATCTCCTCCATGCCTCAATCCTTCAAGGCGGTAAGATGAATAAGAATTTGAGTAAATAGGTGAAAAGTCACTTTTTTGATTGAAGAAAATCTTGACCGTTTCAGAATCCTTGGCCTTAAAGAACAAGTCCTTTTTGTTATCATGATTCCAGTCCAAAAATCCAAAGTCATCCCCTGCTTTAAGTGCCTCTGGAATTTTGATTATTGCCTCTGTACCGGTTGTGCAGACAGTGCCGTTACATTCAAATACGTGCAGAAAACCGTCTTCAGAAAGGGGGGCCACCATCTCGTATTCAAAGTCCCCATCATAATCAATCACAAAAACCGGCCCTACGACCTGAACAGGCTCCGCCACATCCCTTTTTTCCATTTGAAAGGTCAAAGAGGTGGCATTCCATCCGTTTTCCCCAATATTTTTCAACAAAAAGGCAACGCCCGAAGGATAGCTGAGGATAACTTCATATTTGTTGTCCTGGTCCCAATCTACAGGAAAAAGGCAGGGTCGTTCATGAAGGTTTTCCATTGCAGGCACGCGAATATCTTTAGGGGAAAAGGATGTGGGGGCAAGCAACTTCTTAAGGTTGAAGGTCATGGAGTCCTTGTGTCCGGCAAAAGATATGACCGTATTTAACTGCATGTAGCCTTCTTTTTTTATGGTGAGCGGGAAATTCAGGCCCGAATCCACTATCTCGGCCACATTTATAGGGGCCTTGGCAACAAAGATTCCCGGGTAGGTCGGGGTCCCCATAATGAAGATGTCCGAGCCTTGGGGTTTGGTGTCAAGAAGGGTTGTCTTACTCTGCACCTGGAACTGGTGGGAAAATGAATTGCCAGCGTAGTCCCTTGCAGTGATTTTGATAAAATTACTTCCCTCGCTTAAGGGAACGTCCACCTCCCAGGTCTTTTTGGCAAAGTCTATCAGCGCCTCTCGTCCGTTAACCAGAATGCCGGCAAGATTTGGGTCTGTAAATTTTCCCTTTAAATGAAGTACGTTTCCTTCGCTTGTTTTGTTATGTTCAAACGGGAAGACGTAGAGTTTTGGCTCCGAAGAGTCACAGATCACTGTGACCTGTTCATTAGAAAATTCCGATTCGTTGCCCGCTGGCCCCACTGCCTTTACACGAATGGAATAGGTATATCCATCTCTGGTATGGATTGTGTAGCGGGTGTTTTTTGAGACAAAATAGTTTACCCAAGAAACCAGGTTTGAAGGACCTGAAAGTACCTTGGTGGTAGTAACTTCTACTACGTAGTGATCCACTATTTCGGTTGATGGAGGATCCCAGGCAATGGTTGCATTGTGTCCCTTTGAAAAGACAACAAGACCTTTCATTGCCTTAAGCTCCAGAATGGGCCAGATGATAATGGCAATCAAGGTGATGAGGCAGACAATGCGCAACAAATTCCACCACGGAATATGAGCTAACCTTACTGATGAAGAATTCTGTGTCTTCTGCATGAATTTACCCTGGGAATATCATCCCTCCGAAGAAGAGGTTATTTAATGGAATAACGATTGTCAAGAATGCCTTTAGCAGGGGACAACTGTTTGATGAAGGAGGAAAAAAGCCCCTTTTGACTCGCCTTGATAAAAGTAGGAGGATTTTTGTCAAAAGAAAAAGGACCTGCCCGTTTTGGCAAGTCCTTTCGACTGATTTGATTCCTTGGATTTAAATATAATGAAATGATAATCCCGGATTATGCAGCTCGTAAGTTTGCCGAAGGTGCAAGGCGGAGGGCATGCAGACGTACTATGGTACTTCAAGTGCCCGACAACGCTGCAAATTCGGTGAAATTACAAGCCCCTTGTGGTTTCAAATGCCGAACGTTTTTGCTGTTGGAACCCGCCACCCTTTAAGTGAATATTTTCGGGCATTATATTAACGATAATCTGCTGAAATTATGAAAGAATTCATTTTGTTCGGCGTTTGAAGTGCATAATTTGGGATAATAGGTACTTAGGGGCTAAAGCCCAACGGCCTTTTTGAATTCTTCAAGCCCGATCTTTTTTATGACTCTATCCAGCCTGGATTTTTTCTTTACGTTTTCCCTGAAAAGTACTGCGATTTTTCTGACAAGCTCCACTGCCTCGTCACTGCTGGTTATCTTGCCCATGTTTTCCCCGATGTTCGGGCGGGCCCCTCCATGCCCCCCAATAAAGACCTGAAAGCCGCTCTTAACGCCAACAAAGCCTACATCCACCATGTTTGCCCAGGAGCAGCTGGCAGGGCACCCTGCAACTGCCACCTTTATTTTCCTTGCTATGGGCTCCCTTGCAAGCTTGTCCATAAGTTCCTGGGCAAGAGGAAAGGTCTCCTGAAGGGCAAGCTTGCAGTAGGGCTTTCCCACGCATACCCTGGGTTGGGAAAGATCAAGGGCCGTCTTTGCATAAAGGTTTGTCTTAGAAATGATATTAAGGGCCTTTTTGCCTGTTTCCTCAGTGAGATCAAGTATCAGAAACTTTTGTGCAGTGGTAAGGTGCACCTTGCACTTTAACTCTTCCATCATATCTGCCAGGGCCTTAAGATCCGAGGCCTCGGGGCAGGCTCCCTTTGGCACCTCAACGTATATTGCAAAGGATCCGTCTTTTTGAGGAATAAGACCGGGTATGGTGACTTGAGACATTTTCAGGTTCCTCCTTAGGTGAATATTTCAATTAAAGGCTAATGTCTTTTCTAATCACTGCATTGACTAATATCAATGACATAGCCTTTTAAATTGGTGAGGCCAGCCAATTAAATCAAAACAAAACTTTTGCAAGCACCACCTCTTTTTATTAAGCTTTTGAACCATGAAAGCATCACCTGTCAGGTCGATTTTCCTTGTCCTTTTTGCCATCATCCTGGTCTCGTGTGCCGTATTTCCAAGAAACCAGTTCAGGCCTGTGGAAAAGGGGGAAAACTGGCGGGTAAGGCTTACAAAGTTCGCTTCAGGCTCTGACCTTGTAAAAAAGGGAGGCTTTGATCATCCATACAACATCACCCTGCTAAAGCTAAATCGCATCCTGGGTTCTATCTACTACGAGGACAGGGACGTTCTTGGAAAGTCAAAGAGGTTTCCGGTATTTACCAGCAAGGTGCGAATCAGGCTTCTTAAGCCCCTTCAAAAGGCGTTTGCCATGGCAAGGCCTGATGAAGTGGTGGATTTTTCCTTTATGCTCAAGGAGCAGGTGCTTGTCATATTTTCCAATGACTTTTTTACAAGCGGCATCATGTTCATTAAGGATGGAAAGCTGAACATGGTGTTCAGGACTATCAATTACAAGGGAGTAAACTATTCGGAGGCCATCCGCCAGTTTGTTAGCGACCCTACAAAGCGCCCCCTTTCAAACCCGTGGCGTCTTGTTCCCGGGCCAGGCCAAAGCCTTAAACCGGCCCCAAAGAGCGCATTTTCATTTTTTCAGCAGCCCTACTACACGAACTGGCTGATCGTGGATTTAAACTACGATTTTAAGCCAGCCCCCTTGAAAAGGGGCAGAAGAAGGATAGGAAGACGTCCTGTTGAGGAGGAACTTTCGCCTCAAGGAGAGGCCCCCAGGATAAGGTTTGAGCGTCCCGCCCCCTCTTCAACAGAAAAGTCTTCCTACAGGCAGGCCCCAATGAGCACCATTGATGATCCAGAGGTTCGAAGAAAGCTGGAGATACTGCGAGAGCTTTATAACAACGGGGAAATAAGCAGGGCCACCTATGAGCGCAAAAAAGAGGAGGTCCTCTCTCCTTAAGGGGCTTGTTTGAAATGGCCCTTGTGTAGTATTGTTCTAAAACCCTTTATTCTATAGGCCCTGGTCCCAGGGGGCAAAAGGGCATTACCGTGAAAGTCTGGTTCAGACACCTCTTAATAGGTTACCCTAAGTATCTCATCAAGGGTGGTGACGCCCTTTAGCATTTTGGTGCAAGCGTCAAATTTGAGGGTCTTCATCCCCTCCCTTAGGGCCTTTTTCTTTATCTCTGCCTCTGAAGCCCCTTTGTGTATCATCCCCTTAATGGCCGGAGAGACGGAAAGGACCTCGTAGATGCCTATTCTTCCGTAATAGCCAGTTGATCTGCACCTGTCGCACCCCTTTCCAAAATAGACCCTGGCCCTGTCGTTCTTGAGCTTGCATCCAAAAGGCTCAAGTTCATTGGAAGATATCCATGTCTCTGTTTTGCACTCCGGGCATATGGTTCTCACAAGCCTCTGGGCCACCACTCCAAGGAGGGTTGAGGCGATGAGATATGGCTCAAGCCCAAGGTCAAGGAGCCTGGTTACTGCCCCTGCCGCATCGTTTGTATGAAGGGTAGAAAAGACGAGATGGCCTGTGAGGGAGGCCTGCACTGCATAGCGGGCGGTCTCTGCGTCCCTTATCTCGCCAATCATTACAATATCAGGGTCCTGTCGAAGTATGTTTCTGAGGATGGTAGAGAAGGTGACGTCGATCTGCGGCTGAACCGCTATCTGGTTGAAGTCCTCGTAGACCATCTCTATTGGGTCTTCAATGGTAACGATATTCACTTCAGGGCTGCTCAGGTAGCGCAGGGTGGAGTAGAGGGTGGTGGACTTTCCTGAGCCAGTTGGGCCTGTCATAAGGATCATGCCGGTGGTGTTCTGGAGAAACCGAGTGTAAGTGAGAAAATCGCGCCTTGAAAAGCCAAGGCTGTCAAGGTCGCTCATGAGGATATCGGCGCTTTGAAGTCGTAGTACAACCTTTTCCCCAAAGGCCACCGGGATGGTGGAGACCCTTACCTCTGCATCCTCATCCTTCCACGAAAGCTTTATCCTTCCGTCCTGAGGGCGTCTTTTTTCTGCAATGTCAAGGCGGGAAAGGGCCTTTATCCTGGTGCACAGGGCCTCGTGCACCACCCTGGGAAGGCGGTAAATGGTGTGCAGCACCCCGTCGATCCTGAATCGCACCACCGACTCCTTTCTCTTGGGTTCAATGTGTATGTCGCTTGCCCTTTCGTTAAGTGCATACTGGAAAAGGTGGTCGACCGCCTTGTTGATGTGCTTGTCGCTTGCCTGAAGCTCCTTGCCGGAAAGCTTCACGTATTGCTCGAGGTTCGAGATATCCACTTCCGGAGCGGTAAGAACGTCCTGGGCTGCGGCAATGGAGCTTCTAAAGTCAAAAAATTCCTGTATGACCCTTTCTATGTCCGCCTTTGGGCTTACAATAAAGGTTACATCCGTCTTGCAGACCCGCTGGATGTCCTCCTTCACGTCCTGCTGTTCAGGATTGTAAGAGGCGATCTCAAGGATATTTCCATGCCACTCCAGGGGCAGGACCAGCCTTGTTCTGGCAAAGGAGGCGGGAAGGGTCTTTGTGACAACCTCCATGTCAAGCTTTAGCGGATCGAGTCTCTTAAAGGGCCAGCCCTTCTGCCTGCAGACCAGTTCCAGGATATCCGCCTCTGTAAGAAATTTTTCTGGAAGATCTGCCCTCTTAAGGGAGAGTGAGTCGATCCACTGGATAAGGTCTATGCCCTTTCTTTGGGCAATGTGATGTTTTTCCTCCAGGAATGAGAGCTCCTTTTGAGAAATGAGACCATTTTCCAAAAGAAGTCCGAATATAAAGTCCTTGTTACTGTATAAATCGTTCATCAACTTGAAGTTGTAATCTTACCCTTATGGGAATAGGTTATTTTTAAGATTCAGTCAAAAAGAAAAGGTTTCATTTGCGTTATCGGAAAAAGAAAAGGTTATGATAAGTCACAAGGAAGGGAAAAGGGTATGGGTTGAACTTTCGATAAAGTGCAGCAGGGAGGTTGAAGAGCCCCTGGTGGATTATCTGGTATCTGAGCTTGGGCGCGGAGTTATCACCGAGGAAGTGGAAGAGCGCCAGGACCTGCTTCTCATTAAGGCATATCTTAGCAGGGAAGACCTGGAATCAGGGGCCTTTTCATCCATTAAAACCTACCTTGAAGAGCTTTCTGCCATTCATCCTGAGGCCATTTTAAAGATAGAGAACGAAAACGTCATAGAGGAAGACTGGCATGATAAGTGGAAGAGGTTTTTCAGGCCCATAAGGATAGGTGAGAGTCTTGTGATAAAGCCAACCTGGGAGGAGTACGTGCCTGAGGTGAGCGACATTGTCATAGAGATGGACCCTGGGCGCGCCTTTGGTGTTGGAAGCCATGCCTCAACAAGGCTGGTTCTTGAAAGGCTCGAGGAACTTGGCAGAAAAGGGGTTCTCGAAAAAGCACAGGTCCTTGATGTGGGAACAGGCTCAGGCATCCTTGCCATAGCTGCTTCAAAGCTTGGTGCAAAGTCTGTTCTGGCCATAGACATAGACCCTGATGCAGTTGAGAGTGCCAGAAAAAACGTTCACTTAAACAACTGCCATGATGACGTCACCGTTAGCATTACTCCTGTTTGGGAGGTGGAAGGCCCCTTTGATCTTGTTCTTGCAAACATTGACAGGGACACCCTGCTTCTTCTCGCCAAGGAGATTTCTAGCCAAGTCTGTCAAGGAGGAAGGCTTCTTCTAAGCGGAATCCTCAAGGAGCAGGCAGGCGCGGTGAAGGATGCCTATGTACAAAGAGGCCTTCATTTTTCTGCGATGAGGGTTGACGAAAAAGACAGCCAATGGGTGTTGCTGGAGTTTCTGGCAAATTCCTAGGCCTTCCCCAGTTCGTGGTAAAGGAAGGGTCCCTGGTGCCTTCTGGAAGGATTTTTCTTCGCGGCAGGGAGGCAGTGCATCTAAAGGGGGCAAGAAGGCTGAGGGAGGGCGAACTTGTCCGGGTTGCAGATGGAACAGGCCGGGTGGTTGTTGCGCAGATTGAGGAAATCTCCAGGGAGACGGTTCAGCTCCAGGTGGTTCATGACCTTGGAAGCCACGATGATCTCATTCCTTGCACTTTTCTTCTCCCCCTTATAAGGCGTGAGAGATTTGAAACGGCCCTGGCAAGGCTTTCAGAGATGGGGGTGGCAGTTGTGCAGCCAGTTATTACGAAAAGGAGCAGATTTTCTGGCAACCATGCTGAAAGGCTCGAAAAACGGCTTGGGAGGTGGCAAAATATATGTCTTGAGAGCCTCAAACAGTCACGAGGATTCAAGGCCACCATGGTAAGGCGCCCAAAAGTGTTGCGAGAGGCCCTTAAAAATCTTAGTGGAGTTGGAGAAAGGATTGCCCTTTTTGCATCTGAAAGGGGCAGAGGGCTTCTTGACATGCTTGAAACCACATACGCCATTTTTCCTTGCGTTGTTGCAATTGGCCCTGAGGGAGGGTTTGAGCCTGAAGAAAAGGAGCTGCTGATGTCAAAGGATTTCAATCCCGTCGGTCTTGGAAGTCGCATCCTTAGAAGTGAGACGGCTGCAATTTATCTGGGAGCGCTTCTTTCTGAAATATTTCTGAGAAAAAGGTTACGGCCATGAATGCAAATTCCCATGCACTCATACTTGCAGGAGGAATAGGGGCAAGGCTTTGGCCCAAAAGCCGCATCAATAAGCCAAAACAGTTTCTGACCCTGGACGGGGGCCAGAGCCTTCTTGCAAAGACCATGGAAAGGGCCCAGGCGGTTTTTGAAAGGCAGCGTATCTGGGTAGTGTGTAAGCCGTACCAGCTTGATGAGGTGAAACGGCAGGTGCCCGGTCTTTTACACGAAAACATTATAATAGAGCCTGTGCCCAAGGGAACGGCAGCGGCAGTGCTTCTTGGGGCACTTACAATAGAAAGGGCCCATCCAGGGGCTACCCTTTCGGTATTTCCCTCTGACCACTCCATCAAGCCCACCGAGAGGTTTGCCAAGGTCATAGAGGCGGGGATGGAATGGGCAACATCCAACAATTCCATTGTGATTTACGGAATAAGACCAGACCATCCAGAAACTGCCTATGGCTACATCGAGGCCGGTGGCACAGTTGGCCAGTGTAGCAACTGGAACTGCATGGAGGTGACAAGCTTTCATGAAAAGCCTGATCCGGCAACTGCCCTGGCCTATTTTCGTTCAAAGCGCTTTCTCTGGAACAGCGGCATGCTTTCCTTTTCAGTTGGCGTTCTTGAAAGGATAATCAGGGACGATTCCTTCAGGCTCTGGCAACCTCTCTATAACGAAATTAAGGACAGTGCAAAGCTTGACCATGAACGATTGCGCAAAATTTACCTTTCCCTTCCAGAGGATGCCTTTGACACGGCAGTTTTGGAAAAGCTGGCAAGATGTGCGGGAAAGCTCGGTATAGAGAGCCCGGTTTCCCTGGTGGTGTTTCCATGTGATTTTGACTGGTATGATCTGGGAGTTTGGGAAAGCTATTACAGGATGCTTCCCAAGGACGAGGCAGGAAATGCAATTACTGGGACTGCCAAGACCATTGACTGTAGCGGCAGTCTTGTTATCTCAGAGGGGAAGACCCTGGTGGGTGCCATTGGGCTTAAGGACATGGTGGTGGTATGCGTGGATGACGCCGTTCTTGTGTGCCCAAGAAAGGAGATTGATCGGGTGAGAGAGCTTGTTGAATCACTCAGGAAAGGCGAATATGAAAGGTACGTTTGAACCCAAATTATGCACTTCAAACGCCGAACAAAATGATTTCTTTTATAATTCAGATTATCGTTAATATAATGCCCGAAAATATTCACCTAAAGGGTGACGGGTTCCAACAGCAAAAACGTTCGGCATTTGAAGCCACAAGGGGCTCGTAATTTCACCGAATTTGCTGCG
>JALWYS010000068.1 GCA_027003115.1 Deltaproteobacteria bacterium | reverse complement strand
ATCAAAGTCTGTCTTACAAGACTCCAGATGAGGTATATGATTTTGCCTGTGCAGCATGAAAACAGATGGCGGAGGCGAACATAAAATTAACGAAAAGTTGTACAAAAATCGGGTACCACTTCAGGTTCCAGTTATAGAAACTCCATTTTCCACGAAATAGAAGATGTAACACAATGACCTTTGTGGCAGGAAAAGGAAGGTCAGCCTTTATTTATTGAAATCTGCACTTTTTGGGCACTTGACCAAAACGTAATCAGTACATAATGTCAGAGATACAAAGTTTTTTGGCAATTAAGCCCTTGTACGCAAAAGGAGAAACGCGCATGGATCTTGAAACATTTTTTAAGACAAAAGGAAGTCCCGGATATGAAAAGCACTTGCCAATCATAGAGATAGGTAAGGGGCATAGAAGCGGGGAACCCATTGTTCGGGTAATCGTTTGCAAAGAGGGGCCACACAAGATGACTGAAAAACATAACGTGGCCTATGTTGAGCTGTTCGGGGTAAAAAATGGAGAAAATCCCGTAGCGCTTGGGCGGGCCGCTTTTAACAGGAAATTGACCAAGCCTAATGTCCGTTTTTGTGTTGACACTTTGGACTTTGACAGCCTGGTTGCAATAGCCTACTGCCGAACACACGGAATATGGATCAATGAGGTAGAGGTGCCTAAGAAATAAAGGCTGCAATCCCGGCATATTCTGCCTGGATGCGGATTTATCTTTAAAAAGATGCAAGTAGTGCGGGAACTATTCCGCAAATAGAAAAAAAGGAGGAAGCCTATGTTTAAAATCACCATCGATTATGACAAGTGCCAGGGCGATGAGGAATGTGTAAATGCTTGTCCATCAGAGGTTTATGACTTTGATGAGGAGGAAAACAGACCCATAATAGCCAGGCCGGAAGATTGTCTAGGCTGTGAAACCTGTGTAGAAGTCTGCCCTACTGGGGCGATTACAGTAGAAGAAGTCTAAAGCCTTATTCAAAGTATTCAGTTACCCTATTGTTTAAATGGAGGAGCAAGACCAGCTTTTTGTTGGTTTTGCTCCACATTTTTGGATCAATCCACGCGAATGCTATCATGTACTATTCAAGTCATTTTTTTGGCATGGCTTCGAGTGAAAGTAAAGGTGTGTCTTTAGAAAAGATCGTCAGGGAAGATAAAAAATGAAAATTACCCAGCTTTGGAAATTTTTTTACT
Organism: Deltaproteobacteria bacterium; assembly: GCA_027003115.1. Taxonomy (GTDB): domain Bacteria; phylum Desulfobacterota; class Dissulfuribacteria; order Dissulfuribacterales; family QOAL01; genus JAADCZ01. Next base: position 5,557 of record JALWYS010000068.1, on the reverse strand, counting down.
GGCCAGTTATATGGGGCCTTGCCCTGTGGCCTTGGCAGGTAAGCCCTGCTTCATGGATGGAAAACAACAATTTGGTGAGAAGCGTTGGGGTTCTATTTCTAATCTACGGTCTTGCAGTTCACATAGTAGCCGGAAAGACCCTTAAAAAATTAGGGCACAGCCCTGACAATCGCTCCATTTGGCCAGACAGGCTTGTAACCGTGGGAATCTATGCCAGCATGAGACATCCCCAGCACCTTGGGCTCACCCTCATCCCCCTGGGCATCGCCTTGTTGATTGGCACTTTTCAGGCCTTGCTTGCCTCCGGCTGGACAGTTGCCGCCGCCCTTCTTTTCGTTCTTGTCATAGAGGAACCAGAATGCATTCGAAAATTCGGAAACGATTATTTCAGATACATGGAAAAGACGCCTGCCTTTTCACTCTATCCTGGCTCTTTAATTCACGGCATTGGATTTCTTAAGGGGCATGAATAGGCTCCTTCAAAGTTGAGACCTCTTGTCCTCTGCAGGAGGCCTTGTGGCAGAAGGATAGGAGGTGGCATCAATCAAGATGCTAGCCTTTACCAGATAATCCTTGTTCTCTCTTTACCTGTTGATTTCCTCAAAGAGCTCTTTTGCAGGACAGCAGGCTGTCTTCTGAAAAGACAAACGGTTGTCTCATCATGACCTTTTGGTTAATCCCATATCCGGGAAAACCTTGTAGGAGATACTGTCATTGCCCCGGGCCTCTGAATTTAAAGTGCATAATCTGGGATTATATCAAGGAATGCGTTGATATAAAGATTCCCTGGCGCCGATATCTGGGCCTTTGCCGTAAAAGGGAAGGCCAACATCCATGCCCGCATCAATCAGGAAAGAGGAAGGAGAAAGCCTCAAAAAATCGGTTTCTGGAAGGCCTCCGCCATTTCTTCTTGGCCCGCGGGCCTTGGTGTCGTCAAGGCTCAGGAAATCCTTTGTGCTTACAATAACGCCTGGAGGAGTGTTCCACGAGTTGTATGCATCATCCACCTTTGGGCCTATGTAGTTCTCACCGTCCATGAATGACAGATTGTTTCTGAGTACATGGGGGCCAAGGGCGAACTTGAAGCCGTGAAGCTGGTTGTTATAGGAGGTGTTGTTATAGGCGTGGATCACCTGGGTGGCGTCATTGTAGTCAAAGCCGCGCCTGGCGTTATGCCATGACAGACAGTGATGGATTACAGGCGAGCCTGGCCCGAGCTTGAAACCGTTTCCATCCCCCTGAAAGGCGTCTCCCACGCCCCAGATGTCAAAGCCATTCTCCCATGCCCAGCAATACTCTATTGTCACAGGGGCGCCGGCTTCCCAAAGGTCAAAGCCATCATCTGAGTTCTTCCAGGCCCGGCACCCGGTGAATACGTTTCCAGGACCAACGGAAAACTTTGCGCCAAAGCCATCTGCATGCTCCCCTTTGGATGGGCCGTAATCGAAATTTCTGTAGGAGTCGCAGTTTCTAATTATGTTGTGGTGGGCGCCGTTTTCAAGCTCTATCCCTGCAAAGTAATTGTCATGGACCTTAAGGTTTTCAAGTATGTTGTGGCCAGCCCCCTCAGTCAAGAGAACACCGTCTGACGGCCCGTTTCTGATTTCCAGGTTCCGAATTACCAGCCACGAACCGGTTATGCGAAACTTTACGGAAACGCTTGGATCGTAGCCGCTTCCGTCAAAGACAACCTGCTCCCCAGGATAGGCCTCGATGATTACCGGATGCCCTTGGCTTCCGGACACGTTTACTCCAACGTCAATGTCATATACGCCTTTTCTTATAAGGACAATGTCCCCGGGTGAGACCTCGTAGAGGGCGCGCTTAAGGGTCCTGAATGGGCTCTTTATGGTTCCATTGTTGTCGTCATTTCCAGACACTGAAACGTAAAAAATTTTGTGTTTGAACAGGGTTGCAGAAAAACCTTTAACCTTGGAAGGAGGCGGATTCGGGGCAGGCATCACCCCTGTGGCCCCTGCATTACCAGGAAAAACCACAAAAACCACGAGAAAGACAAGAAAAATATGTGCATAGGCGCACGGTGATTTCCCTTTCTCCATAAAAAACTCCCTATAAGTCCGATTGATTCGACCTTGGCACACCTCTTTTCCTGCAAAATCTGTGCTTCAAATACGGGTGAGATTGAGGGTCTTGGTGGTTTTGTGAACAAAAAGTGACATCATTTTGTCAATTTTTGACGGCCAGATGCCGATAACAAGACAAGAAATGGATGCTCATCCATTTACACCGCCCCTTTTTCTTCAAGGAGGGATAATGCTAACTGGTACTGTTGCCACTGAAAATATGGATTCAGGGAGCCTGCCATCAAGGCCCAAACTGCTCATTGTGGATGATGATTCGAGCCTCAGGGAGTTCCTGGAAATCTTTCTGGGAAAGGAAGGATACAAGGTTGACTCTGCGGAAACCGCAGACGAGGCCCTGGAAAAGGTAAGGAAAAGTTCCTATGACCTTGTAATAACGGATGTCCGCATGCCCGGGATGGATGGGGTTGAGCTCTTGAGACAGCTAAAGACCCTGGATGCAGGCCTTCCGGTAGTGCTTATAACCGCCTTTGCCTCACTTGATGCAGCAGTGGACGCCATGAAGGAGGGGGCATGGGATTATCTTACAAAGCCCTTCAAAATAGAAGAGCTCAGGGAGGTAATAGAAAACGCCCTTTCCTCAAGACAGGATCCATCCATAAAGGCCGTTGACACCAAGAAACGCATTTACAAGCTGGACAACATGGTGGCAAGCAGCCCTTCCATGCTGAAAATCTTCCAGCTGGTGCAAAGGGTGGCGAGCAGCCCCTCCTCTGTCCTGATTACAGGAGAAAGCGGTACAGGGAAGGAACTTGTTGCAAGGGCGCTACACAATCTAAGCGAAAGAAAGGACAAGCCCTTTGTGGTGGTGAACTGCGGAGGCATCCCGGAAAATCTTCTTGAAAGCGAGCTCTTTGGCCACAAAAAGGGGGCCTTTACAGGTGCAGACAGGGACAAGCTCGGGCTGTTCGCCCTGGCAAATGGCGGCAGCATCTTTCTCGATGAGATCGGGGAGCTTCCCTTGATGCTCCAGGTAAAGCTTTTGAGGGTGGTACAGCAAAGGTCATTTACCCCGGTGGGAGGAACCACGCCAGTGCAGGTGGACTGCCGCATAATTGCCGCCACAAACAGGAACCTCGAGAAGGAGGTAATGGAGGGAAACTTTAGGGAGGACCTGTACTACAGGCTCAATGTAATACACATCAGGATCCCGCCCTTAAGGGAAAGGAAGGAAGACATCCCGCTTCTTGTGCAGTATTTCCTGGACAAGTACGCAAAACTCCACGGTAAACAGGTCCAGGGCATATCCAGCTTTGCCCTGAAGGCCCTCATGGAATACCCCTTTCCAGGAAACGTCAGGGAGCTTGAAAACATAATTGAAAGGAGTATCGCCCTTTCAACTTCGAGCCTGGTGCTTCCTGAAAGCCTTTACCTGGCAAGGTGCAAGCACAAGGAGGAGTTTGAAGACCAGGAAGGCAGCCAGACGCTGATGGAGAAGTGCGAGCTTCCAGAAGAGGGCCTTGACCTTGACGCCTACCTTGCTGAAATCGAAAAACGACTGCTTTTACAGGCCCTGGACCGGACTGGAGGGAAGAAAAAGGAGGCAGCGGACCTTCTGGGGGTAAACTTTCGCTCATTCAGGTACAGGCTTTCCAAATACGATCTAGGGTAAATGATGAACTTTGAAGACCAAACCAGACTATTCCTGTCGGTAACGGCGGGACGACTGCTCATCTTTGCGCTGCTTGTGGCTGCGGCAGCCTTTTTCCCAAGCTCCTTTTCCGCCTCGGTGCAGACAAACTACCTTTCTTTGCTCCTTGGCTGCGCCTTTCTTCTGACCCTCGTATGGATCTACTGGTTTCAGAAAAGGGGGCTGTCAGACTCTTTAAAAAGCTTCCAGACGGTTTCGGACGTTCTCCTTGCAAGCCTTGCAGTCTACCTTACAGGAGGCATTGACAGCCGTATCACCTTTCTCTATTCCATAGCCATCATTACCTCCTGTCTCCTTGGTCCAGGCAGGATGGGGGCGCTTTCAGCCCTTCTTAGCACCCTTTTCTATGCCCTTGTGTGCATACTGACAAGTAACCATGTCACCGGCATGGAAGAGGCCGCCTTTACATTCTTTCTAAACATGGGCGCCTTCAACACCGTGGCCCTCCTGGCCCTCTATCTGTCCAAAAGACTCAAGACGGCAGAAGACAGGCTGCAGGCCACGGCTGAAGACGTGCATCTCCTTGAAGAGATACAAAAGCACCTTGCCAACAGCCTTAAGTCTGGTCTTATCACTGTGGACGTAAACGGGTCCGTCTTGTACTACAACATCGCTGCCCAGCAGATACTTGGAAAACTCGTGCTCAACTCCTATGGCAAGTCCATAGAAGAGGTCCTTCCCGGCACGGAAAAACTCCTTGCAACCTGTTACGAGGAATTTGGGGCAGACAAGAGAAAGGAAATCGAGATAGAGACAGAAGGCGGCAAGGCAATTCTTGGAATCTCGTGCTTTCAGATTAGGGATAACCAGGGCGGGGTACTGGGACACGGGCTTATATTTCAAGACATTACAGAAATAAAGGCCCAGGAGGAGCGGCTTAAACTCATCGACAGGCTCGCTGCACTTGGGGAGATGGCTGCAGGCCTTGCCCATGAGATAAGAAACCCCCTTGCATCCATTTCCGGGGCAGCAGAATTCCTGAACCAGAGCGGACTTGTAATGCCTGAGGGCCAAAGGCTTCTTTCCATTATTGAAAAAGAGGCAGCGAGGCTTAGCGATCTTACCCACTCATTTCTCCTTTACGGCAGACCGGAAAGGAAGCTGCCACAGCGAATCAGGCTGAAGGCCGAGATCTCTGCAGCCCTCATACTTCTAAGACAACGCAAAAAGCTCAAACAGGCAGACGTTGAGATAGACATCCCTGAGGAACTTGAAATCCAGGCAGACGGTGACATGCTGAGGCAGGTTATGATCAATATCCTCCTTAACGCCTTCCAGGCCCTCCCCCAAAAAGGCGGAAAGATAACCATCAGTGCGTGGAAAGAGGGGAAAGACGTCTGCATAGAGATCAGGGACAACGGCTCTGGAATAACCAAGGAGAGTCTCAAAAAGATATTCAACCCCTTTTTCACCACCAAGGCCGAGGGAACTGGGCTTGGGCTTTCCATTGTTCACAGGATAGTGACTGAGTTTGGGGGCAAAATCAGTGTGGATTCCGCACCTGAAAAGGGCACAAGCTTTCTCATCACCCTGCCCGCTGGCGAAGACGAAAACGAGCTGCCCGCAGAAGGGGGCCTTACTGGCTACGAGGCTGCAAATCGCTTAAGCGCCCGGAACCTTTCCATATCGTAGCCGGAAAAGAGACGGAAAAAGATGGTGTTGTTAGTGAGGATGGGATCCATGGCATCAGAAACCATCCCTTTCTCCTTAAGCCTTTGCCATTCCACTGTCCCTGGAATAGGGGAAAACTCTGCAAGATAGGGCCTGACGCCTAGGCCCTTGACATATCTTACGGATTCTTCCA
>JALWYS010000067.1 GCA_027003115.1 Deltaproteobacteria bacterium | reverse complement strand
CAAAATCGTTATTGTACTCGGGCTCGTCAAACTGTGGCTGCAGAAAACGGCCCCAGAAGTGGTGATATACACTTGCAGCCGGGACCCTCTCAAGGGCGTCCCTGAACTCCCTGAGGGTCTGAACCCTGAGCCCAGTGCTTAATCTCACAAGGGCACAATCCCTTATGTGAAATCTGGTATTCTGACCATGGGTGTTGTTCATCACTCGGGTATCAATCCTTTTTGATCCTTATATTCCTTCTAAAATTTGCCATGGCATCCCTTTTTTAACTTGCCTAAGGCCCAAGTTATTAAGACAAATGTGAGGAAAATTCAACAGTCCTTGAAACCCCTGTTTAATTGCACGCAAACAAATGATGCTTATCTTTATTCAAACTTTCAAGAACCCCCTTTCGAGACTTGTGGATTTTTCTTTTGGGAATGCAAAAAGGAGGGTGATTATGAGTGGACTTCCAGTTATAACCGTCACCTCGAAAAAGACTTCCCTTCTTCCAGTTGAAGTAGTTGAGAGAAAGGGCATAGGACATCCGGATACAATTTGCGATGCAGTGGCAGAGGAGTTCAGCAGAGGCCTTTGCCGCTACTATTACGAACACTTTGGACTGGTCCTACATCACAACGTAGATAAGGACCTTCTAGTTGCTGGCACTTCAGAGCCATCATTTGGAGGGGGCAAAATCAAGGCACCCTTACGTCTTATTCTTGCCGGGCGTGCAACCACTTCCTTAAAGGGAGAGGATATACCAGTAGAGGAAATTGCAAGAGCGACCACAAAAAAATGGTTCAGGGATAACTTTCATGCCCTTGATCCTGACAGGGATATAGAGATTGACGTAATCATAAGGCCTGGCTCCCAGGACCTTGTTGAGCTATTTTTAAGGCAGGCAAAAGAGGGGGAGATTCCCCTGGCAAACGATACATCTTGCGGAATAGGCTTCTATCCCCTAACTCCCCTTGAACTGGCCGTTTACGAAACAGAGAGGCTCCTTAACTCTAGAAATTTCAAAAAAGAACACCCTGCAACTGGTCAAGACGTGAAGATAATGGGTGTTAGACAGGCAAAGGGAGAGGTTTCCCTCACGGTTGCCTGTGCCTTAGTGGACAGATTCTTAAAAGACATGCATGACTACATGGAAGAAAAGGAGAGAGTCGGACGGCTTGCCAGGGAAGTCCTTGAAAAAGAGTTTGAAAATGCAAAGGTCTTCGTTAATACCGCAGACAGCCCTGAATCCGGGAGCATTTACCTTACTGTGACAGGAACCTCTGCCGAGTCTGGAGATGACGGCGAGGTTGGAAGGGGAAATAGGGCAAACGGCCTCATAACCCCAATGAGACCAATGAACATGGAGGCAGTGTCCGGGAAAAATCCCATAAATCATGTTGGAAAGATCTACAATCTCAAGGCCCATGAGATAGCAAAACGGGTTTATGAGGAGATTCCCGAGGCTTCTGAATGCACATGTTTTCTCGTAAGCCAGATAGGAAGGCCTATAACGACACCAGCGGTAGCTGAAATAAGGATATGCTCAGATGAAAGGCTCTCCAGGGATTCAACTGAAAAAATCCAAGAAATCTACAGACAAGAGATGAAAGAAAGCGTAAACCTGTGGAAGAGCCTGTTAGAGGAGAAACAGGCTATCTTTTGACGTGAAAGGCTGACTCATCCCTTGTCAGCCCTATAACGGTAATTATTTTTTTAAAAAAAACGAGGAGGTGGCATTATGAACTTTGAAAAATATGCAGAAAAGGGCAACCTTTTCGTAAAGGAGTTGGCAAAGGAGCTAGGGTGTCCTGACAACAAGAAAAAGGCAGGCAGGATCCTTAAGGCAGTGCTCAAGGCACTTAGAAATAGGCTTTCTCACGAAGAATCCATGCATCTTCTTGCCCAGCTGCCCATGTGCATAAAGGCGATTTACGTGGACGGCTGGAAGCTTGCCGAAACCCCTGAAAAACTCAAAAATGTCTCCGAGTTCATCGAGGAGGTCATGAAATACGACAGGCCAAGGGCCCAGCAGGACTTTGCAGACAAGGAAGAGGCCATAAAGGCCATAAAGGCTGTATTCAGGGTGATAAAGAGACACATCTCTGATGGTGAGGCCCAGGACGTTGAGGCAGAGCTTCCCAAACAGCTCAAAGAGCTTTGGGAAGATGCGTAAAGGGGTGTGAATTTTTTGAAGATGGGGTCAGATGCCCCAAAGACCCGTTGGTCTTCTACCGGGTCGGCTCATTTTCAGGAAATCTGGGCCCCCAAGTACGTGCCTCGTAAATGATGAACCCGCATGTGCAGGATGGATCTTTTATCCTTTGAAGGATTGATGGAATTCGGATCAGGGATACCATTTCACAAAACGGTCACATGCTTCAAATGCCCACTATAGTTGTAACGCAGTAGCTGGCGATTCCCTGTTTTTCCCCGGCAAAGCCAAGACCCTCAGTGGTGGTTGCCTTTATGTTTACGCGGGTTTTATCTATTCCAATGCAGGAGGCCACATTTTCCCTCATCTTTTCAATAAAGGGGGAAAGCTTTGGGGCCTGGGCAACAACGGTTGCATCCACGTTGTTTATTTGAAATCCTGCTTCCAGGGCCTTTTTCGCCACCTCTTCAAGTAGAAGCATGGAGGAGATACCCCTAAACCTTTCATCCGTATCGGGAAAGTGTTTGCCAATATCTCCAAGACCTGACGCCCCAAGTATGGCATCACAAATGGAATGAAGAAGCACGTCTGCGTCCGAATGGCCAAGAAGCCCTAGGGTATGCTCTATCTCAACGCCACCAAGGATGAGCCTTCTGCCAGGGACTAGGCGGTGAACGTCATATCCAATACCTACGCGGATATCCACCTTCAAAACTTCCCCTCTTTGATGCACTTGGCAATGGCCCGGGCGATCTTGAGGTCTGTCTCCGTGGTTATCTTGAAGTTTATGGAGCTTGTTATCTCTACGACAACGTTCATTCCTGCATATTCGAGAAGGCTTGCTTCGTCCGTCCCCACAAAACCATCTGCTGCTGCCTTTTCATGGGCTGCCAAAAGATCCTCCTTACGGCATACCTGGGGAGTAAGTGCTGCCACAAGCCTTGACCTGTCAAGGGTCTTGGTGACAATGCCCTCGTGAACCTCTTTTATGGTGTCATCGATCTTCCTGCCAAGGATTGCCGCGCCAAGCTCCTGTGCCATCATGCAGATGGAATCTATCTCGTCCGGGGTTATGAAGGGTCTTGCCGCATCGTGAACGGCCACAAGCTCCATGGAGGATGCCGAGGCAGAAAGGCCATTTTTCACAGACTCCTGTCTTGTGCCGCCTCCAGGCACCACCTTGAAGGGCTTTGTGCCGCAGTACATTTTTGCAAATTCCTCTGCCTTTGCCAGGTGATCAAGGGGCGCAACCAAAACTATCTCGCCTATCTCAGAGGCCCTTGAGAAGGCCTCAAGACTCCAGGCTATTATGGGTTTTCCTCCAAGATCAAGAAACTGCTTTGGCTCCTCGTAGCCAAGCCTGCTGCCAGAGCCCCCTGCTGCAATTATAGCCGATGCCAACATCTGCCCTATTCCTCAAATATTTTTCCAGGGTTAAGTATTCCCTTGGGATCAAACACCTTCTTGATCTGTCTTTCAAGGCCAATGACCCGAGGAGAAAGCTCTAGACCAAGATACTTCATCTTTGTTAGACCTATGCCGTGCTCACCCGAGATGGTGCCCCCTAGCTCAAGACACTTCTTCATTATCTTCTTTATGAGGGCTTCAAGGTCCTGATGGTCCATTTCATGGGAGTTAAATAACAGGTTTACGTGTAAATTTCCATCACCCATGTGGCCAAATGAAAATATGTCAACAGGATAGAGTGGCTGGATTTCCCTTAAATATGAGAGCATGGCACTTATTGCCCTTCTGGGCACGCAGATGTCCTCGCTTATTTTTCTGTCATAACCAAGGCCCCTAAGTGCAGGAGAGACACTTCTTCTTGCCTCCCAAAGCCTCCTTCGTTCTTTTTCATCCTTGGCCTCAAGGACCTTTATTGCCCCTGCCTTTTGAAGACAGGCCTTAAGAGCTGAAAGCTGGCTTTTCACCGAAGATATTTCCCCATCTACCTCAAGGAGCAAAAAAGCCCGGGCCTCCTCTGAAACATCAAAGGGCAAGGCCCTTGAGACCACAGAAAGGGTGTTTTCATCGAGAAACTCTGCACACCTTGGAAGGATGCCAGAGATGAAAAGGCAGGTTACGGCATCGACAGCCGCATCAAGGTCGCAAAATAAGGCTGCAACCGTTCCAACTGCCTCTGGCAGGGGCAAAAGCCTAAGGAGTATCTCCACAACGATTCCAAGGGTGCCTTCAGAGCCCACAAAAAGATGGGTAAGGTCGTAGCCTGCAACCCCCTTTGCAGTGTCTACGCCTGTGTGGATGAGGCTTCCGTCAGAAAGGACAACCCTGAGACTCCTTACATAATCCTTTGTAACACCGTACTTTACCGCCCTTGCCCCTCCAGCCCCTGTTGCAACGTTTCCACCAATGGTGCAAAATTTGAGGCTTGCAGGATCAGGTGGGTAAAATAGCCTCTGTTTTTCCACCTCCTCCTGAAGGACACCAGTGACAACCCCAGGTTCTACCCGGGCAGTAAGCTCAACAGGGTCGATGCCCAGGATGCGGTTCATCCTTGAAAAGCAAAGGATTACCCCTGCGCGTACAGGAACTGTGCTGCCCGTGGTGGAGCTTCCAGCCCCCCTTGGCACCAGGGGGACGCGAAGACGGTTGCACAGCCTTACTATCTTACGAACTTGTTCAACGCTCTCTGGCAGGGCAACAAGGTCAGGTTCTGCCTCAAGTCCGCTTGAATCAAATCCGTAGCAGGAAACATCCGCCTTTTCACAAAGAAGCCCCTCTTTTCCAAGTATCTCCTTAAGCCCACTTTCAAGGGGATCCTTTTTCAAAAAGGCCATGGGCCCTTAGCGCCACTTGTGTTTTTCTACCTGGCTAGTGAGATACTCGATTTGGCTCCTGAACTTTGAAGATGTCTTCATCATCTTGTCGATCTTCTTTATGGAATGAAGCACGGTTGCGTGGTCCCTGTTGAACTGCTTCCCAATGTACTGCAGGGAAGAGTCGGTATATTTCCTTGAAAAATACATGGCTATCTGCCTTGGAAGCGCGATCTCCTTTTTCCTGGACCTTGAACGAATCTGTTCAGGTTTAAGGCTAAAATGGCAGCAAATGAGGTCTGTTATCTTTGAAACCGTGAGGGTATCCGGCTCTCCCACTATCTCGTGAATTATTTCCCTTGCAAGGCCAAGATCAATGGGCCTTTTAAGCAGAGAGGACTTGGTAATGAGCCCGATTACCGCGCTTTCAATGCGCCTGATGTCTCCCTTTAAGTGATGGGCCAGGTATTCAACGGTTTCGCTGTTGATATCCACACCCTGACTCTTGGCCTTTCTGGCCACTATCTTCTTTCTGGTTTCAAAGTCCGGTGGGTTTATGGAGGTTATGATCCCGCTTGCAAGGCGTGAACGAAGGACGTCACTTAGTTTTGGAATGGCCCTGGGAAGCTGGTTGCCAGTAAATATGACAATCTTTCCACCGTCAATAAGAGGGTCAAGGGCCAGGGCCAGCTCGCTTTGAGTCCTCTCGCGGCCCGAAAGGCAGTGCACCTGCTCTATTAAAAGACAGTCGCATTGGGTGTAAAAGCGCTTTTTAAGGGCGTCCATGGCATTGTTTTTAATGGCTGAAACCACCTGTTGGGTGAAATCGTTGGCTGTGAGATAGCACAATCTGGCCCTTGGTCTTTTTTCAAGTATCTTGTGCCCCACTGCCTGGGTAAGATGGCTCTTTCCAAGCCCAGAAGCTGCATGGAGAAATATGGTCCTGCAAGAGGAGGAACTTCCGTTTGCAGCCTCCCAGCAGGCCCCGTGGGCGTAGTGGTTGCATTCTCCCACTACGAACTCGTCAAAGGTGAACCTCTCACACAGGTTGGGCCTTGGTATCTCTGTAGGCGAAAACTTGGGAAGATGGAGCTGGCGCTTAGCAGACTCCTTTATCTTTTCAAAGGCCTCAAGTTTTATCTTGATGTCCATTCCCAAATAAAGCAGGTCTTCCTTGATATAAGGAAAGTAATGTTCCTGAACCCAGGAGGCAAAGAATTGGTTGGGACACTTGAGGATCAAGGTGTTCCCCTCGACCCTGTCAAATTTTAAAGGCTCGATCCAGAGTCTGTAGCTTCCCTCTGAAACCTTCTGACGCAGCCTTTCCTTGATCTCCTCCCACAACTCCCTCATAACCTTTACTCCAATCGAAGATTTAAAGACAGCAATAACCGTGCATCAGGTTTAAAAATGACCTTAATACAATTTGGAAAACTTTTAGAACAAGCACTGAAAAAAACGCACCCAAGAAATATGGCCTATTTTTTAATTGGCTAAGTTTCGGCTGTCAAAGCAGATTATTATGAAATAAGATTCTTTCCAGGATTATTTTTCAACAATGTCATATCCTCTCAAAATTCCGTGATTTTTAAACAAAAAAAACATAACATGCCGTGAAATCTGGAAAATTTCCTTGTAAAATTTCTCTTTAGATTTTAGCAGGTTATATTTTTAAAGATATTTTTCAACAACCAGGTAGCCACAAAAAAACCTTTAAAAATCTCCTAAAATCTTCAATTTTCATTTTTTCGTATCTGCTTTTAAAAGAAAAAATTTTCAATGTTTTTCCTCTTCTGAAGTTTCCTAAAAAGTGTCATGCCACCAGCTGCAATAAGGCAGCACCGACGGAATTATCTGCTGGTTTGCCCGGCGGAGGGCAAAGTATTACAA
>JALWYS010000066.1 GCA_027003115.1 Deltaproteobacteria bacterium | reverse complement strand
GCCCCAACCACCATGACTGGTGGGCAAAGGGCCACAGGCCTTTTCTCACTCCTGCCAATCCCCTGATATATGTCTGAAAGTCTGCGGGATGCCTCAGGAAGAACGGTGACTACCTGGCCAAAAAGGCCTTCAACACCTGCATGCACAAAGGCAAGCCCCTTATCCCTGCACAACCTGTCAAGGCAAAAGCGCGCCTCAAAATTATCCAGGCAGTCTGCCACTATGTCTCCCTGAAGAATTGGCCCCGAATCCTTGTCAATTCTTTTGGGAACAGACCTTATCTTAACTTCCGGGAAAACAGACCTCAGCCTTTCTGAGGCGGCATCCACCTTTCTTTTTCCTATGTCCCGGTAACTGTAAAGGATCTGCCTGTTTAGATCAGACAAACTGACATAATCAAAATCCACGAGAACAAGACTTCCCACCCCTGCCCGTACAAGGCATTCGCATACCACACTACCAAGGCCTCCAAGGCCCACAACACAGACTGTGGAATTTAAAAGCCTCTCCTGGCCCCTTTTACCAAAAAGAGCCGACTGCCTTGAAAAGATTTTTCTAACCTCCACCGCTCGGGGGAAAAATGGAAATACGCTGTCCGTCTTTTACCAGGGTATCAAGCCCCTTAAGCTGCATGCAATTTTTCCCGTCAACAAGGATTATAAAGGGCGCACCTTTCTCAAGGCCTTCCGTGGCTACGGCCCTCAATGTTTCAAGTCCCTTTAGGCTACCAAGCTCAAGGAGTATATCCCTAAGCCTTCGTTGGCCTTCGAGGGCATCAATTGAGAAGGCCTTCAGCCCTGAATCAAGACGCAAGGGCCCAAATATCCTTACATCAATGGCCACTTAAACCTGGTCCAGCCCAAGACGCTTTAGTGTCTCCCCGCTAGGAACACCGTTTTCATCCCAGCCCCTTAACTTATAGTAGTCAGGAAGCATCTCGCCAAGCCTTACGGTATTGCCCTTCTGAGGGCCTTCTGGCATTGGCTCCTTAAGAAGCCTCTCCGGAAGGGTGTCTGATTCTGGAGACATTCCAAAACGTATGTTAAGGGCACGTTCAAGGTTCCAGATGCGCTCTCCGCACTCCATCATCTCCTCAAGGGTGTAACCACGGCCTGTAAATGCATTCAGCAGGGCAAGGTAGTCCTCTGCTCCAAGGGCAAAGGAGGTGAAAAGACACATGCCCATGGAATCAATAACAGCCGTAAGATCCTGAAAGACCTTAACCCATTGGGCCTTTCCTTCTGTTGCCTGTGGGTCGAGTTTTTCTGGTATCCCCAGCACCTCTGGCGCAATAAGATAGCCGCGCACGTGACAGCCACCCCTGTTGGATGTGGCATAGGACAGGCCCTGGCCCTGGACTCCCCTTGGGTCGTAGGCTGGAAGCTCCTGGCCCTTTACGGCCATGGCAAGCTCAGGGGCATTGTAGCTTTTTGCAAGCCTCAAAGAGCCCTCTGCCAGGTTCTTCCCAAAGCCGTCACGGTAGGCCATCTTCTGGGTGTAGAATACGAGGGCCTCGCTGCTTCCAAACTCAAGTGCCGGCCCACCCTGAAGCTCTTCCCTCTTTATGATTCCCTTTTCAAAAAGCTCCATGGCGCAGGCAAGGGTAAGTCCGCAGGAGATGGTGTCGAGCCCCAGGAGGTTACAAAGATAATTGGCCTCGGTTATGGCAATGAGGTCCTTTACTCCAACTGCTGCACCAAGTGCCCAGCCGCTTTCATACTCAGGGCCCTCTCCCTTGGCCCCTGTTGGAAGTTCGGTGACCCTTGCGCACTTTATGGGGCATGCATAACACCCTCGGTTCTTCTTGAGATAGCCCTTTTCCACAAGGGCCTCTCCGCAGACCTCATCGGTCGATTCAAAGACCCCGGTTTGAAAGTTCCTTGTTGGATAGGCCCCGTGCTCGTTAATGATGTTGTCAAGGACCTTTGTGCCAAGTGAAGGCAGACCCTGGCCTGTGACCGGGTTTTCCTGAAGGGTCTTTACCCTCTCCTTTACAACGTCCATGAAGAGTTCATTGTCCCTTGGCTCAGGCCTGCTTGAACCCTTTACCACCACTGCCTTGAGATTCTTGGAACCCATGACTGCACCAACGCCTGAACGCCCTGCGGCCCTGTGAAGATCGTTAATGATGCAGGCAAAACGCACAAGATTTTCTCCTGCAGGGCCAATGCATGCAACCTTAGCACCCTTCATTCCCAGCTCTTCCTTTAAAGTGGCCGTGGTGAAATGGGTATCCCTGCCCCACAAATGGCTGGCCGGCCTAAGCTCTGCCTTTTCGTCTGCAAGAAGGAGATATACGGGCTCGGGGGCCTTTCCAGTGATGAGAAGCAGGTCTGTGCCAGTGCGCTTAAGCTCAGCCCCGAACTGGCCGCCTGAATTTGAGCATGCCACAAGGTTCGTTAGAGGGCTTTTGCAGATGGCCATATACCTTCCCCCTGTTGGAGCAGCCGTACCGGTAAGTGGGCCAGTTGAAAAAATCAGAGGGTTTTCAGGGGAAAGAGCGTCTTCCTGCCCCTTTAACATGGTGGCAAGAAGATATGTACCTGCACCTCTTCCTCCAATGAACTTTCTGGATACCTCATCATCAAGCTCCTGCCTCTTTATTTGCCCGGATGAAAGATCTACATGCAGAACTCTAATCTTTTCTGAAAAGCCCACCAAAGCACCTCCTTTAACCTGCTCTTTTTTTTCGGTTCTTTTCTTGTTTCTATATAACTACCCGCGATTTATCAAGATCCAGACGCCAATAACGATGAAGCCCACCCCTGCCAAAGCGTTTAAAACAGACGGGCTCAGGTATCTTCCAAGGAAATTTGCCCCTAAAACAGCCAACCCTGAAGACAGTACAAGGGCCGTGGCAGAACCCAGAAACACGCTCAAGGCTGCACCCTTTTTGGTTGAGGCAAAGAGGAAGGTTGCCACCTGGGTCTTGTCACCAAGCTCTGAGACGAAAACCGCTCCAAGGACAGTGAAAAACACCTTGAAATCAAACATTATTTTCTCCTTTGTTTATGGACATCCAAGAAAGAGTGCTTATTCTCAAAAACAAATGGGAGGTTATCTGTTTAATCAAGCTGGCGCAAGAAGGGCCAGAAGCAAAACCTGAACAACCAAGAAAAGAACAAGGAGGATGTCTATGATTATAACAAAGAAACACGCCTTACTTATCAAAAGGCTCAAGGAAAAGTGGAGCCAGGGACTTTCCCTGGAAAAGGCTGCTGACCAGCTAAGTGATGAGGATCTTGAGTATCTAAGCCATCTTCAGCTTGCAGGGCTCATTCTAGAAAACGAGGAGGGTGTTTTTGAACTCTCAGAGCCAGGACATATGATTTCTGAGGCCATTGAAGAATGTCTTAATAACGTTGGCGACATAGAGACGTGGCACGACAATTTCAAGTTCATAAGCTCAGAGGTCATCTCCATGATAGAGGTGGCAAGGCTTGCCCAGGGGGATGTGAAGGAACAGCCAGAGATTGCCTCTGAGCTAGAAAAAAGGGGCTTGGCTGAAGACGGAAGGCTTCTTCCCATTGGTGAGTCCATCCTTGAGGCGTACGATGAAGCCCTTCCACAGTTATTCCTTACACGCCCTCTCATGGAAGGGCTTCGAAAGTGCCCTCCAGGGCCTGGCAAAAAATCCCTTTTGCCATTTACCAGGGAAGAGATCTACGAGCTTGAGGCCATGAGGCTTCTGACCTTTTCCCTCCCCTTTGGCAATTCATACTCCCTAACAGGAGGTGGGCAGCAGTTAAGGGCCGCACTTCTAAAGGGACTTTCCCCTGGAAACGTCCTTGACGACGAGCTTCTTTCCTTGATCCTGAAAGAGGAACACGATGAAGAGGCCATAACGAGGCTCCAGACAATAGGCGCCATAGATGACAAGGGTAAGCTCCTTCCTGCAGGCCGCTCCTTTTATGAAGCAGCACGGCTTCTCTTTGTATCTCCCATTATCTTCAATCCGTCGGTTTGCATAAGGGACAGGGACTTTGGCACCCTAGAGGCCATTGAAGCACTCTGGGAAAAGAACAAGGACAATCCGGAAATCTTTCCAAACAACAAGAATCTCAAGGGTTACATGGAAGAAAAAGGTGTTTCAAAGGCCCTCACCCAGAAAAGCCTCTACGTGCTTGAAAGTTACAGGTTGATTAAGGCAGACCGCATGGAACAGGGAGAGCTTGTTTATGAACTCACCCCAATTGGACAGGAGGTGCTTAAAGATAGAATGACCCAGGGGCACAAGTCCGTTTCCGCCCGTTCTGTCATGGCCATAACCACCACAAGGATGGAAAACCTCTCGCCTGATGACAGCTGGATAGAACTATCAGAGTCGGAGGGGCTTGTTGGTAAGGCCTTTCCAACGAGTTCAGGACGCCTGTTTGCCAGGCTCGCTAGCACAGTTGAAAGGCTTCCAGCCGTGGACAGCCAACAAAGAAAGGTCCTCAACGTGCTTCCATACTGGCGCGGGCTCTTTCTGAAACAGATTCTCAAATACCTTTCCTCCATGGAGGAAAAGGATGTGGTCGCAAGCCTTGATCGCCTTACTGGAAATGGCCTTGTTGACGTACTTCCAGGCGGACTTTACAAGGTCACAGACGCTGGTGCCTGTTTTAAAAGGGCAATGTCCATTGTTCCTGAGGGGATAGAGTTCCACGTGACACCACCAATGCTGCGCCTCCTTGCCGCTGCAGAGAACAACCAGGAAAACGGAAAGATAAACTGGAAGGCGGCAGAAAGGGAGAGCGGCCTAGACCCTGAAATCGTTAACGAAACAGCCCTGGCCCTAAGAAAGCTCCTCTACGTAAAATCTGACAAGATAACCACTGCAGGAAGGCTTCTGCTGGAGGGCCTGGATATACTTAAGGACGCAAGATACGACTGGGAAGAGATAGAGATATAGAAACTACTAAAAAAGGCCGCCTGAATGGGGAGTAAAAGGCGGCCATTGTTTTTAAACCTGGTTGAAACAGATCCTTATTTAATCACAAAGCCTGCATAACCAACCACCCTTGAATAGTCGCCGTTTACATCTCCGGAGTTTGCATACTTTACAAGCTCTGCTTCACGTGCGCCCATAAGACGGCAGGCCTCGAGGGTGATGGTGGTTGGAATGTAGCCGCACATGGAGATGCCGTACTGCTTAACCGTATTGTAAAGCCCCTGTGGATCAAGCCTCAAAACCTCCTTTATGGCAAGCCCGTCGAGCTTTTGCGCAACATCTGCCGGCACGTAATGGCTCATGTCCGTGCTTGCCACAATAAGAACCGGGTGTTCAAACTCGGCAACCGCCTCTGATACGGCCCTTCCTATGTCCAGGCAGGCATCAAGCCCAATGGGGCCAAGGCAGATTGGGACAATCTCAAGCTCTGGCTGCAGGTACTGGAGAAAGGGCACCTGGACCTCAAGGGAATGTTCATACATGTGGGCCTGATACCCGTCTGAAAGGTGGGAAGACTTGTCCAGAATGAGCCTTGCAAGAGTGGAGGAGACGGGTACGTCCCCCATGGGCATCTGCCATATACCCTCGGTCATTATCTCTGCATAGGAGCCGTAGCCTGTGTGGTTAGGGCCAAGGATCACCACGTGCTGAGGGACCTTGATCCGGCTGTAAACTGCGCCTGCTACATGGCCTGAGTAGATATATCCTGCATGGGGGCAGATGGCCCCCCGTGCCGGATGGGCGTGGACGGTGGTGGGAATATACTGTGAAAGCTCTCTTCTAAGGGCATAAGGGTCACCTGGATAAAACTGATTGGCCACGGCGGGCTGTCTTATTATCATGGCTGATGCTCCTTTTGGATTTGATGCTCAACTTCTTAAAGTGAAATTTAATCACTCGGTACAGGCTGTCCAGTGAAGATGGAAATGGAAAAAGAGGCCTCCATCAAAAAAGGGAAGGAAGAAACACTCAAAAGAGAGCTTTCCCTGAAGATTCTGCAACTTTTGGAAACAAAACCTTCCCATTCCCTTTCCGTAGAAAACATTGAAAAAAGGTCAAGGGGCTTTATTGAGCGCATCCACCTTTTTGACTCGGTTTCCAGGCTTATGCCCATGGCTGAAGAGGCCATCAGGGAAACAGCACGTTCTGGCCGTTCCTTTCCCTCTTGCGCCTGCTGGTGGGCTGGCTCGCTCAGTCAGGCCCGGGGAAGAATGAAAAGGACATGGTGGGCGCCAGAAGGGGGGCTCTATCTCTGCATAACCCTCTTTCCAGGGCTTCTTTCACAAAACCAGCAGCTCTACCCCCTCGCCTTTGGCCTTTCTGCATGCCAGGCACTTAAGGACGTTGGGTTTTCACCAAGGATCAGGTGGATAAACGACGTCCTCCTTTCCGGGAAGAAGGTGTGCGGCATCCTGTCAAAGTCTGTTTCCGTAAGGGAGACCAAGGAGGCCTATCTCCTTTTTGGGATCGGTCTAAACGTGAATATTGCCTCTTTTCCCAGGTGGCTCAAGGACTCTTCCACCTCCCTTGAGCTTGAGTCTGGAAAAAGGTGGGACGTGCGTTCCATAGGAATAGGATTTCTTTCAAGGCTGGTGGTAAATCTTTGTATGCTCCATGAATGGGAGGCATGGTGCCTTAAAGAGGGCATAGACTTTCTTCAGGCTGAGAATCCAGTACTTATGGAATATGACGCCCTTTCAAGGCTAAAGGGCAGAAAGGTCCTTTATGGGCACGATCTTGAAAGGGAAAAGGGCATCCTGTTTGTTTCACGTGGAATCCACCCAGACGGCTCCATCATCCTTGAATCCTCCGGAACAATCTTCAAGATGAACACAGGGGAGATACGTTTTTTGGATTAGGCTAATTAGGGGTTAGGCTGCCCTTT
>JALWYS010000065.1 GCA_027003115.1 Deltaproteobacteria bacterium | reverse complement strand
GACCGCATGGTGGCAGCAAGGGCCAGCATGGAGGAACAAAAGGCCAGAATGGAACTGATGGAGCAGAAAAGGGAAGAGGAGGTAAGCTCCCTCCAAAAAGGCAACAAGGTCGCTGGCGATAGCCCCATGGAAGGCCCCTTAGATGGCAAAGGCTCATTCATGGATATTACAGGCTGATGAAAAATCCTAATAAAAAACTCTCTAGCTGCTAAAACAATCAACGAGTCTCCTTACATGGCTGTCCCAGCCAAACTTCTTTGCAAGGTGTGCGCAGCCTTCCCCAAGGGCTGATCTTTCTGAGCTTTTCATATTAACAATCCTTTGAATTGCCCCTTTTAGGGCATCAACATCCCTTGGCCCAACCACAAGCCCTTCATCCACCCTTTCAACAAGCTCGCTTGCGCCGTTAGTTTCTGTGGTCACAACAGGCATTCCACAGGCCATGGCCTCAAGACACACATTAGCAAAGGGATCGTAACGAGTTGGAAGACAAAGAAGGTCACAGGCCATGTAAAACCTCTCTACATCCCCTCTTTTGCCAAGAAAACTTACATTTTCAAGGAGGTTAAGCCTCTGGCAGGTCCTCAAAAGCTCTTTTCCTGCCTCAACACCAATTACCAACAAAAGAAAATCAATGTGCCTTTTAAGAGCCGAGACGGCCTCGAAGAGAGACAAAAGCCCCTTTCTCTTCCAGTCTGAGCCCACAAAGAGAATAAGAAAGCTGTCTTTCTTGCCCAAAGATAGACCGGCCCTTAGACGCCTTCGCTGGCTTTCTTTCACAGGGTGAAACCTGTCAAGATCAACACCGTTATATATGGTAATCACCCTTTGAGGTTCAAGACGGTAATACTCAATTACCTGCTCCTTAACAAGGTTCGAATTTGTGATGACAAAACCTGTGCTCTCTATGGCCTCCCTTTCCTGGAAAAGGAGGGCAAGATGCCTTGGAGTAATTCTTCGAAGCTGCCAGGGTATCTTTCTGCCAGAGTATCCTAGCTCAAGCCAAGCCCTGTGAAGAGGGTCGGATATCCTTAGAAAATCAGTGCCCTTTATCCGGGATAGACCGTAGATGCAGTCAAACTCCCCGGCCTTTAAGACACTTCTGACAGAGTGGAAAAATGACAGATTCTTGAGGATGCTTCCTCTTCCCCATACCCTCGCCCTTTTAAAATCAACTCCCTTCACTGTGGAGCTGTCTGCAATGACGGTGACCTTGTGGCCCAGTCTTGAAAGCCAGATGGCAACATTTGCGCAGTACCTTTCTGCACCGCCAAGGCCAAGGCCGCACTGCCTCCTTACCACGGCAACTCTCATGGACTATTTCCTGATCCCCGTGGCAACGGTCCCTGCCCTTCCGGGAAGTTCTATGAAACCAAGCCTGCACACCTCTATCCTTTCAGGTGCCTCAAGAAGGCCTGTTGCAAGCTCACCCAAGGTAAAAAAGCCCTGAAAGCGTTTTTTAAGAGCGGTCATTAGCCTTCTGAAAAAGGGACGGAAGGGGCCCCCTTCAACCTCGGCATGTAGGGCAAGAACAGGAAAATCCGCCCTCATAAGCCCGTCAAGAAGGGCGATCTTCATCTCATCCTCATCCCTCATTCCTATTGCAAGAAGCTCTTCAATACATGGGCCTGTGGTGGGAATCTGGAGGGTGCGATACCTCTTTCCCTTAGCCTCAAGGAGACACGGCACCCCCTCCCTGAGATCACTTGCATATAGAAGGCCCAGTTCGTCTTGCACCTCAAGGCTCCTGGGTGTGACCTGCCAGCCCGGGGCTGCAACCGCCCATGGCCTCATCCCAAGTATCTTCCTGTATGAAGTAAAGGCCCTTTGGAAATGCGCCCTTATCTCCTGCCTTCCCATTTGGGGAAGATGATCCTGCCATCTCCTGTGATCCCATGCATGCACAATGACCTCGTGCCCCTCATCCCGTATCCTTTGACAAAGCCCTGGAAAGGCAGTGGCTATCGGCCTTGCCGGAAGAAGCGTGCCGGAGAGAACCGTACGTAGGCCGTAGAGCCTTGGAGCCCCTGTCCTTAGCATCTTTTTTAGGAATCTTGTATCCCTTAGGAGGCGAAATATGGCCTTTCCGGAATTGTCTGGGCCAAAGGACAGACAAAAGGTGGCCTTTACACCAAAGTGTGAAAGGTCCTCAAGAAGGGCCGCAACGCCGTTTTTCATGCCGTCGTGGGTATCAACGTCTATCTTCAAACAAATTGCCTCTTTCTCACTCATCTTTCATATCTCTTAAGGAGCTTTTTAAGGCTTGAAACAACCCGTTCCTGCTCTTTTTCTGTAAGAAGTGGATAGAGGGGAAGGGAGAAGATCCTGTCACTGTTCCACTCTGCATTTGGAAGCATTCCCCTTTTGAAGCCGTATCTTTCCCTGTAAAACTTCTGGAGGTGAACTGACGGGAAATGAAGCCCCACACCTATCCCCTCATCCCCGAGCTTGGTGATAAACTCGTCCCTTCCAATTCTAAGCCTATCAATATCGAGCCTTACTACAAAGAGATGCCAGGCATGCTCGTGGGCATAGGAAGGAGGCTTAAGGGGCATGAGTCCTGGGACATGGGAGAGAAGCTCAAGATAGTTTTTTGCAAGAAGGCGTCTTCTTTCATTGAAATTTGTAAGCTTTTCAAGCTGGTGCAACCCGATGGCTGCCTCGATATCAAGCATGTTGTACTTGAAGCCAGGCTCCACCACCTCGTACTGGGGGCTCCCGCCTCTTGAATAGCGTTTCCAGGCATCCCTTGATATGCCGTGAAAGCGAAGCCTCCGCATCCGATCTGCCCGCTTCCTGCTGCTGCACAGTATCATGCCCCCTTCCCCGGTTGTCATGTTCTTTATAGGGTGGAAGGAAAAGACGGCCACCTCGCTGTCTGAGCCAATGGGCCTTCCCTTGTAACTGGTTCCCACTGCATGGGCCGCATCTTCAATAAGATCAATACCTCTTTCCTGGCAAAGACTTCTTATTGGGTCAAGATCCACTGGAGCGCCTGCAAAGTGAACGGGTATTACCGCCCTTGTGCGCCCTGTTATCCTTTTTTCTGTCTCCTGCGCCATTATCTGCAGAGTGTCCCTGTCAACGTCTGCAAAGACAGGCCTTGCTCCGCAGACTACTATGTTGTTCACAGTGGAAGGCCAGGTGATGGGAGTTGTTATCACCTCGTCACCAGGCTTAAGATCAAGGGTCAGAAGGGCAAGATGCAGGCCTGCTGTTGCAGAGTTTACTGCAACGGCCTCCTGGTGCTCTCCGAGCCACCTTCTAAATTCCTGCTCAAGCCTTGCAACCTTTGGCCCTGTGGTGATCCAGCCGCTTTTCAGGCTGTCAACCACCTCTTTGATCTCCTCTTCCCCTATGGTTGGCCTGCAAAAGGAGATAAAATCCTTTTCCTTCATGTCAGGCAGCGCTCCTTGTAATGAGATAGACTCCAATACAGATGACAATGATGCCGGCCCAACGCACAAGCCCAAGGGGTTCATTAAATAAATACTTACCGGCAAGGGCCGCCACTATGTACCCCACGCTCAACATTGGATAGGCATAACTTACATCCACCCTGGAAAGGACCATGAGCCAAAGCGCCAGACTTACCACATAGAAAAAGACCCCTGTAATGACAAAGGGGCTTGTTACCACCTTGAGCCCCACAGGGATGATGTTCTCAAAGGAAAATTCAAAGGTGCCGATGTCTGACATGCCCTTTTTTATAACGATCTGGGCTGCGGCATTAAGAAGCACCCCTGCAAGGATTAAAGGAATGTACCTGTTCAACTGCTCCTCCTTTTTATGCCCCGTTATTCTCCTGACTGCATAGTTGAATACACAGGTTACTTTGTTGCGCCACAAAAATCATTCCCTTTAAGACTTCGAATCTATTGGCTGACCCTGGTCTGGCTGGTCTCCTTTTTGCTCACTTTAGATAAGAAGAAGATGACTCGATAAGTAAAAAGAGGTTCATTATGAAGAATAACTTATTGATTTCAATATGTTTAGCACTTTTCATGACAGGAATTCTCGCTGTTGAAACCCCTTCCTACGCGGCAGGAATTTCCATAGGAAAGGATGCAGATTCCGCCTATCTGGACATCAACGGCCTTTGGAATTTCAACACTTCCAGCTACACCGTTACTGGCACGTGCCCTCCCGGAAATCCGGCGTCTGGCACCATATCCCTTACAAAAGAGGCCAACTCTACAAGGGTAACACTTGTATTCCTTTCTGGCATGACATGCAATCCAAACGAGGCCTGCGTTTATCAGGGCGCCTTCCAGACAGAAAAAAACATAGTGGTATCAAACCATCTTGCAGACTCAAGCGGCGGAACCATAACAAATACCATCTCCATCACATGGACTTCTCCAACCTCGGCCCTTGGCACTGGGACTTCGGTGTACAACTTCTCAAACGGCGTCTCATGTACATGGAACTACAAGATAACCCTCTCCCAACACGCAGGAAGCGACAAGACAGGCTGGTGGTACGACAAGGACGCTTTGGGCTCTGGTATATCCATTGAGATACAAAACGGCAAACTGTTCATGGGGTGGTACACCTACGACACCAGCGGAAATCCCATCTGGATGAGCTCATCAGGGGTGATAACCAACAACAGCTTTTCTGGCACCCTGTACAAATGGCACGGCTGGTACCTGGAGGACAGCTATTCACTGCCCACCCCTGAGCCTGTTGGCACGGTGAATCTTGATCTTTCTGATGCCAACTCTACGGCCTTTTCATGGACATACAATGGGGTAAGCGGAAACGCCACCATGGTAAAGTTCATGGACAGCCTTGCACCTGGGGAAAGGGATTCGAGAAACATCCATGGCTGGTGGTACTGCCCAGGCCTTGAAGGCATGGGGTTTTTCATGGAGGCCCAGGCGGAGGTCATGTTTCTTGCCTGGTACAATTACGACATCTTTGGCAATCCCCTTTGGTGGACTGCCTCTGAAACCTTTAAACCTACTGATGAAACCTTTGTGGCAACACTCAAGGAGTGGCACGGAGGCCAATGCCCGGGGTGTACCTATGAGTTGCCAACCGCCTTTGATAAGGAAAAGGTTGTAGTGGAGTTCCTTTCAGACTCAACGGCAAGGCTTATCTGGAATGGACGGGTCTTTAATATAGAAAGATTCGTGTTTTAGAAAAGGATTGGGCGAAAAAATTTTTCTACCGTTTTTCTTGGGTATTTCGATTTTACCTCAGGAAGAAAAGTTAAGAAGCTATTTTAGCCACTCTATAACGGAGTTCTAAAACGCTGTTGTTGAAATGACCAGAAACGGAAATGAAAGTTACATTTCCATTTCTGGTTTTACATTAGGATCTTGTACAAAGGTCTTCTTGAATAAGGGTTACTCAGAGAAGTTGGTTGCCACTACCTCGCGTGAGGTTTTCTTCTTTTTTACCTTCGGCACATTGGTGTCCCTATTATCGTGTTTAATCTTTTGAATCTCCTGGCCGGTTGGAACAAGCGGCTTAGGCCCACCTCACGAATACCCCTTGCCAGGTAAAAAGGCTAAAAGAATCACAAGCAATACCCAGTAAACAACCTTTATTCCCATTTTTCTCTCCTTTTGGTGATGATTTCTGTATTTGAAACAATCTCTTCATTATCCGTACCTGAATTTTTGGCTGAACTTGCTGTTTAAAGCCTAAAAAATTGCTTTAAAACCACAACAAAGATTGGAGGCGAAAAAATTTCGCCCCAAAAGGGCAAAATAAGTGACATAATTTGGCAGGTAACTTAACCCAGAAATTCTCATGTGTTTTTACATTTTGGTAATATTCCAAATTTTACATTTCAAAATTGTAATACTGCTTGCAAAAAAATCTTGTTGGCACTAGAACTGATTAACTTTCAATCAAATAGGAGTTTGCCTCCGGGCAATTCCTGGCTTTACAAACTATTTCTACGAAGGGAGGAAATATGGCACAAATTTCAGCAGGGGATACCGCTTTCATCTTGGTATCGGCAGCGCTTGTCCTTCTGATGACCCCGGCTCTTGGGCTTTTTTATGGAGGGATGGTACGTAACAAAAATGTACTAGGCACCATCATGCACAGTCTGATCATGATAGCCATTATTAGCTTTGAATGGGTATATATTGGCTATTCCATGTCCTTTGGTCCTGACGTTGGTGGTTTCATTGGAGACCTATCATGGTTCGGCCTTAAAGGCGTGGGAGCCGCGCCAAGCAGCACCTATGCTACCACCATTCCCCATGTCCTTTTCATGATTTATCAGTGCATGTTTGCCATAATTACCCCTGCTCTTATCACAGGGGCATTTGCCGAAAGGATGAAGTTTGGCCCGTTTATTGTATTTAGCCTTGTTTGGGCGATAGCAGTTTACAATCCAGTCTGCCACTGGATATGGGGTTCTGGTGGCTGGCTTGGAGCAAAAGGAGCCCTGGATTTTGCAGGCGGTATAGTTGTCCACTTGACATCTGGTGCGGCAGCCCTGGCTGCAGTCCTAGTCTTGGGTCCAAGACAGGGTTTTGGAAAAAGGAGTTTCATGCCTCACAATCTGCCAATGACCCTATTAGGGACAGGACTTTTGTGGTTCGGTTGGTTTGGCTTTAACGGTGGTAGCGCCCTTGCTGCCAATGGCATAGCAGCTACGGCCTTTGTAGCCACACATCTTGCAGGCATGGCCGCAATGGCTAGCTGGTGCTTTATGGAAAAGATACGTCAGGGAAAAGCAACTACGCTGGGCGCCGCATCAGGCGCAATCGCAGGACTTGCAACAGTTACACCTGCAGCTGGCTTTATAAGTGCAAACTCAGCTATCATTATTGGCCTTATTGCAGGGGTGATCTGTTACTTTGCCGTATCCCTTAAGGAAAAACTTGGTTATGACGACAGCCTGGACGTTGTAGGAATTCACGGACTGGGGGGCTTTGCCGGAACGCTCATGCTCGGCATATTTGCCTCAAAGGCAGTAAATCCCGGTGGAGCAGATGGTCTTCTTGCTGGAAACCCATCTTTTTTTGCCACGCAGGCCTTTGCTGTACTTGTAGTATTGATTTACGCCTTTGTGGTGAGTTTTGTACTCCTTAAGATAGTTGACGCACTATTTGGATTGAGGGTACCAGCCGAAGACGAGGTTCAGGGCCTTGACCTTTCCCAGCACAGTGAGACAGCCTACAATCTGTAGCAGGCTGAATCCAATATGTGAGAGGAAAGGAGAAACAGAGAGATGGACACCGGTGATACCGCCTTCATGTTATTAGCTACGGCCCTGGTCATGTTCATGACACCAGGCCTTGCCCTTTTTTACGGAGGTCTTGTAAGAAACAAAAACGTGCTCAGCACCATAATGCACAGCATGTTTTGCCTTGGCCTGGTTTCCTTCATATGGCTGATATATGGATATTCCATGGCCTTTGGGCCGGATATTGGCGGATTCGTTGGCAACCTGGACTGGATGGGGCTAAAGGGGGTAGGCCTTGATCCCGGGCCTTACTCGGATACCATTCCTGACCTTTTATTTTGCGCCTTTCAGCTGATGTTTGCCATTATCACACCGGCGCTCATCTCAGGTGCCTATGCAGAGAGGATACGATTTACGGCCTTTCTCCTTTTCACGGCACTTTGGAGTACTTTTGTTTACATGCCTGTATGCCATTGGGTATGGGGGCAGGGAGGCTGGCTTGGCAAGCTTGGTGCCCTCGACTTTGCGGGCGGTACCGTAATCCACATAAACTCCGCCTGTGCGGCCCTGGCAGCTGCCATGGTGCTTGGCAAGAGAAAGGGCTGGGGACAGGAGGCCTTTCATCCCCACAATCTGCCAATGACGGTGCTTGGAGCCGGAATCTTGTGGTTTGGCTGGTTCGGTTTCAATGCTGGAAGTGCCCTTTCTGCAGGCAAGATAGCAACCCTTGCCTTTTTCACCACACAGATTGCCACTGGCTGTGCACTCATGTCCTGGGTGGTAACAGAGTGGATAATCCAGGGCAAACCCACAGCCCTTGGAGCAGCATCTGGTGCTGTAGCAGGTCTGGTGGCCGTCACACCGGCGGCAGGCTTTGTCAGCCCTGTCTCAGCTGCCATCATAGGACTCGTGGCAGGGGCCCTCTGTTACTGCGCGATACTCTTTAAAACCAGATTCGGTTACGATGACGCCCTGGATGTGGTGGCGGTCCATGGCGTTGGGGGGCTGTGGGGTGCCCTGGCAACAGGCCTTTTTGCTTCCCTGGCCTGGAATCCTGATGGTGCAAACGGACTCTTTTATGGAAACCCCAAACAGTTTCTCATTCAGGCTTTGGGTGCTGGAAGCGCAATTGTATATTCTTTGGTTTTAAGCTTTGTTATATTGAAGGTTGTTGATATGATTATTGGACTTAGGGTAGATCGTGACGATGAGATCCAAGGCCTTGATATCACGCAGCACAGTGAAATAGGCTACAACATTTGATGATGGAGGAGCACAATGAAAAAAATCGAAGCCATAATAAAGCCCTTCAAACTTGATGACGTTAAAGATGCTCTTTATGAGACTGGAATAAAAGGCATGACAGTTTCAGAGGTCAAAGGACACGGACGTCAGAAGGGTCATAAGGAGATATATAGGGGAGCGGAATACGTTGTTGATTTTATACCAAAGATCAAGATAGAAATCATTGTGGATGCCGAGATAGTAGATCAGGTGGTGGAAACCATCAGAAACGCCGCAAATACAGGGAAAATCGGTGATGGCAAGATATTCGTCCTGCCCGTTGACGATGTAATCCGAGTAAGAACAGGTGAACATGGCAAGGACGCCATATAACAATCTGTTTATCGCATACGTTAGCTCATGAACCAGGAAGGCCTTTTGGCAGAAAAAGGCGTCTTTGATATTTTAACGCCCAGACAGGCCCTTGCGAGCCTTTGGGAACGTGGTCTGTCTGGTGCCGACTTATTGCTACAGCACTCTTCACTTATAGACGAATTCATAAGAGAGAAATTTTATTCTATTTTTCAGGAAAATCCTTCCGGCCTATGTCTGGTTGCCCTGGGCGGCTATGGAAGAAAAGAGCTTTTCCCCTATTCAGACATAGATCTCCTCTTACTATACAATGAAAAACAGGCGCACTTCATTGAGAAGGTGACAGAAGCAGTCTTTTATCCACTCTGGGACGCAGGCCTTGACGTTGGGCACGGGGTACGCACCATTGACGCCTGCATGGAGGACATAAAAAACGACTTCTTTTTCATGGTCTCCCTGATAGATGCCAGACCCATCTGCGGAGACAAAGAACTCTTCAATAAATTATCTGATAGATTCAGGGAGCATTTTGAGGCCGGGGCCAGAAAAACATTTGCCCAGGACATGATGCTCCATCGCAGCGAAAGGCACAAGCGGTTTGGAGATCACACATATCTGCTTGAGCCAAATATCAAAGAGAGCAGAGGAGGCTTAGAGACCTCCACGCCATTTTGTGGACAGGGAAAGTGCTCTTCGGGCTCAAAAACCTTGAGGAATTCCGCCGGGCCGGTCTTCTTAGCAGAGACGAATATGAACAAATAATTGCGGCCAGAGACCATCTTTTTGTTGTCAGAAACAGGCTCCATCACGCAAGCGGGCGCAAAAACGACCGCCTTTTCTTTGAATATCAGGAAGAGATCGCAAAGGCCCTGAGATTCTACGACACCAAGGATCTCCTTGGTGTTGAAAGATTCATGCGCGATGTTCATATGGACCTCCAGACCATATCCGTGGCATCTGATCTCTTTTTTGAACACGTGCAGGAGGTAATCAGTCCACAGCCTGCTTCTGTTGCCTCAAGGGTGTTTTGCAAAGGCATAGAAGAGCTGAGGGGGAAAATCGTCATTACGGATCCGGACCTTGTAAGATCTAAACCCTACGTAATGCTCAAGGCCTTTGCTCTATCAGCCAAGGAAAATATACCCATTCACTTTCGTTCTCGAAAGCTTGTGGCTTCGATATGCAAGGATATTGATCCCAAATGGCGTTCTTCCAGGAAATGCGCAAAGTATTTTATTGAAATACTGGCAAACATTAGAGAATCAACGGTACTCGAACAACTCATGGACAGTGGCCTGCTAACCTCCTTCATTCCCGAATTTGAGCACTTGAGGGCCCTTGTCATTCATGATGTTTACCATGTAAACACCGTTGACAAGCATCTGGCTGAAAGTGTAGTCCAGCTTAACAAACTTCGCGAAAAATATTTATCGATATTCCAAAACATTGAAGATGAAAACGTGCTTCTTCTCGCCACCTTTCTCCACGATATAGCAAAGGGTATGGGAGGGGGTCACGCTGAAAAGGGCGCCGAGATAGTAAAAGACATTGGCAAGAGACTTGGTCTTACCAATTCCCAAATTGAGTGCCTGTCATTTCTTGTTAGAAACCACCTATACCTTATTGATAATGCCACAAGGCGGGACCTTGAGGATGAATCCCTGATATTAAAGTTTGCAAGACACATAAAGAGGCTGGATCGGTTGAATATGCTCTATTTAATCACAATAGCCGATTCACTTGCAACTGGTCCAAACGTATGGAATGACTGGAAAGAGGCCCTGCTTCTTGAGGTCTATCACAAGATTGCGCATCTCCTTGAGCAACAAGAGCTTGTGGATCCGGACAGAATAAGCGCAGTCAACTGGATGAAGCAAAAGGTCTCAGAGCTTCTAGGTGAAAGCGCCCAAGATATACTCCCTATTCTGCCTGAAGATTATCTTCTTAGCTTCACGCCCCAGGCTATATCATTTCACATAGGGCTTAAAAATGAAATGGGGAAAAAACAGGTCCTGTGTGTACCTGAAGACAGGGGAAGTTTCTGGTCTGTGCTTTTAATGACCACTGACAGAACGGGGCTCCTGTCCAAGATTTGTGGAACCTTTGCCCTTTACAATCTCAACATACTTCAGGCGCAAATCTTCACCTTGAAGGACGGAACCGTGGTGGACGTTCTTGACGTCCGTTCCTTTGCCAACAATACATTTTCTGAGGTGAACTGGGACGGGCTTTGCAGGGATCTGAAAATGGCCGTACAGGACAGGCTTGGGCTCAACCACAGACTGGCAGAAAAATTTTCGCGGCTCCATCTCATGGAGCACAAGGTCTCCATACGTCCCAAAACCAGGGTTGTCATAGACAATCAGCAGTCGGACTTTTATACAATCATCGAAGTCTATGCCCAGGACTCTCCCTGTCTGCTCTATAGCATCACTAAGACCTTGGCGGATTTCAATATAAACATACACAAGGCCAAAATAGGTTCCAGTGCAGACCAGGTGGTGGATGTGTTTTACGTGCTGGATAGCCTTGGGCAACGCATAGAGGATGAAGGACTTGTTAACGAGTTGGAAAAGGCGCTGGAATATGCTGCAACGAGTTGTCTTTTTTGAAAGAAACTATGGTTTTTTCTCAAATTTATATTAAAAACTGTCTAATTCACAGGAAGCATATTTAGAGAAATAAAATATGGGCCAAAGGTCTCGGGTTGCAGGCCCAAAAAAATAATAAAAACAGGAGGAGACATTTATGACCCCCAAAGAAATTTTAGACCTTATCAAGGAAAAAAACATCAAGGTTGTTGACCTGAGGTTCCTGGATTTTCCTGGAGTCTGGCAGCATTTTACAGTCCCGGCCAGCGAACTGGACGAAGGCTCCTTTGAAGCAGGTTTCGGTTTTGACGGCTCAAGCATAAGGGGCTGGCAACCCATTCACGCCAGCGACATGCTGGTTGTACCGGATGCCTCAACTGCCTTGATGGACCCGTTTTTCGAGGAACCTACACTGGTACTCATAGGTGACATCGTTGACCCAGTCACCAAGGAGGCCTACTCAAGGGACCCAAGAAACATTGCCAAAAAGGCAGAGGCATATCTCAAGAGCACAGGTGTTGGAGATACCGCATACTTTGGCCCAGAGGCGGAATTCTTTATCTTCGATGACGTGCGCTACGATAATGCAAGCAATGGCTGCTTCTACGAGGTGGATTCCGTAGAGGGCATCTGGAACAGTGGCAGGGACGAGTGCCCCAACCTGGGATACAAACCCCGCCACAAGGAAGGTTACTTTCCTGTCCCACCCACTGATAAATTCCAAGATATGCGCACAGAGATGCTTCTGACCCTGGAATCCCTTGGAATTGACACCGAGTGTCAGCATCATGAGGTTGCCACCGCAGGCCAGGCCGAGATCGACATGCGCTTTAAGCCTCTTCTACAGATGGGTGACCAGCTAATGTGGTTCAAATACGTACTTAAAAATGTAGCCTACAAGTACGGCCGCACTGTAACCTTCATGCCTAAACCCCTTTATGGTGATAACGGAACGGGTATGCACACCCACATTAGTATATGGAAGGGAGACGAACCCGTTTTTGCCGGCGATAAGTATGCTGGATTGTCAGAAACGGCGATGTACGCCATCGGTGGCATCCTTAAACATTGCCGTGCCCTTTGCGCCTTTACCAATCCATCAACCAACTCTTATAAGAGACTCGTTCCTGGATTCGAAGCACCTGTCAACCTCGCCTATTCAAGCAGAAACAGGAGCGCCGCAGTAAGGATACCAATGTACTCAGCCTCCCCAAAGGCAAAGAGGATCGAGTTCAGGACACCTGACCCATCATGTAATGGCTACCTTGCCTTCTCAGCCATGCTGATGGCAGTACTTGATGGAATAGAGAACAAGATCGATCCGGGCGAGCCCCTTGACAAGAACATCTATGACCTTCCTCCAGAAGAGCTTGCAAACATTCCTTCAGCACCTGGCTCACTGGAAGAGGCCCTGGATGCACTCAGGGAAGACCATGAATTCCTCTTAAAGGGTGATGTATTTACCCAGGATGTCATTGACATGTGGCTGGAATACAAGACGGAAAATGAGGTGAATGCCGTTAAGCTTCGCCCGCATCCAATCGAATTCTACCTCTACTACGACATTTAATATTAATTTTTAACTTCTTAAATACTACAGAGAAAGGGCCGTATATGCTGCGGCCCTTTTTATTTACAGGATTTCCATAAAACGGCTACTGCAAGGTTACCATATTATCCCTATGGATTACCTCCTCCTTTGCAGAGTCCTTTCCTATCCTTGAACATATCTGGCTGGAATGACATCCGGAAATCTTTCTGAGATCTGAGGCAGAATAATTTGAAAGGCCAAGGGCGATCTCATTTCCAGACTTGTCAATACAGACAATACAGTCACCTTCCTGAAATTCCCCGGACACTTCCAAGATGCCGGCTGGAAGAAGGCTCTTTCCCCCCTTAAGAAGGGCCGAAACCGCCCCATCATCGATGCTTACACTACCCTTCCTTTCAAGGGCATAGGCTATCCAAGGTTTTCTTCCGAAAATTCGTTTTCTTTTTGACGGAAGAAAAAGTGTGCAATCGGCATCCCCCTTGAAAATATCATGGATGATTCCAGGCTGTTTTCCACCTGCAATGACCATTGGCACACCAAAGGAGGTGACCATCCTGGCTGCGCGGAGCTTGGATCCCATGCCTCCACGGCCTGCTCTCCCAGGACTATCTCCGGCCATGGCAAGAACCTTTTCATCTATTTCCTCAACCACATTTATCTTTTTTGCATCTCCTTTTTCTCTTGGATCTCTTTCATAGAGACCGTCTATGTCGCTCAGGCAAACGAGAAGATCAGCCTCTGCCAGATTTACCACCAGGACAGATAAGGCATCATTGTCAGTAAATTGAAGCTCTTCCGTTGCTACTGTATCGTTCTCATTGATGACAGGAATGACACGCCAATCCATCAATGTCTTAATGGTATTTTTTGCATTGACATACCGTCTTCTTGGGACAAGCCCATCTCTTGTAAGAAGCACCTGTGCCACCCTGAAGCCATATTTTGAAAATGCCTCCTCATAGACCTGCATGAGTAAACCCTGGCCTATTGCAGCCAGAGCCTGTTTTTCCGGAACAGAACACCCCTGGGCCTTTTCTGGCATCTTTGTCATCCCGGCTGCCACGGCCCCTGAAGAAACAATCACCAGCTGCCGGCCTTCTTCCATCAGGGAGGCCATTTGACTGCAAAGATCATCAATGAGACCCTTTTCAAGCCCGTGACGATTGGTCAAAACGGCACTTCCTATCTTTATGACTACGCGCCTTGCCGAATGGATATGTTCGTCAAACAGCTTCTTGTCCATGACGACCAAATTCGTTTTTATGAATTTTAACTTCATTTAAAAGGGTAGGTATAAGACTACCCAATCCCTCACCAGTGTAAGCAGAAATCAGGAAAACCCGCTCACCTTTTGCCTCAAGCCATTTCTTTATTGCAGTAACTTCCTTCGGATCACTGATATCTATTTTATTCAAAGCAACCACGGTTGCCTTTGAAAGAAGGGAATGGTTGAATGAAAGAAGCTCCTGCCTTATCATCTCATACTGCTTTATAGCCTCGTCCATACCTACAGATACATCCAATACATGAAGAAGCACAGAGGTCCTTTCAATATGTTTCAGAAAATCTGCTCCCATGCCAACACCCGAGTGTGCCCCCTCAATCAACCCGGGAATATCTGCCATGACAAAGCTTTCTTCTGTATTGACTTCCACTACCCCAAGGTGAGGCACAAGTGTGGTGAAGGGATAATCTGCAATCTTGGGCTTAGCAGCCGAGCATCTGGAAAGAAGGGTCGATTTACCTGCATTTGGGGCTCCAACAAGGCCCACATCGGCAAGGAGTTTGAGCTCAAGCCTGAACCGCCTCTCCTCACCTTTCAGCCCTTCCTGACTGTAACGGGGTGCCTGGTTAGTTGCTGTGGCAAAGCGGGCATTCCCCTTGCCTCCCAGGCCACCCCTGGCTGCTATCCACCTCTGACCCGGAGTTGTGAGATCGGCAAGCACCAAACCGGTATCCAGATCTCTAACAATGGTTCCTGCAGGCACCTTCACAACAAGATCAGCACCTGAACGACCGTGCATCTTCTTCCCAGCTCCAGCCCTGCCTTTTTGTGCCAAGAACCTCCTTTTATGCCTGAAAGATTGAAGGGTATTGAGACCCGGGTCCACCTGGAAGATTACATCGCCTCCTTTGCCGCCGTCCCCACCATCCGGGCCACCTCTAGGGACATATTTTTCCCGGCGGAAGCTGACAGCCCCAGGACCTCCATCTCCGGCCTTAACATATATTTCTGCCTCGTCTACAAAATTCATAAAAAAACTTCAAGCCGTCATTTGACAAATATACTGGTCAGACCCTTTAAAAATAATCAGTTTTTTCAAATAAAAAACCCACATCCCAAATAAGATGTGGGTTTTGAAAAATGGGTTTGGGTTGTTGGATGAAAAATTATGCTGGATAGACGCTTACAAGCTGCCTGTTACGTCTGGTTTCAAACTTTACCTTGCCGTCAATCTTTGAAAACAGGGTATAATCCTTGCCCATACCCACGTTCTTACCTGGATGGAACTTGGTTCCCAACTGACGAACGAGTATATTGCCTGCACGCACGAACTGGCCACCGAACCTCTTGACTCCGCGCCTTTGCCCCTTACTGTCTCTTCCGTTTTTGGAGCTTCCTCCGGCCTTTTTATGTGCCATAACAAAAGCCTCCTATAAACTTATATCCGTAATTTCAAGGGTGGTGAAGGGTTGTCTGTGACCTCTTTTCTTTTTATATCCCTTGCGTCTTTTTTTCTTGAAAACAACTATTTTTCTGGCCCGACCATGCTCCAGGACCTTGGCCTTTACAGTAGCAGTGTCCAAAACAGGGTTTCCAATCTGAACATCGTCCTGGTCGGTAACCATCATAACCTCAGATAGATTAATCTCTGAGCCGACCTCTGCATCAAGCTTTTCCACCCTTATGACTTCACCCTTGGTTACCTTGTACTGCTTACCACCAGTTTTTACAACTGCGAACATATCTTGATTCCTCCGGCCCAATAAAAATAGGCCATGTCATTGACAAATGGCGTTTTTAAGTGCGGAGTCAAAAATAACACGAAAAGGGCTCATGTCAACATTTAAAAAAACACAAGACCCTGCCGTAGCAGGGTCTTTTTAAGCTTTATGCAGCAGTCTTCTTTTTAGAAGAAGTGCTGGTACTGAATCCTAAAGCGGACGTCATCCTGATCCTTTGGATCCTTGGCTAGCTTGCCGGTGAATCCAAGGGCATCGGCCTCGTCCTGGCTGATTTCGTAGAAATTCCTGTGGAATAGTCCAACCTCAGCTGAGATGTACTGATTGAAGCCATGAAGGTAGTAATTGATACCTGCACGAATCTGGTGCATGTCTTTCTCCACGGCGTATCCGCCATCGTCAGACATCTTTACAAGGCCAAGACCGCTTGCAAGGCTGTTCTCAAGGTTGTTCTGATCAAGTCTCTTCAGATACGCATACTTGACTGTAACTTCCCATTTTTTTGGCACAAAGAAATAGCCCAGATTCGCCCTGGCACCCCAACGGTCCCAGTTATAGCTGTACTGGCTATTCTTATCAGGGGCCTGCTGGAACTCTTCCCAACCGGCTTCAAGGTCAGCTGAAAAGCCAAGATACCTGAAGAGAAGGGCAACATTTCCACCGTAGTTGTTGATGTCATGAGCAAAACCTGTTTTGGCACCAACCTTGCCACTTTGACCAACAGGATTATAGACGTTTTTAACTTTGTTCTTCCAGTCGAAGACACCAAGGATCAAGGCTGCCAAAGGTGTGGTGTTGTAACCATAGTCACCCTGAGCAAAGTAGTGCTTGAATCCCTTTGGTCCCATTGGACCTTTTGGATCAGAGCCTGGAAGGAAGTTTATACCTATACGGCCAACATAAAGCATCTGATCGTCAAAGTTGGCAGTAGCCTGAGTGTCCCTGCCGTTGTAAATACCGGCCCAGTAAACCAGAAACTGTTTCTGGTTGAAGAGATCCAGGTCACCATTGATATTGAAACCCTGGGACCTGTAAAGAAGCATACCACCAGTGGGGAATTCTGTGGTCTTGTCCAGATGGCTTCCAACCCTCAGACGGGCATTGTAACCAGGAATGTCATAGGTACGGTTGCCAAACTTATCCTTATCCATTTCGGAGTCACCGGTGAATATGGTACGGTCCGCTCCATTTTGGCCGAATCCACTCTGCCAGTATTCAATGGAGTATGGAATCTTCATGCGACCAAACTGGATACGGGCATATTTGTACTTGCGCCATACGATAAAGGCGTCATGGGTGTGTACCTTGCCCTGGGGTTCAAGCTGAATGTGCATGAAGTACTTCCAGTCCTTGTTAGGTGCATAGCCATCCACAAAGAGACGCAGACGGCGCATGGTGAAGGAACTGAAGTTCTCGTCTGCACCAGAAATGTCGTCATCCACTGAAACGTAGGTGTACCTCATCTGGATACCGGCACGAAGCCTCATGAGGTACTCGTTGTTGTTCTTGGGGTTGTGATACTTGATCCTGAAACCGTTTTTCCAAAATACCTTAAAGTTGCTCCTGTCTTTCTTCCACTTCTCAAGCTCCTGCACCTTCTGCTCAAGTGCCGCCGTGTCTGGGCATGGAACTGTCCTTTGCTGGGCTTCTAGCTGTTTGATCCTCTTGGTCAGGGCCCTCACCTGAGCCTTCAGATCTGCCAGTTCCTGATTTGGTGGAACGCCCCCAGCAAAGGCTGCTGCAGATGCCGTTAACAGGAACACAAAAGACAATAGCAGAAGCCCGAAACTCCTTTTTGGAACAAATCCCTTACGCATAATCCCTCCTTTGTTACTTTTTTTACAACCTCCTGAAATGTCTACTCTTTTCTTAAACTACCAGTGACCAATTTTGTCAAGATGTATTTTTTAGATAATTAATGAAATTTAATCCCGGATTATGCAGCTCGTAAGTTTGCCGAAGGTGCAAGGCGGAGGGCATGCAGACGTACTATGGTACTTCAAGTGCCCGACAACGCAGCAAATTCGGTGAAATTACGAGCCCCTTGTGGCTTCAAATGCCGAACGTTTTTGCTGTTGGCACCCGTCCTTTAGGTGAATATTTTCGGGCATTATATCAACGATAATCTGCTGAAATTATAAAAGAAATCATTTTGTTCGGCGTTTGAAGTGCATAATTTGGGTTAATCACCTTCTTATCAAAATATATAGGTCCTATTTTGACTCTTTAGATACCTCCTTTTGAATAGGAAGGATAAAAAAGAAGTTATTTCCCATTGGAACCGGTTCGTAGCCTACCACACCTCCGTGCACCTCTATAATCTTTTTTACGAAGTGAAGGCCATGACCTGTTCCGGGCATATTTTTTGATGCATCTGTGGTTCGGAAGCCTTCCTCGAATATGTGGGCTGCTTCTTCAGGGCTCAGGTGAGGACCAGTGGTAAAGACGTTAAACTTGATCCCGTCCTTGCCAGGACCGAAGTAGTCAGGAAGGACTTGCCTTCCGTAGGCCATAAATTTTATAGGATTTCCCTGGGAGTCCTTTACTTCCTGACAATATTTCTCCGCATTCGAAAAAAGATTGGAATAAACCTGAGATATAAGGCCAATATCCACGGCTAGGGGAATATCCTCATCAGGGACCCCGCCAAGTTGGTTATCTATGGTGATACCACGCCTTGCCAGCCGCTCCTTATACCGTTCAAGCTGTGGCTCTATGACCTCCTTCCTGAAATTGCAGCTGCGCCTCCTTAAAACAAGCTCACCCTTTTGAAAGTGCTCACGTCTTAAAAGACTTTCAAGAAAAAGGCTCGTATTCTCAAAGTGTTTTCTGATGTCATTATAGTATGACCGAAGATCTTCAACAGCCGATTGCAGTTGTCTCTCCACCTCTTCTGCCTGTCTTACATGTGGGCAGTTACAACTTTCTGCATCCTTAAGATGCTGCCTTAAGAGCCCCATAATTAAATCCAAATCCTTAACCTTTTTCTCTATTAGCTTAAGAAAGTACTTGTACTTGATATTGGGAGCAATGACATTGTGTTCTATATCAGCCACCAGGGTGTTTATGAACTTTATATGCTCCTCATTCTGCTTGGCCAGGAGCTTGTAGTGCAGATTATAGCCAATCCGATTGGCGTACTTTTCAAAAAAAAGCCTGTCCTTATCAGAAAGGTGCCCCTTGGGAAACACCTCGAACATTCCAATGATGTCTGTCGCCCTGGAAATGGCCTTTACGGCAAAGAGTCTCTTGTTCCCACGAATGGGGGCGAAATAGGAATCTCCAAGTTCATAGGGCCTGGTTGACAACTTCACACCTTCAGGAGGATCCATGCCGCAGACACCAAGGGCATTAAGGGAATCGGCAATGCGCTTTAGTTGACCAGTATCAAAGTCAACCAGATAGAGACAGGAATCAAAGTCCATAAATATCTTGGGAACAAATACTGCGATTCGGTAGAAGTTTTCCAGTGTCTCGAACTCCTGGGCAAGATCGAAAAATGCCCTTAGAGTCCTGCCCTGAGTGGCGGTAAAATTGTATTTTTCGTAATCTTCCTTTTTCTTTCTTATGCGCTCGAGAACTGCTGCCAGTTCCGGGGGATCAGGCTTGGCGCAATAAATAGTCATGTTCTTGATATTAACTAATCCTTTTTAGCAAAACTCTTTTCTATGGCATCAACCATACTCGGGATGGTGGACTTTTCCGGAATAATGTGGACTTTGAGCCCCTTTTTCTCTGCAGTCCTGGCAGTAACCGGGCCAATGCAGGCAATCTTTGCCTGTGACGTGACTCTGCGGGCAATATCCCCGGGAACTGCCTTGAAAAAATTCTTTACAGTAGAAGAGCTGGTGAAGGTAACAACGTCAATGTTTTCTTCCTCAAGTAGCTCCAGGGTCTGGGGCGCCACCCTTGGAGGCACGGTTTCATAGGCAGGCGCAACCACCACTTGGGCACCCATTTTTTTTAGACCTTCTGGAAGTATCTCCCTGGCCTTGACGGCCCTTGGAATGAGAATTCGCTTGTCCTTCATGTCCTGTCTGGCAAAAAGCTCAAGGAGCCCCTCTGCGCGAAAGTCCTCAGGTATGGCGTCCACCCTTATGTGGTGATGTTTAAGCTCCTGGGCAGTGCTTGTACCAACAGTTGCCACCCTTGCCTTTCCCAAAGCACGCACGTCCTTTCCAAGCTGGTCCACCCTCAAAAAAAAGAATTTTACTGCGTTGGGGCTTGTGAATATGATCCAGTCAAATATATCCGCCTCTGAAATGGCCTGGTCCAGAATGGATGTGTCCTCCACCTGCCTTACCTCAATGGTTGGACACTCTATGCAGCCTGCACCTTTTCTTTCAAGAAGGTTAACAAGAAGGCTGGCCTGTTGGCGTGTCCTGGTTACAAGTACCTTTTTACCAAGAAGGGGCTGTCTCTCAAACCAGTTGATCTGGTCACGCACCTTGCACACATCACCCACCACAATAATTGCAGGGGGTTTAAAACCTGCCTCCTTTACCTTTTGGGCTATATTCTCGAGGGTACCGGTTATGGATTCCTGAAGCGGCGTGGTACCCCACCTTATCACTGCAGCAGGTGTGTCCGGGCTTCTGCCAAAGCGCATGAGATTATCTGCAATGCTTGGAAGGTTTGTCATGCCCATGAGAAAAACCAGGGTTCCAACACCCTTGGCAAGTCCTTCCCAGTCCACATCTGCCTCGTTTTCAA
Organism: Deltaproteobacteria bacterium; assembly: GCA_027003115.1. Taxonomy (GTDB): domain Bacteria; phylum Desulfobacterota; class Dissulfuribacteria; order Dissulfuribacterales; family QOAL01; genus JAADCZ01. The sequence goes on along the minus strand of JALWYS010000065.1, from coordinate 49,160 downwards.
AACGCCTGTGCCCTGTAATAAATGCAACCGATGCGGTGTAGGAGCGATGGGTCAAGGGAATTCCTGCATAGGCAGGTACAGCAATGGCAGACGTTACACCTGGCACTATTTCAAAGGGTATCTGGTTTTCGGAAAGTATTTGCGCCTCTTCTCCTCCTCTTCCGAAGATGAAAGGGTCGCCTCCCTTGAGCCTAACTACCCTTTTGCCTTCTTTTGCCTTTTGAAGGATAATGTCATTTATCTCATGCTGTTTTGCAACGTGTCTGCCAACCCTTTTGCCCACGTATATCCTTTCCGCTCCTGGATTGACAAACTCCATTATCCGTGGGGAGGCAAGCCTGTCATAGATTACAACCTCTGCATTTTCAAGAAGCTCCTTGCCCCTCAAGGTAAGAAGGCCAGGGTCACCGGGGCCCGCTCCAACCAGATACACCTTTCCCTTTTTTTCAACCTGCACTGTAAACTTCCTCTAGGATATCCCTTCCGCCACGGTTCAGTATGGTTTCTGCAAGCTCCACTCCAAGGCGTTCCGCCTCCTGGGCTGCCCCTTCCATCTTCTCTCTTATAACCCTGTTTCCCTCTTCATCGGCCACAATACCTTCAAGTTTAAGCATGTCCCCTTTCAAGGTTGCAACTGCACCAATGGGAACCTGGCATCCGCCTTCGAGCCTCTTAAGAAAGGCCCTTTCTGCCCGCACGCGTATTTCCGTCTCATGATCATGAAAGGGCATAAGTATCTTCCTTGTTTCATTGTCGTCTGTCCGGAATTCTATGCCAAGAGACCCCTGACCAATGGCTGGAATCATGGTCTCAATAGGGATAAGGCAGGAAATACGGTTAGAAAGGCCAAGCCTGTTAAGGCCGGCAGCGGCAAGGATAATTGCGTCAAAATCTCCCTGATCAAGCCTTTTAAGACGCGTGTCAAGGTTTCCACGAAGAGACTCTATTTTAAGATCCGGCCTTATGAGCCTAAGCTGTGCCATGCGCCTAAGACTGCTAGTACCCACTGTAGCGCCAGTTGGAAGCCCTTCCACACAGCCGTCATGCCTGCTAATGAGTGCATCCCGACAGTCTTCCCTCTTTGGGAATATGCTCACCTCCAGCCCTGGAGGTATCTCAGTGGGAACGTCCTTGAGACTGTGAACGGCAATATCTGCCCTGCCATCCAGCATGGCCTCTTCTATTTCCTTTACGAACAGGCCCTTTCCACCTACCTTTGCAAGCGGCACATCGAGGATCTTGTCCCCCTTGGTGGTGACCTTAAGAATCTCGACCTTGCAGCCTGGCCAGTGACTTTCTATCTGGCCTTTGACCCACATACTCTGGGCCATGGCCAACTTGCTCTTCCTTGTGGCCAGTATGAGTTTTTCCTTCATGTGGTCTTCCCTGTTAACCACCACAGGAGCTGCAGTTGGTGCTTGTGCAGCCCTTGCAACTGGAAGACGCCTTCTTGCCTGTTCCGCGAAAGCTTCCGCTTGATTTCATGGCAAACATGGACATCTTCTTCACGGTGTCCTCAGAACCACACTTTCTGCACTTTATAACCTTGTCCGAGCTGAAAACTAGCTGTTCGAACTCCTCTCCACAGGAATTACATACGTATTCATAAATGGGCATTGGAACTTCCTCCGCTACATTTTTCATTAAAGATATTCCATCACGGCTGCAGCAAGAAGCGGCAGCATTATCTCATGATAGCCAGTCAGGTTGTAGCCCTTTCCGCCTTCCAAGGTAGGTCTGTTGACCACGTTGGTCAAGGGACGGTACTGCCTGATGAAGTCAAGGTTTACGGTTGTGATTCTATCGACCTTGTAACCAAGATTCCTTACGGCAGTAAGGGCCTTTAAAAAGACCTCGGGAAGGAGGACTGCTGAACCTATGTTGAAATATACACCATCTTGAAGCCCTGCTACAAGTGAGCAAAAAAGCCTGAAATCCGTGTATGTTGCCTGACCCGTCTTTGCCCCGTTGGCGTGAGGATGGATGTGGATGATGTCCGTGCCAATGGCAACGTGCACTGTAACCGGAATCTCCCTTGTGGCTGCCTGGGCAAGCAGGCTATACCTGTTAAAAGGGAAAGAGGCCTCAAGGAGTCTTTCACCAACCGCCCTTCCAAGACCAATGCCCTTCTCACAGGCATATTCTATAGCCCCGTTTAGAAACTCCCCTGTCTCTCGTGCTGTACCAAACCTTCCAGAGCCGAGAACCGCTGCCACATCCTCTGACGTCTTTCCAGCCATTGCAAGCTCAGAGTCGTGAATAATGCCTGCACCGTTTAAAGCAAAGGCACTCACAAGGCCCCTGTCCATGAGGTCTATGAGAAGCGGGCCAAGGCCCACCTTTATGACATGTGCCCCCATGGAGAAGATCACCTTCTTTCCCTCTTTTACGGCCTGTGCCCACCTTGCAGCCACTTCCTTCAAATCCTTTGCCGCAAGCTGGGATGGAAGGCTGTCAAGAAATTCCCTGACTGTTAATCCTGGGCTCATAGCCTTGCCGAGATCCTCCACCCCAACCTTGCTTGGCCTGTCATGGAGGCTGTACGTCTCAAGCCCCTTAAAGGAGATGGGTTCTGGATAACTCATCCTTTAAAAAGTCTCCTTTCCACCAGGTCACAGATTACGTGGGCACAAAATATGTGCACCTCCTGAATCCTTGGCGTGTCCTCAGATGCAACCTGAAGAAGATAGTCACACTTTTCAACCATTTTACCGCCACCTTTGCCAGTAAACCCAACAGTGACAAGGCCGTTTTCCCTTGCAACTTCCAATGCTTTAAGCACGTTGGGGGAGGAACCGCTGGTGGAGATTCCAACCAATACGTCCCCCTCTTTTCCCAGGGCAAGGACCTGTTTGGCAAATACCTCGTCAAAGGAGTAGTCATTGGCCACCGAGGTCAATATGGAAGAATCCGTTGTAAGGGCAACTGCGGGCAGGGGTGACCTTTCGAGCCTGAATCTGTTAACAAACTCGGCAGCTATGTGCTGACAGTCTGCAGCGCTTCCCCCGTTCCCACAAAGAAGGACCTTCCCCCCATTTCCAAGACACGAAGATATCAGGGAAGCCACCTTGTCAATCAGTTCCAATTGGCCTGAAACCGTGGATTCCAAGGCATTAAGAGTCGCCTTCAATGATGATACAATAATGTCCATTACCGCCTTTTTATGTAAAACCTCTATTTATGTTATCTTGCAGTACGCCGCCTGATTTTGTGAATCCCTACACGGGTAAAAAAATAAAAGGGCCTTTCCTTGTCAACCGAAAGTGGCAGTTGTTTCCCAGAGGTGGGAAACATTTTCCATTCCCACAATTTATCCGCTTCAGCCAAGTACTCTGAAATGCCAAGAAGGCAGGGGAATTTACCACTAAATGCCCATCCTTTGTCAAGGGAACAACACTTGCAACTGTTCTGATGAACGAAAACCAAGGAACTATATCTTGAATCATAGGAGAAACCCATGACAGCAGCTGCAATTCCAAACATCTTCCCAGGAAGCCCCCCAGTTGCCGGTGATAAGGTGACACTTTCAGCGGTCCCTGCAAAGGGCCCCGGTTTTGACCACTATCTAAATGCCACAGAAATGGCGCCTGCACAGCAAATGAATGCACCAGATGCAGTTACGGAAGAAACAAACCCCTTCAAGGACCTTTTTGACCTCTTGAATCTTTTGTGGGGCAAGACGATAGATGAAACCGATGGAAAAAACTTAGCTGATACGAATGTGATCGGAAGCAATACCTCGGTTTCAAAGAACCAAGGGACAGAAGCTGGACTTAACGGCTTCGTATCAGAACTTCAGCTCATCCTTTCCATGTTTCAAAAAATTGCCGCCTCGTTGGATTTGGGTGAATCCCCCGCTGCAGTTGAGACAACGCCTGTTTTGCCAAACGAAACAGCTGGGGTACAGTCAACCAAAAGTGCTAAGCCAGCCGTGGCAGAAAACACAGCGCAAGCTTCGGCCCCGGTTGTGACCCCAGGCATTGATGCACCTTTTGCCAACACGGTGGCGAAACAAACCCCTTCAGTCACAGATACAAAAGGTTTAAATAACATGCCTTCTCCCTCATTTCCTGGAGACACCTCAAGACTTTCAGAGGTTACAAAAGAGGGAACCAGACAGGTCACCAGTACGGATTTTGAGATGCCAGCGGCTTCAAAGTCTGCCTCTCTAAGGGCAGCAGAAGAGGGCCAGCCGGGAGTCACCAAAAATTCCCACACACAGCTTGATCTGCACCTTCTGAGTTTTTCCTATTCACGCTCAAAGGGTATGGACGTTACGGATATAACCTATTCTGGCAACCTCCGTGACGGCTTCGATCTTGGTGAGGGCCTATCAGTGGCAAATGCGCAGCTTGTAAACATTTCCAGGGATGAAAATGGCGAAACCGTTAAAATGGCAAAGGCCTCCCTTATGGGGACAGACGGAACAGACCTTAGCATAAAAAAGTTTCACGTCTCTTCCGCCTATCTCAAAAACGACAAGGACTTCATCTTAACAGCCACCGACAATGGGAATGCAAATTCCCCTAAAAACGACCCATCCGATGTGCTTACCGTTGATTTCAGCAATTCCCAAGATACGGATTCCAAGGGACACAACAGTGGCCTCTTGGCCGGTGGCGGAAACGAACACCATTCGAAGGTCCAGGATGGCACGGTCATTGGGAACAATTCAAATATCAACCAGGCCGGGGGAGAATCTTCCTACCGATCAAGGTTTGAAGGGCTGGTGACCACCCAGATCAGTAAAGGGATCAGCCAGGCCCTTAAGATGAACAAAAACAGGGCTGTTCTTCATCTGAACCCACCTGAGCTTGGCAGCGTGAAAGTCAACATTACGGTTTTACACAACAATCATGTTCAGGCGAGCTTCGTGGCGGATAGTCCGGAGACCAGACACATCCTTGAGACAAACATGCAACATCTCAAGGACAGCCTGGCCCAAAATGGTTTTTCAACCGCCCAGGTGAACGTGGACGTTGGAGGTGGATTTGCCAACGGATATGGCACACAGCATGAAAAAATTACACCCTTTGGGTTGCCAAGCATGTGGCTCAAAAACGGCTCACAGGAAACCATAGAAGAGCCCCAGATTGGCCAGTCATACAAAACTGGCCCATATGGGATGCACGTAATTGCATAGGAGCGGGCAATGACAACACCAGGAATGATAAATAACACCAAGGCCAATACCACTAACGGCCTGGAAGATATCGAATACAAAACAAGAGAAGAGCACGCCACCTTAAACCGTGACGATTTCATGAAACTTTTCGTCACACAGCTCCAGTACCAGGACCCAATGAACCCCATGGAAAGCGCGGAGATGGCATCCCAGGTGGCTCAATTCAACATGGTTGATCTGATGTACAAGAACAACACCGCGCTACAAAACATGGCAAAGGCCGAGACCATGGCCACCTCGGTTACTGCAATAGGCCTGTTGGGCCACAAGGTCGAGTATGCGGGAAGTAAGGTATTTGTCACAGAGGACGGGGTTCAGCCCTTTCACATCACCAATGATCAGGATGCCCAGGTTACAAAGTGCAAGGCATCCATCTATACATCAAAGGGTGCACTCGTAAGAAAACTGGATGTCGGACCCATTGATTCCGGACAGGATATCACCTTGGACTGGGATGGCAAGGACTCAAGTGGAAACGACATACCCCCTGGGGCCTACAAAGTAGTAATTGAGGCAGAGGACGCCAGCGGCAACGAGGTGGAACTCAAAACAAGAACACTGGGCATGGTCTCTGGAATAGAAACAGGTGAAGACGGGCTGCCCAAGATAAAAATTCTTGGTGATAAATCCATAAGTTTCAAGGAAATAACAAAGGTAGAATCGTAAGAAATAACAGCTTTTAAATACAGGAGGTCAGCAAAATGGCACTTACAAGTTCTCTATATTCAGGCGTAAGCGGCCTGGTAAACATGGGTAACGCCATGCAGGTTATAGGAGACAACATCTCAAACGTGAATACCACAGGTTTTAAGGCTGCAAGGGCCACATTCCAGGACATCATGGCCCAGTCAATAAATACTGCCAGGGGAGGATCCCAGGTAGGAAGAGGGTCGTCCATGTCGGATGTAGCGCCTCAATTTATCCAGGGCTCTTTTGAATCCACATCCTCTCCCACGGACCTTGCCATTGCAGGAAACGGTTTTTTTATGGTCTCAAATCCAAAAATTGAAAACAGTATCTACTATACCAGAGCAGGCCAATTTCATGTTGACAAGAACGGTTATATGGTGAATCCAGCGGGCCTTAGGGTCCAGGGTTGGGACATGGAGGAGCAGCCGGATGGAACATTTGAAATCGTTGGCTCTATAAAGGATATTGAGATACAAAATACTTCTCCACCTGTTGCCACAAGCCTTGCAACCATAGCAGTGAACCTGGATGACGGCGCCAAACCTGTGGACAGCTCAAACAGACTCTTCCAGACCTGGGACGGCAGCACAGGAGACCCAAACGGGGGACTCAGACAGAACGTTAATTATGAGTATAAGTCCACCTTCAAGGTCTACGACAGTCTGGGCAACACCCATGAACTTACCGTTTATTTTGACAAGGAATTGGATGATCCAAATACCCAGGGCGACGAACGCACATGGGAATTTTTGGTGGCAATGAATCCTGAAGAGGACAAGTCAGGTAATGCAGACAGTGCAAATGCAGGAAAACTTATGTGGGGACACATTCAGTTCACCCCTGATGGACAGATAGAGAGAATATTTGATATCTCGAGATACAATAATGCGACCCAGGAGGATAACCTGGAGGCCAATACAGGTACAAACCAAGCATTTGGAGACCACAATTATCCACAGATCATTGCCTTTTTTCAGCCACCTTCAGGCAATAACGATCCCACAACGGGTTTGGATAGCACTGCCCAAAGAATAGAGTTCAGCTTTGGGGCTCATGCACAGATAGACTCCGGCACTAACTCGGTAATCAGCTGGGCACCGGAAACCATCACAACAACCCAGTATGCAAACCGGTCAAGCACCCTTTTCTACGACCAGAACGGTTTTGGCGCTGGCTTCCTCGAAAGCCTCAGCGTTGATGCAGAAGGCGTGATATCTGGTTCATATTCAAACGGAAGAATCATTGCCCTGGGGCAGCTTGCCTTGGCAAGATTCTACAGCCCTTCCGATCTTTCAAAGGAAGGTGGAAACCTTTGGAGAGAGACAACTGCATCTGGTACTGCAATCACTGGTCCGCCAAGAACAAACGGCCTGGGTTCAATTGCTGCCAATGCACTTGAACAGTCAACAGTGGACATGGGAACCGAATTCGTAAAACTCATAACCACCCAGAGGGCATTCCAGGCAAACTCAAGGGTAATTACAACTACAGACGACATGCTGAATGAGTTGCTTAATATGAAACGATAGCAAAAAAGAGACGAAAAAATTGAGGCCGTCTGCTTGACGGCCTTTTTATTTTGGAAACGTACACTCCATGGAAGAAATCTAGGCCACTTATGCTCACTATTTCTCAATCACCACAACTGCCGCTGCAACATCCCTTTCATGGGTAAGGCTTACGTAGGCCCTTGGACTTCCTAGCTCATCCATAATCTGTTTGGCCCTCTTGGAAAACCTTAAAACAGGTGCACCACTATCAAGCCTTTCGATCCAAATGTCTTTCAAGGTTATTCCCCCAGAAAAACCAGTCCCAAGGGCCTTGACAAAGGCCTCCTTGGCAGCAAAGCGCGCGGCAAAGCAGGGATAAGGGTTTCGTTTCTTTTTGCACCAGGAGATCTCACCAGGGCAAAAGACCCTTTGCAAAAAAGCCTCTCCAAAGCGATCTACGGCCCTTTCCATGCGCTTTATTTGCACAAGGTCTATACCTACACCAATGATCACAAAAGAAACCTTAACCCTTTACAATTGCAAGCATTTCCTTCACTGCCCTTTCAATGCCCACAAAAACAGATCTTGAAATAACAGAGTGGCCTATGCTGAATTCCACTATTTCACTGACTGCGGCGAGCCTTCCGGTGTTCTGGTAGTTGAGCCCATGGCCTGCATGTACCCTGAGGCCAATATCAGCGGCAAATCCTGCCATTTCCACTATTGAATCGAACTCCTTCTCCCGTTCTTCCTCACTTTCCGCATCGGCATAACGGCCTGTATGTATCTCTATGCATTCAGCGCCTGTCCTTTTGGCGGCCTCGATCTGGTCCCTTTCAGGGTCAATGAATATGCTCACCGGAATACCTGCATCGTGAAGCCTTTTAACGGCATCCGTAATGGATTTTTCAAGCGCCAATACGTCCAGCCCCCCCTCTGTGGTAAGCTCCTGCCTCTTCTCAGGAACAAGGGTCACGATATCCGGTTTGATGTCTTCAGCAATTCCAAGCATCTCTTCAGTTGCAGCCATCTCAAGGGTAAGGCGCGTCTGAACGATCTGGCGGAGCAGACGCACGTCTCTGTCTTGTATGTGGCGCCTGTCCTCCCTTAGATGCACAACGATCCCATCCGCACCCGCAAGCTCCACAATACCTGCGGCTACAACCGGGTCAGGTTCCACCCCACCCCTCGCCTGACGAATGGTTGCCACATGATCAACATTTATACAAAGATCTGCCATTAGACTCCTCCTGAAAAGGTTCCTCTTTAGCTCAAATTCCTTTTTGGCCATGCGTTTTTCTTCATGAGGGCCAAGCTCATGATCATACCCCAAAAGATGGACAAAGCCGTGGATCAAAAGCTCAATGGTCCGGTTTTGAACAGTGGTCAGCCCCTCCTGGGCCTCTTCCCTTGCCCTTTCAACGGATATGACAATGTCCCCCAGAATGCCAGGCTCCTCAGACGGGAAAGAGATGACATTTGTTGCCCAGGGCCTTTTAAACCATCTTTTGTTTATTTCCTTTATTCCGGCATTGTCCGTAAGGACAACAGTGAGTTCCTTATGGGAAAGCAACTGGCTCCTTAGCAGCCAGTTAGCACTTCTTTTTATGCTTTGTATTGAAACAGGGCCTTGGGACTTGACGAGTATGGTTGCAGGCATGGCTTAAGTGGCCCTTTTTCGCTTCTTCTCTTCCTCTTCTTCGTATGCCTGGATAATTCGTTTTACAAGAGGATGTCTTACCACATCCTTTTTTGAAAAGGTGCAAAATGCAATTCCCTTGATATCCTTTAAGAGCCTTTTGGCCTCAACGAGTCCCGACTCGCTCCTGTCATCAAGGTCTATCTGGGTAATGTCACCGGTAATCACGGCCTTTGAGCCAAAGCCTATCCTGGTCAGAAACATCTTCATCTGGCTGGATGTGGTATTTTGGGCCTCATCAAGGATAATGAAAGCATCATTCAGTGTCCTACCCCTCATGAAGGCAAGGGGTGCCACCTCGATTATGCCCCTTTCAAGAAGTCTTGCCACCCTGTCAAAGGGAAGCATGTCGTAAAGGGCGTCATAAAGCGGCCGCAGATAGGGGTTGACCTTTTCTTCAAGATCCCCGGGCAGGAATCCAAGCCTTTCCCCTGCCTCAACCGCCGGCCTTACCATAATTATTCGCGCTATATCGTCGTTAAGCAGGAATGATATGGCCATTGCCATGGCAAGGTAGGTCTTACCCGTGCCTGCCGGGCCTATTCCAAAAACAATGTCGTTTTTCCTGATGGATTCCACATAATACTTCTGGGCAAGACTTTTGGGTGATATCTTTTTCCTGCCTGATTTTATGGTGAGATTATCAAGAAATACGTCAGCTATCTGTGCGTTTGGATCCTCGCTGAGTATTCCAATTGCGAACTCAACGTCCTTTGATTCCAGGGGATATCCCTGCTTCACCAGGCTATAAAGCTGGGTGCATGCGCTTTGGGCAAGATCGATCCCAGCAGCGTCCCCTGTAATGGTAAGCTGGTTCCCTTTTGTCTGGATATCCACCCCCAGTGCATCTTCAATGAGTTTAAGATTCCGGCCATGTTCGCCGTAGAGATCAATGATTACAGTGTTGTCTTCAAAATCAAGGTTTCTGCTGATCATGTCCTTACGAAATATCTCCTAATGTTCTATCATACAATTTTCCTACCCCATACTCCTTCCTCCTTAGAAATTTCTCCCATGGCGGTCCGATTATCTGCATCTCTGGATGTTCTTTCTGGACCTCCCTGGCTATCTGCATCTCCTTTGTGCAACCAGTGCTGTAGGTTGCATCCTTACCCACCCACTCTGGCGGAACCTTCTCACCCATAAGCTCAAAGGCCTTTTCAATGTCTTCATAGGTCTGGAAACGCCAGATGTCAATTAGTCCGCTTCTCTGGACCATCTCCCACATATACATGAGATCATCCGCATCCATTCCAGGCTCAAAATGCTCTGCCGGGTTTATTATCACCACATCCTTGTGCTTTTGGCGCAGATAATTCACAAATACTTTAAGAATCTTCTTGGCCATTTCAAGCTGCCCTGGAATGCTGCCAACTATGGCACTATAGAACATTATGGTCTTGCCCTTCCTCTTTTCCATCTTTAAGTGATAGATGAGAGCCTCGGCCTTTGCCCTTAGATCTGCCTCTGAAAAACGCACCGCCTTTGAATGCTTGGGCTTGAACATTATGTCCAGGTGGTCGGTTACATCCAGATTTCGTAACAACATGTTCCTGGTATAACTGAAACTGGAACGTGCAATGCACCATGCATCCTTTGGCGAGCGAATAAGGACTTCGTCTGCCTCCTTGAAGGCCCTGGCAAAGGTTACAGATGTAAGGAGGGGATTAAATCTCTCCTGGGTACCGTCATCGATTACGAATATGGTCTTATCACTCTTCAATTTGTCAAGGAGATTGTTCTTTGATATCTGGCGCTCAGTAATCACCTCTGCAATCTTTAATCCCTCTGTGAGATAGGGATCTTCCATGACGTCTGCCATGGTTATCTCATCGAAGTAAAAGGCGTGTTTTACCGAGATTATCACCTTTACACCAAAGCGTACCAGGATCTTGATTACCTCAAGGTCAAGTAAGACAGACCCGGCCACTGGACTTTTCCACAATATATAGTGCCATTCCTGGTCCTTGTGCCAACTTCTTAAAGTCTCTTCAAGATGTTTCCAGCCTTCGCCTCCGACCTCCGTAGCCATGAATTCCATAAGTTTCTCTTTGGTCAGTTCTTCACTGGCCATTACCTTGTCAATATTAAAGGCCAGACTGAAAAGCCTCCTTAATTTTAAAAAACTTATGCGCAACCCTATCTCATCAAGGGGTGAGTCTGTTTCAAGGGATAGGCCCTCCCTGTCATTAATGGCCTGCTGATAAGCCTCTGAATTTAGGAGCCTGCTTACCTTCTGATTCATCTCCTCTTTTTTTCTTGCAAGGGGCCTGTCTATCTCGCTCACCCTGATAAATATATGGAGAAGGCGTTTTTCAATCCTGGAAGGAAGCATTACGAGAGAGGCAGTATCGTGCCTGAATTTTATGTGCAGGAGGTTCAGCAGAAACTCTCGTTTGAAATCATCTTCTACTATGGATGTAACAAGCGGTTTTATCCTGTCCCACACCTTGACATAGTTCATTATGAGCCAGTCGCTATCGGTTCTGTTGATGATGGCGTTAAAGGTGCGGTCCGAACAAGGGTAATAAAGCTGGCCGGGCTCTGTGTAGACCATAAAGCGAAGCTGTTCAAGAGAGGCAACCTCATGAGGAAAGGCCTCGTAGGCTATATGGTTCTCCGTAAAGAAGTTGGCCAGCCAAGCCTCTTTTTCTGGATTTTTGCCAGTTGTTTCCTTGTTATCCGGATTCATGCAAGGCTAAAACATCTTCCTTCTTATGAATATATAGATCACCAAGGCTGACATAAGGAAGGACAGACCCATGGTAATGAAAAAGGCATGGGGATTATGCTGAAAAGGCAACTCTATATTCATACCGTAAATACTTGCCACCAGGTTGGGTAGCATAAGGACTATGGTTACGGCAGTAAGAAATTTCATGACTATGTTGAGGTTATTTGAAATAACCGAAGCATAGGCATCCATCATACCGGCAAGAATGTCACTGTATATCTTAGCCATCTCTATGGCCTGCTGGTTTTCCACCTGGGCATCTTCGAGTATATCCTCATCGTCTTCTGTAATGGCCAAATAGCGTCCGCTACCAAGCCGAGCCATGACCATATCATTTGCCTTCAAGCTTGTATTGAAATATACAAGGCTCTTCTCCAGGTTGAGAAGTTTTATGAGCTCCTTGTTTCTCATGGAGCGGTGAAGCTCCTCTTCGTACTCATCCATTAACCTGTCTATGAGACGCAGGTAACGCAAATACTCCCCTGCGACCCTCAGAAATATGTTGAAAATGAAACGTATGTGGGAGGAAAGGGCCCGTTGTTTCCCAGCAGTTTCCACAACCTTTTCCAGAACGGTAGATTTTACTGGACAGATGGTAATTACGATATCTTCAAGAAGTATTATTCCCAGAGGGATTGTCTCATACCTTACAACATCCTCCATGTGCTGCGGATGAGGAATCTTTACAATAATAAGAAGCTGTCCCTCGTCACTTTCAACCCTGGACGTCTCTTCCATGTCAAGGGGATACCTCAAAAACTCTGGCAGCACTTGAGTCTCTGTCAATATCCTATTAATCTCATCCTCGGTTGGATCTTCGAGATTTATCCAGCAGCCCTTCTCCACCGTGTCAAGGGACTCAAGGGCATTTTTTTGAGGTTTGTATATTTTTAGCAAGACGTCACCTAAAAAATTTTTCTACATTTATACGACAGGGCACGGCAATAGGCAAGAAAAAGAGGTTTAGTAAGGGGCTAGCGTTGAAGGTTAAAGAGGTCTTGACTCAATGTTTTCTTTTCAAGGGGCTTCCAGAAAAACATCTTGCCCAGCTTGAGGCCATTGGGCAGCTCCGCACCTTTTCCAAAAAGGAGACCATCTTTTTTCAGGGTGAGGTAGCTGAAGGTTTCTATGTGGTATTATCTGGAAGGATAAAGGTTTACAGGCTGTCAGGGGAAGGGAGAGAACAGATACTTCACATTTTTGGGCCAGGGGAGCCCTTTGGAGAAGCAGCCGTGTTTGCAGGGGCCCTTTTTCCGGCCAATGCCTCTGCCATGGAAGAAACCAAAACATTTTACATACCACGATCAGGATTTGAACGGCTACTTGAGGAAAACCCATCTCTTTCCCTAAATCTTCTTGCCATACTCTCCAGACGTCTGATGCTATTTGCCAGAATGATCGGGGATCTTTCACTGAAGGAGGTTCCAGGAAGACTTGCGACCTATCTTTTGATTGCAAGTGCCCAGGGAGGGGGAAGGGACACTGTGACCTTGGAGATGACCAAAACCCAGCTTGCTAGCCTCCTTGGCACCATTCCCGAAACGCTTTCCAGAATCCTTTCAAAGATGCAACGATCAGGCATAATAGTTGTCAAGGGTGGCCAGATAGAAATAAAAAACAGGAAGGAATTGGAGGCGATTTCCGGACTATCTCCAGATGAAATCGGATTGAACATGCCATGAAAAAACCTTATCTCTTTCTGCAGTTAACAAGTACCTTTGTTTTTATAGCCGTCTTTTTAAGTGGATTGGTTATAGGCCAAACGAACAAATCCAAGGCCAAGAAGGATTCCGAAATTGGTTTCAATCTGTCTGTTCCTGCCTTTTTAAGACCCTGCACAGAGGAACTTGTAAAGCAATGGCAAAGGACCCATGGAAAAGGTGATATCTTCATCTTTAGCGAAACTACAGGCTCTGAAGGTAAGGAAGAGGGCCTGGACGCCCAGCCCCTGATAAAATTCATCATTTCCCCTCATGGGAAAAAATCAGGTAAAAGCGCAAACGCAACGGCACAAAAAGACAAGGGAATCATTCTTGTTGGCAGGCCTGCCCTAGCCATCTACGTAAACAAAGCCAATCCATTAAAAGGGCTTACCATTACGCAAATTGACGCCATCTTTTCCACCAAAAGAAGATGTGGTTTCCCTTATCAGATAGAGAACTTTGGTCAGCTTGGTCTGACCGGCCACTGGATAGACCTCAAGGTTATCCCCTTTGGCCTCTCAAGCTCTCCCGAACTCAACAAATGGTTTCAGGAGGCCTGCCTGTGCGGAGGAAACCTTAAAAACGATCTCAGGTTTCTCGACACCAACGTGGATCTCTTTCAGGCCATTTCCACCCAGCCAGAAGCCATTGGATTTTATCTATTCAACAGAAAAGATGGAAAGATAAAGCCATTGGCCATTTCCCCAAAAGAGGGTGAGGACTATTTCATCCCTTCAGCTGAAAACATCAAAAGTGGAACCTATCCCCTTTCTGCTGCCCTTTACGCAACTTTTAACAAAAAAGACCTGGACAAAAATGCACGTAACTTCTTGGAATTTTGCACTTCTAAGAAAGGGCAGGAGATCATCTCCTCATTTGGGATAGTGCCTATCGGTCTTAAGACAGCCAAATAAAAAGCGGCAAAAAGATCAATCTCCGACAATCTCCGTGCCGACACCTGCATCGGTAAAGAGCTCTAAAAGAATGGCATGTTCACGTCTTCCGTCGATAATGTGGGCCTTTCTTGTGCCTTGTTCAAGGGCCTTGAGGCATGCCTTTAGTTTTGGAATCATTCCCCCAGAGGCCGTACCCTCTTTAAGGGCCTTTTTTACCTCCTCCACAGTCATGGAATGAATGAGCCTACTGCTTTCACCTTCTCCTCCAGGCCCAAGGACACCGGCAACATCAGTAAGAAGTATGAGTTTTTCAGCACGAAGCTCGCCTGCTATGGCGCCTGCCACAAGGTCGGCATTTATGTTATAGGCTTGTGAGTCAGGCCCCACACCCACTGGAGCAATTACTGGTATGAAGCCCTGGCTCTCAAGGGCTACTAGCACCTCTGGGTTCACCTTGGACACCTTGCCCACACGGCCAATGTCTATTATTTCCGGAGGACGTTCGTCGCCACTATAGCGGTAGATCTTCATACGCCTTGCCTGAACTAGCTCTCCGTCCCGGCCAGAAAGCCCAACGGCGCGCCCTCCAAGCCTGTTTATGAGCCCCACGATTTCCTTGTTGACGGTACCCACGAGCACCATTTCCACAACGCTCATGGTCTCATCATCTGTCACCCTCTGTCCTTCCACGAAGGTGGGCTTTATCCCCATTCGGTCCATTATGTTACTTATCTGAGGGCCTCCGCCGTGAACTATTACAGGATTTATGCCCACATACTTCATGAGAATGATGTCAAGGGCAAACTTCTCCTTAAGACCCTCGTCCACCATGGCGTGTCCGCCATATTTTATGACTATGGTCTTTCCGTAAAAGCGCCTTATGTAAGGAAGGGCCTCGATTAAGACTTGCGCAGTTTCAGATGATTGGGTTGACATGATCTTTTCCTCTTACGACTACAAGATGAACCTGCTGAGATCCTGATCCTCTAAGATATCGCTGAGCTTTTCCCTCACATATCCAGCAGTGATCCTTATGGTCTGAGGCGCGATATCCGGGGCCTCAAAGGAGACCTCCTCAAGGAGCCTTTCCATTACGGTGTGAAGCCTCCTTGCCCCAATGTTTTCCGTCCGTGAGTTCACCTCAAAGGCAATCCTTGCTATCTCGGAAATGGCATCATCTTCGAAGACGAGTTCGATTTCTTCGGTTTCCATGAGAGCCTTGTACTGGGTTACCAAGGCATTTTCTGGCTCTACAAGTATCCTTGCGAAATCCTCCTGGGTCAGGGAGTCAAGTTCCACCCTTATGGGGAAACGCCCCTGAAGCTCGGGAAGCAGATCAGAAGGCTTTGCCACATGAAAGGCCCCGCTGGCAATAAAAAGAATGTGGTCCGTGCGCACTATGCCATACTTGGTGTGAACACTCGTTCCCTCCACAATGGGCAGAAGATCCCGCTGGACCCCCTCCCTGGAGACATCCGGGCCTCCCTTGGCAGATGAACCTGCGGCTATCTTATCTATCTCGTCAAGAAAGATGATTCCAGACTGCTCCACCCTGGCAACGGCCTTTTCCACCACCTTATCCATGTCTATGAGTCTTCCGGCCGCCTCCTGCTCAAGTATCTTTCTGGCCTCCTTCACCTTTACCTGGCGTCTTTTCCTCTTCTTGGGAAAGATATTCGAAAGCATGTCCTGGAGGTTGGACTGCATCTCCTCCATACCTGCCGCTGCAAATATCTCTACCATGGGGGCAGCAGGACGTGCAGAGACCTCAAGCTCCACGGGCCTGTCATCAAGCTTACCCTCTCGAAGCATCTTCCTGAAACGCTCCCTGGTTTCCGTTGAAGTCTCTTCCATACCTGTTGAAGAACGGGGAAGAAGGAGGTCAAGCAGCCTTTCCTCTGCCTGTTTCCTTGCCTTTTCCTCCACCTTTTGCTTCTCTTCGGCCTTCACCATATCCACTGCGAGATGCGTAAGATCCCTGATCATGGACTCCACATCCCGCCCGACATAGCCAACCTCGGTAAACTTGCTGGCCTCAATCTTTAGAAAGGGGGATTTTGCAAGCCTTGCAAGCCTTCTGGCTATCTCGGTTTTTCCCACACCTGTAGGCCCAATCATGATTATGTTCTTGGGAGCAATTTCATCCCTGAGTTCCTCTGGCACCTGCTGCCTGCGCCACCGGTTCCTAAGGGCAATGGCAACGGAACGTTTCGCCTTTGCCTGGCCAATTATATACTTGTCCAGTTCCGCAACTATCTGTCTTGGAGTAAGTGGCTGTATTTCATCCATTAGTTCAAGATTTTTCATTTCTTATCTTCCTCAAGCCCTTCAAAAACAAGGCTATGATTTGTATAAATGCAAATGTCAGCAGCTATATCAAGGGCCTTTCTTGCTATCTCTTCGGCATCAAGGTCACTGTGGGCAACAAGCGCCCGCGCAGCAGCAAGGGCATAGGGGCCGCCTGAGCCTATTGCTATCAATCCATCATCTGGTTCAATGACGTCTCCTGCTCCGGAAATCAGAAGGGTGTGCTCCTTATCTGCTGCTATAAGCATTGCCTCAAGGCGGCGCAAGAGCTTATCTGTCCTCCAGTCCTTGGCTAGCTCAACTGCAGCCCTCATAAGATTTCCACCATAGGCCTCAAGCTTACCATCAAGTCTTTCAAAAAGTGTAAAGGCATCTGCAGTTGCCCCGGCAAAACCCGTTATTACCTTACCGTTAAAAAGACGCCTTACCTTTCGCGCCTTTCCCTTTACAACGGTGTTTCCCAAGGTAACCTGCCCGTCACCGCCTATGACAACCTTACCTGCATGCCTGACTGCAATCACAGTCGTACCTTTAAATGGTTCCATCATTTGCCTCTTGTGTTTTTTTACAATGAAAATCTCTTTTTCTTGCAACAGGTTAGTAATAACAACGGCTTTACGTAAATACAACGATTTTACAGGCACTTTCCCCTTGACCAATAAGTAGGAGCGACTTTAACCAGGCCTCATTCGCCCTTGGCCTTTGATACCAAAGAGAGCCTCTTTAGTGAGGTTTCCTACATAATGCCAATTAAGCCCGCATGCTACGCAAAATGAGTTTCTCTAAAACCATGGAAAGAGTATTTGGTGTACTGGGACAAGCCCCAGGTTGATACGAATGATTCGCCTCTTAAGACCTGGACGTTTTGTGGCCATTCTAAGTACGAATTCCTGTAACTGTGGGTGCAGGGCCACTGGACGAATCAAACGAAGGGCGTAAAACATGCCCCTAAAACGGCTATGAAGCTTTTTGGAATAAAGGCGTAACGTGTCCCCATCCCTGTTTCCAGAGCCAATGACCTGATAAATAACCTGGGCTGCAAGTTCTGCACTCTCCATTGCCAGATCAATGCCTTCACCTGTCACCGGGTTGACAAGTCCTGCCGCTTCTCCAACGATTAACCAGCCTTTACCACTAACTGGCTGGAGTGGGAAACCTGTCCGGATGGGATAGCCATGTATCTTGCCCATGGGGCGGGCGTTTTCCAGACGCTTCCTGAAATATGGGTGGGATGACAAAAGTTCCATGAGCATCTTTCGAGGTAAGATACGTGGAAATTTCCTCCCAGGATAAAAGCAGATGCCTATATTGGCCACATCATAACTTACGGGAAAAAGCCACGAGTAACCAGGGGAGATATTGCGCACAAAGTGAAACTCAAGGGCGTCATCGATATCCTTTACGCCCTCCCAGTATCCCCTGACTGCAAAGAGATCAACACCGCTAGCAGGAGCAATCCCGAGCCGCTTCAAGAGATGCAAAGAAGCCCCAGTTGCCACAACGACTACGAAGGAGCGCACCTCCTTTTCGACCCCGTCCAGATGGACTTTTACACCTTTTACCCTCTGGTTATCCCATATAAAATCAGTCACCTGCGCACCGCCCACAAAGCGGGCACCGGCCTTTATGGCCTCAAGCCGCAAAAGATCATCAAGATGCACACGTTGTATCACGTATCCTCTTGGAGGAAGCGGCTCTACAGAATTGGCAAAACTGGCCCTTAATACTGTGCCTGAGGGTGCATAGAGTCGCGCACTAAGAACCTTGAAAGAAAGGGAGGCAATCTTTTTCTCAAGTCCCAAACGAGCCAAGGTGTCAACGGCTCTCGGAGTAAGTCCATCCCCGCACGTCTTTTTCCTTGGGAACCGGGCCCTGTCCAACAAAAGAACATCGTGGCCAAGACGTGCCAGGAGCATTGCAGTGACGCTGCCTCCAGGTCCTGCACCAATAACTACTACATCTACGTTTTCCTTATCTCTGATCAGCTGACTAGTTATGGCTAGTTATGAATTGATAAGTTGTGTCTCTTGATTGACGAAGCCTGCAAGTTAGATGGCCAAAACATTGGTTGGGGCCGACGAATCAGCCCCGTTTCAATCCTTTATTGCATTTATGGTTTGATTCTCACTGCGCACACCTTGTATTCAGGAGTTAGGGTCTTGGCGTCCATGCCAGGACTCGTAAGGAAGTTGGTCAAGGTGTCCTGATGGTGGAAGGTCATAAACACCACCCCAGGCTTACTTCTTTCTGTGACCTTGACCCTGGCCTTTATTCTGGCACGTCTTGATTCCACCTTAACCACGGCTCCATCTTCCACCTTGAGCCGTGCCGCATCTTCCGGATTTATCTCCACCAGCTCCTCTGGACACAGCCGGTCAAATCCCTCGCAGCGTCTAGTCATGGAACCGTTGTTGTAATGTTCCAACCGCCTTCCGGTAATGAGAACAAAGGGATACTCTTCATCAGCCTCCTCTTCTGGAATGATATAGGAGACAGGCACAAATGTACCCTTACCCCTCGGGAAACTTCCCGTATGGAGAAGTGGGGTTCCCGGATGGTCGGGAGAGGGACATGGCCAGACCATTCCGTTGTCCCCAAGCCTGTCGTAGCTGATACCTGCATAGGCCGGGGTCACCCTTGCTATTTCTGCCATTATCTGCTCAGGCCCAGTATAAAACATGGGATATCCAGTGGCCTGGGAAACGAGACAAATTATTTCCCAGTCTGCCTTTGCTTTTCCAGGCGGATCTATGACCTTGTTGACACGTCTTACCCGTCGCTCACCACTTGTAAAGGTACCATCCTTTTCATAGAAACAGGCAGATGGCAGGACAATATGGGCAAACTTGGCTGTTTCCGTGAGAAAGAGATCCTGAACCATCACAAGATCCATGGCCTTTAGCGCCTCGTGCACCTTGCCAATGTTAGACTGGGTCTGGGCAGGGTCGTAACCTACACAGTAAAGTGCCTTGAATCGGCCCTCAAGGGCCGCATCGTACATCTGGGGCTCAAGAAGGCCGTCTGATACCGGAAGACTGCTCACTCCCCAGGCATTGGAAAATTTCTCAAGCACCTTTGGATCATCAGTTGGCTGATAACCCGGGAAGGTGTAAGGCAAGGTCCCCATGTCGCAGGCTCCCTGCACGTTGTTCTGCCCCCTTAGCGGATTTATGCCGCTGTGGGGCTTGCCTACCTGACCTGTTGCCAGGACAAGGTTTGCCAGAGCTATTACCCCGGCCGTGCCACCCTTGTGCTCGGCAACTCCAAGGCCGTAGAGGATAAGGGAATTTTTGGAGGAGGCGTACTTTCGAGCAGCAGCCCTCACTAGTTCCGGATCAACATCCGTTATCTGATACACCTTTTCAGGGGGGTAATCCTTTACATGTTTCCTTATGGCCTCAAAATGCTCTGTCCGTTTTGATATGAAGTCCTCGTTTATTAGCCCCTCTTCAATGATGCAGTACAAGATGGAGTTGAGAAGGGGGATGTTTCCTCCAGGCGCCACCCTCAAGAACAAACCGCCTGGCTGTTCTTGGGCAATGGAGGCAACTTCTGTTCGTCTTGGGTCAATGACTATGAGGTCGGTTCCTGTCCTTGCTGCCTCTTTCACCTTGAGCGCAACGATGGGATGGGCCTCAGTGGTGTTAGAGCCGCAGATCAAGAGACAGTCCGTACCTATAATCTGCTCGAAGGGTGTGGTTGCTGCTCCGCTTCCCAGTGTCGCCAGCAGACCGCTGACAGAAGGAGCGTGTCAGACCCGGGCACAGTTATCCACATTGTTTGTGCCCCAGGCTGCACGGGCAAGCTTCTGGAGAAGATAGTTTTCCTCGTTGGTACACCTTGATGAGGCAAGGACTCCAACGCTATCAGAGCCGAAATTGTCCCGAATGGCATTAAGGCGGGCAGCCAGCACCCGAAGGGCCTCGTCCCAATCCACCTCTCTGAAAGGCTCATCGATGTTATCCCTTACCAGGGGCCTTCTGAGCCTCTCCTCATGCCTGTAAAAGGTGTAACCGAACCTGCCCTTTACACACAGCTGTCCCCAATTTGGCGGTCTTGACGAATCGGCCTTCACCTCCAAAATGGCCCCATACTTGGAAACCACGTCAAGGCTACAGCCCGTGCCACAGTAAGTGCAAACGCTCTTTACCTTGGTTACCTGCTCTGGAAAAAGTGGAATTACAAGGTCCTGCTTGGAAAGGGTACCAGTAGGACAGGCATCCACACAGGCCCCGCATGATACGCATTTTTCATTAAGCCTGATGGATACATCCTGAATGACCTGGGACTTCTCATCCCATTTGATGTCTAGCTCAAGGGCACCATATTTACAGCTTCTCAAGCACCTTGTGCAGCCTATGCACTTATTTGCATCGATGACAATAAAGGGATGGCTTCTGTCAACTGGATATTTAAGCCTTGTATGGGAAACATTTGCCTTGACCTTGTAATCAACGCAAAGCTCCCTGTAGGTGCACTTTGAAAGCCCAAGGCATCCGCATTGCAGGCACCTTTTGGCCTCGCGAACCGCCATCTCTTCTGAAAAACCAAGATTTGCCTCGTCAAAATCACCGATCCGTCTTTCAGGAGGCCTGGAAGGCATTACTTCGTTCAGCTGAATAGAATAGCCGTCGAAATTGTGCATGTCCACGTCTTCAAAGCGCTTGCCCTTGGTGAAGTTGAATCTGGCCTCTGTTATCCCGGCCTTCTCCTTCATGAGGTATTCGTGGATGGATTCAGCAGCCCTTCTTCCTCCGGCAACGGCCTGTATCACTGTCCTTGAACCGGTGGCTGCGTCACCTCCTGCGAAAATGCCATCCACACTGGTCTTCATGGTGCTTGGATGGGTCTTTATGGTCTTTCTTGGAGTAAGCTTGATGGAGGCCTCGATCTCACCAAAGCTTTGAAATGTTGGATCGCCTTCCTGGCCCAGGGCTGAAATAATTGTATCTCCTGTCCAGTAAAGACGCGAACCCGGCATTGGGATTGGGTGCCTGATTCCCCTTTCATCAGGCTCGTCCAGGATTGTCCGGGCCATCTCCACCTTCAGCTTATCCTCTTCTTCAGTGATTTTAAGGGGGGTTGCCATGAGGAAAAACTGAACCCCTTCCTTTTCCGCCTCCTCTATCTCCCGCTGGTGGGCCGGAAGCTCAACCCGCGAACGAGGATAGATGACAGTGACGTTTCTAGCGCCAAGTCGCCGTGCACTTCTGGCAGCGTCAACTGCTATGTCACCGCCTCCAACCACCAGGACCTGTTCGCCAACCGCAGGGGCTCCACCCTTGTTCACCTCTTTCAGAAACTTTAGACCGCAAATGGCAAGCTCTGCCCCCTCTATCTCAAGCTTCTTCTGCCTTGAAAGTCCGGTAGCAATGAAGACCGCCCCATAGCCCTGATCTTTAAGGTCCTTGATGGTGAAATCCTGGCCCCATTTCTTTTGAAGTTTTACGTGGACACCAAGATTTAGGATATTTTGGACCTCCTTGTCCACCTCCTTGTTTGGAAGCTTGTAGCCGGGAATTCCATACCTTAAAAGCCCTCCAAGCTTCTCCTCTGCCTCAAATATAGTGACATCATGCCCCTGCTTTCTAAGGAAATAGGCACAGGAAAGGCCTGCAGGGCCCCCACCGATTATAGCCACCTTCTTTCCTGTAGGCTTTCCCACGACATCATCCCTGAAACCCATTTCAGAGGCATAATCGGCAACAAAACGTTTTAAGTGGTTTATGGCTATGGGCTCATCGAGGAGTATCCTCCTGCACCTTGTTTCGCAAAACCTGGGGCAAACCCTGCCAACGGAAATGGGCAGGGGATTTTTCTCCTTTATGAGCATGAGGGCAGCCTTGTATTCGCCCTTGGCAATGAGGTTTACGTATCCCTGGACGTTTATGCCGCCTGGGCAGGTAAGATTACATGGAGCCCGGCAGTCCCCGTAGTGGCTCTCCGCAAGCCTTGTGAGTCTCTCCTTTCTGAAGGCATCCAGGTCCTTGGAATGAACAGTTATGACCTGTCCATCCTCAGCCAAGGTATTACATGCCCTGACCCTGCCAATCCCCTCCACCTCAACCATGCACAAAAGACAGGGCCGTTCAGAATCACTGCCTCCTTCAAGATAACAAAGGGTGGGTATCTTGATATCCGCCTCCCTTGCAGCCTGAAGGATTGTCTGACCCTTTTTGGCCTTGATCTCATTGCCGTCTAGCGTGATTTTGATTGATTCAGCCATTTGCAACCTTTCCATACAAAAATGGTGGGAATGACCCACCATTTAATAATACCTTTTGAATCCTTATTTTTAAAGTTCCAACCAGGATTCTGAGAAAATGGTCTTTCCCATGAGAACCCGTGTTGTTTTGTAGTACTCCATTTCCTTGTCGGAAAGGGTTGAAGGATCGGGTTCGTTGCCATCCATTATATCATGGACAAGCTTTAGCAGTTCCGAGCGCTCCCCGTGGGCAAGCTCAATAAGTTCCTGGTCATAGGCGTCAACTATCGCCGACCAGATACCAACCTTCATGAGCATTGCAAGATAGGCCCTATTGAGATAGGGACGAAGATGCGCCTCAACCCCATTTGATACGTTGGAAAGGCCAACGGTGCTCTTAACCCCAGGGGCGATATCCGGTAGCATGGCCATGAATTCTAATCCGCTCATGACCTGCTCGGAACCAAGTGTTATGGGAGTTGCAATTGGGTCTATGAGTATCTTTTCATTGGGAATTCCCGCCTCATTCATTGCCATTGTAAGATCCACCGTCATGGCAGCCCGTTCGTTGGAATCCCTGGGCATTCCATCCACCCCCCAAAGAAGCCCCACCACATAACAGCCCGTCTCGGCGGCAACCGGTATGAGTTTCTTCATCCTTTCAGGCTGAAGGGATATGGAGTTCATAATGTGCTGCTTTGGATTTTTGGCTGCCTTCATACCGGCTATAAGGGCATCTGCGTTTGTTGTGTCTAGGGAGAGCGGGCAATCAGTAACCTCCTCTACAACACGCACTATCCACGGCATAAGCTCGGTGCCGTCCTTCCTGGCAGGCCCAATGTTCAGGTCAAGGTAATCGCCGCCAAAGGCCACCTCCTCGTGGGCCATTTCCACAATAGGCCTAGGATCCCTGGCCCTCATGGCCCCACCTGTACGCTTTCCCATTATGTTGATGCTTTCAGCTATACATTGAACGTACATGTCTCTTCCTCATCCTTGATTTTGATAATTTTTCAGCCCTCAGGCTGCCAGCTCTTTAGATACGGAGGCAGATGGCTTGCCTCCCTGGGCCCGATCTGAATCTTCCAGTCTGGAAGTTCCTCTTCCAGCTCTCCCTTAATGGAGGCAAGGTAACCGGGTATTATCAGGCTCCTGTGTTTCACCTTCTCCTCTATGCCGCTTTTCTTGACAAACTGGGCGATGAGGTCTGCGCTGAACTTTCCGGCAGCCCAAGCTGTAAGGACCGACAGGCCTTCTGTGTCCTTGATAAGGAGCCATGCAGGCACCTTGGAGCCCTCAATTTCACCAGAAACGATAAAGTAGGTGAGTGAAAAGTTACAGGTGATAAGGACCGGGGAATTTTCATCAGGTCCGTTAATTGGGTAAATACCCTCCTGAACCACCATTGGCCTTTGCGGATCAGTATATATATTGAGCCGCTCAAGCAGGAGTGGAAAGAGCGTATCCCCCTGAATATCTGAAAGCACGCAGATGCCTGCGTACTTTGCAATAAGTACAGAGGTTAGCATGGCCTCTGTAAGGGCATCTTCTGTCATCTCACAAGGAAAGGTGATGGTTGGGAAACCCAAGGGCTTGTACTTGTGCTTTATGGCAGCCCTCCTGCACACAACCTGATCCTCAAAAACTGCCTTGATGGTCCTTGCACCAGTATCAATAACCAGATCCTTTAACCCTTCGCCCTGGATCTTCTCTGAAAGCTCCGCGGTCTCCCCGATATTGGCTCCCTTTACGGCAAGGGGACACTCTGTCTCCTTTGCAACCGTAACCATATCATCCATATTGGATGGGGTAGCTGCATAAAGAAGGGGCTTGTGCTCACCGCAAACCTCTGCACCACCCTTTATGGTCTGGGGATCTTCACTCATGAGAATGATGGCCGCATCTGGGCAATCCTGCCTGACCTTTTCTACAAGGGCTTTGAAGGCCGCTTCATCCCCGCCCTGGTCCTTTACTGCAACAAGGTCTGCCTTTAACTCAACGCCAACCCTGTCGTAACGAAGTGCATTGAACCTGGCAAGCCGTTGGGACACCTCTTCGTCATCCATCTGCGTAGTAACCAGGACAGCAAGCCCTGTTGGATGTTCAAAGCGCTTCTCATGCCTGTATAGACAGGTCTCTCCTCCAACCTGGAACTTGTGGTCCCCACTACCCAGGGTGACGGTGCGGATAGGCGGGGCACTGGCCTCACCAACCTTCTCCTTGACCTCGTCAGAAACGTAGGGACATGCACCAATATCCTCCTGCCCAGCTGCAACCTTCATGGCAAAGGCCAGACACGTGGGCACACCGCACTCCCCGCAGTTTTTCTTGGGGAGCATTTTCAGGATTTCTATCCCTGTAAGACCCATGATCCTTTTCTCCTCTTAAACAACGCTTTCCATGGAAAGTGCCGGATGACCCTTTTCCTGCAGATACTTCAAGACCTCGTCCTCAGATACACCCACTTCCTCATCTGCTATCAGGTCCAAGAGATCGGGGATTCCAATCTCCTCGGCCCTTTCCTGGAGACGCTCCCTCAACTCTTCCTTGAGCATCTTTGGCATCCAGACGACCCTTTTTAGCCCCCCTTCTGCCTTCATAAACTTCCTCGAACAGATGTAATGCTTGGAAACACCAAGAAATCCTGGGGTAACCTGGCCGCCACCAACCATTCCCGCAAGAGTGGTAAATTTCATTCCACTGGGTGTCATGCCCATGTAGTCACGGTTTACAATCATGATACCATTGCACATGGGAAGCATGGTGGCTATACACTCAAAGCATCCACAGGCAGTCATAGGGTCAACCATGAGGGAGTAGGCGCTGACCCTTTCCACCTTTCCTCGGGATGCCTGTTTCACGAACTCGTTTATGCCCTCCCACTGGCCAAGCTTTTCGTCAATGCACTTGCCCTTTTCAATGGGCTGGTTAGGACCCGTGGGATTTATCTCATAGGAGGCCTTTCCATCGAGCCAGTTGTAGGCCCCGCACATCCCAACGCGCTCAGGGGTGATGACGCAGACGTGGCTCGGAGCAAAAGACTGACAAAGGGTACAGGAGTAGAAGACCTCCTCGCTTTCGTCCGTCATGGAGCCAAGGCGCTCATCTCTGGCAGCGTAAACCTGCTTGGCAAGATCCAATACCTCCTTGACCTTCTCTTCCTCTGTGTAGATCTTCACCTGAACCTTGTCCACAATGGCGCCAAAATCCTGGTGAAGCTTTCCATGTAGTATTCGGCCGATGTGTTCGAACTTGAATCCCTTTTCAATGGCGCTCTTGCTCACCCTAAGCCACATGATGTTTCTCTGGCCAATGTGCATTATGCCCTGTGCGTAATTGATCAGGTGATGGAACTGGCGCTCAAGGATCGGCTCAAAGTCAGGCTGCATCTGCCTTCCTGCGACCTCAACCAGTATGGCAAGGGGAAGCTTAGCGCCTTCTTCAACCTCGTCCATCTCTGGACCTTCCACGATCACCTTGCCATCTTCCACTTCGTCCATATCCTTTGATACCAAGACCTCAACGCCAAGGGTACGGCCGCCACCACATTCCAGATAGAGATCATCCTTACGCACTCGTTCGCCCTCAAATGCAGGGCCATAGGATACCGGGATGTCTATCTTAGAAACCGTAACCTTAAGGCCCCTGACCTCAATGGCCTTCTGAACAATCTCGTCATGTGGCACCCTGCTTACTACGTGCTCGTAGGTGCATATACCCGATGGCAGCACCTCTGGGATATCCCAATCTGATATGGTTGGGAAGCCCCAGTTTATGGCACCGGCAGCATTGGCGTACCACTCATCGGAAACAGGCCCAAATGCTATCACGAAGGCAAATGTACGATCCTTGTTGTACAGGAGATTTGCCTTGTAATCACCTGGCTGAATTCCACCAAAGGCCAGGGCAACACGGCATGCAAAACCAATGGAGAAAACTGCCGAGGTGTAGGTGGGCCCAAAGGGAACAAGCCTTGTGGACCATCCAATCTGGATGTTCCTCTTAAGAAGCTGGTCAGGGAAATAGATTCCGTCTGTCTGATCGTGTAAAAAGACATAGAGGTTTTTCTCCTGAAGTTCCGTTGCTATCTTCTCTGCCTCTTCAGCATCAGCGGGTGAACCTAGAATTGCAGCAAAGCCCGGGGCCGTTCCGTCAACGAACTCCACACCCCTTTTCCTGAAGATGATATCGTCGGCAGCCCCAAGCCAGTAGTTGCCACTGGCAGGGGGATCCTCTGTCTTGGTATAAAACTGAGGGTCATCTATGTATCTTATGGCCTCAAACATCTCCTCAGCAAAGAAGGTGGCCATACCGGCATCAAGAGCCGGTGCCAAGTAAGGCAGCCACACATGGTCACTTACAGGAGGTGGAAGAAGTTTCCTGCACTCCTGAAATATCTCTTTCATATCCCCCAGCTGCTTAACAGGCGCGCCAAGCATACTGTATATGATTGGCAGGTAGTAGGCCGTGTTCGGAAAGGCCACCTCCTGCTCAGGCCCATACTTTTTAAGGGCCTCCTCATACTTTTCTTCGGCCATATCCACAATCTTGTGGGCACCTCTTATTGCTGCTGAACAGATAATCTTGGACATATTTTTTCCTCTCTAAATTATGTACAAAAATTTGCGTCTTTATTTACAACCCCTTTACAACATCCCTTCAACAAGGACGTTTGTAAGGTTTATGGCCTTTGGATGCCGCATAACAGTCAACTCTCCCCCTGCAAGAAGGAGGGTTGAGGCGGTAATTGCCTCCATAAGCACGCCCCTTTTCTCCTGGTCGCCAAGCTCGGCATCGGTTGGAAGCCTTGTTTCCTTGGCCTTCCATACCTCTCTTCCCAGGTTACATATAATGGGCGGTGACAATTTCTCGTCCTGCTGGGTAAGTGCAGCAAGTCTTATTCTCTCCATTACAGAATAGGTGTACTCAAGCCCGTAACCCACAGCGCCAATGGACGGATCCATTAGGATATGGTCTAGATGAACACCCAGGTTTTCGAGGAGAATATTCAGCTGTTTTGCAAGGTTTACATCTATGGGAGTAGAGGCCACAACAGGATACTGAAATGCCATGGCCGTTGCCCCAAGGGTGCGGTAGTTGGCGTCGGTCAAAGGACCTATACAAACATTTCTATTTTCAACAAGCCCTGTTATCTCACGCAAGGTCTCGGTGTCCTTTTCAGCATTACCACAGCCCCACAGGATGATGGGAACATCAACGGCCTCTATGACCTTTTTGGCCACCTGGGCGGCATCCGCTGATGACACGTTGGCACCATTGGGATCTGTTGAATCAAGGGACAGACATATTGCCTGGGCGCCAAACTCGTTGACACACTTTCTGGCCCAGGCCGCTGAATCGTTTACAACGTCGGAATAATACTTGAGGAGCACTTCGGGCCATTCCTCGGGTGGGGAATCGAGCACCTCAAAGGCCGTCCTTGGAAGGTTGGGAATATCGCCTTCAAAGGCATGGAAAGGCAGGGCCGTCTCTCCTCCCACTGTAATGGCCTTGTCTCCATCCCCTATTGTCACACTCTGAATAACTCCAGTGCACGGCTCCTTGTAAACCTCCTCAGGAATACCCTTGGCTCGCTCTTCAAGTGGCGGCTCATCCTTTGGAAACGGAGCCACTTCCAGATCTCCGACGCCCTCTCCGGCAGGAGCACTTATCTCAACCTTTGCCTTGGGCTTTGGTGCCTCTTTTACTTCCTCTTCCTTTGCCTCTTTTGGCGGAGCCGGTTTCTCCTCAACAGCTTCCTCTTTAACAGGCTTTTCCTCTTTTGCCTCTACAACCTCTTTCTCTATCTTTTTCTCTTCAGGGGCAGGAGCTGCAGCCTCAACCTCGCCTGGCTTCACATCAGGTACGAATATGTCTTCGCCCTTTTCGGCCCTGGCTAGGCCATCCTTTGCCTTTTCATAATCTGGATCAAGATCAAGGGCTTTTTGAAACTCCTTCTTTGCAGTTTCAAAGTCGCCCTTCATAAGGGCAACGTTACCACGGGCTGTAAAACGAATTATCCACTTGCGCTTCCACTCATCCGGGTCTATCTCTTCAGGGCATGGAGGAAGACCTTCAACCTCCTTGATTTTCACTGCCTTATCTGCTGCCTCTTTCTCCTCTAAAAGGGCTTTTCTTGCCGCTTCAAGCCCTTCCTTGGCCTTCTCATCTTCAGGGGAAATCTCAAGGGCCTTTTTAAACAGCTCAAGGGCCTTCTTGAAATCCTTGGCATGAAGGGCCACATTGCCCTGGGCAACCAGATTCACAACCTCCTTGGGCCTTTGCGGTTTTTCTTCTTCCGCAGGCCTTGTCTCCTCCACTGGTTCCACAACAGGTGCCTCGGTAGCCGGGGCAGGTGGCGCCTCAGGCTGTACCCGGGGAGCCTCCGCAACCTGTGTAGTTTCCCTTACTACAGTTCCAAGCTGGAGCATGAACTCCGCCTCAAGGAACCGTCTCATGGCCTCGAACTGGGCGTCATTCAGCCCCAAGACTTCCTTAAGGGCAACAAGCCCCTTGTTGAGTGAACTCAGCACCTGCTGTTCCCTGGCACTCAAAGCGCCGGAAGAAACCGTAACGGTGGCCTCCTGTTCTCCGGCTATTGCCTCTTTAGAGGCTGCAGGTGCTTGGGCAGCTGTGTCTAAAGCTGCCTCTTTTGCCTTTTGCAATTCCTCAGTAAGTTTTTGTATTTCAGCCTCCTTACGGCTTACCATGCTCTTTGCCTCCTCTACCTGCTTCTTGAGATTTGAAATCTCAGAGGCAACCTTCTCTTTTTCTTTTGCCAGCAGATCTCTTGAGGCCTGTGCCTCGGCCTTCACCTTTTCAAGCTCGCCCTCAAGCTCAAGCCTGGCCTCCCTGCGGGCCTTTTCAACTGCCTCGTCAATGGCACTACCGCTTGTAAGAACAGGCTCTATGCCCTTGGGTTCTGGCCTTTGTGAAAGGCCTGCCCTCTTTACTATCTCGGGTACAGCCTCTTCCCACTCAATGGCCATTACATGAACACCGGAAACCCCTGGAATATCCTGGACCTGCTTGATGATGTCTACACAGATGTCAATGCCCTCTTCCTTCTGGTCTTTGGCGTCCTGAAGACGTTGTATGACATCGTCCGTAACATCCAGCCCAGGAACAAATTTCTTCATGTACCTGGCCATTCCCAGGGACTTTGGTGGTGTCACACCTGCCAGTATGAAGCACCTTTCATGGAGGCCAAGATCCCTGGCAATCTCCATGAACTTCTTGAACTTTTCCACATTATATATGATCTGGGTCTGGACAAAGTCTGCCCCTGCATCCACCTTCTTTGCAAGCCTGACAGGTCTGAACTCAAAGGGATCCGCAAAGGGATTTGCCGCACACCCAAGAAAGAGTTTTGGCTCAGCCTTCTTTATCTCCTCGCCACACTGAAACCGTTTTTCATCCCTCATGCCCCTGACCATCTGGAGGAGCTGAATGGAGTCCATATCAAAGACACCCTTGGCCTGGGGATGATTCCCAAACTTTTGATGGTCGCCTGTAAGACACAGAAGATTCTTTATTCCAAGGGCAGAGGCTCCAAGGATGTCTGCCTGCATGCCGATTCTGTTACGGTCACGGCAGGTCATCTGCATGACAGGCTCAACCCCTTCAGACAGGGCAATGAGACCTGCAGTAAGGCTCGACATCCGCACGATTGCAGTCTGACAGTCTGTGATGTTTACGGCATCCACATGGCCCTTTAGAATCCTGGCCTTTCTCCTGACAACTTCCATATCGCCGCTTTTGGGTGGCCCCAATTCGCCTGTGACTGCAAAGGTCCCAGAACGAAGTACGTTTTCAAAATTGCTTCCAGACATCACGGTAGCAAGTCCTCCCTTATTCTCCGACGTGGCCCTCCATGTCCAGCAGTAGTCCAGTCCCTCATGGGCATAATCTGCCTGAGCTCCTCTTTACGGTTCATACTGGATAGTTTGTCGTAAATCTGTTGCCAAATACAGTCCACATCGGGGTTGATCTCACATCTTCCACCCTGGGAACCGCCGCACGGGCCGTTGGAAAGGCTTTTTGCACACCTGGCCACAGGGCAAAGGCCTCCAGTCAGGTGAAGGACGCAGGCCCCACAGCCTGCACACATCTCTTTCCACTCCCCACTTGAAAGATTTGCCCCGTAAAAGGTGGTGTTTAAAGCAGGCAGCACATTTACATCCGGACACCTGTCGGCAACAAAATTGACCCCAACGCCACACGCCATTGAAAGGACTGCATCGTACTTTGCCCCCTTGTCATTCAATGGATCTATGTATTCTGGATCACACTGACGAACCAGGGTATCTTCATGGATCTCTATTTCACCACCGGCCCTTTTAACTCCAAGCCTCAATGCTGCTGAAAGGATGCTGACCTCCTTGTCGCCTCCTGCAGAGCAAACTGCCACGCAACCCCGGCAGCCTACTATCAGGAGCTTCTTTACATCGGAGACCATCTCCAGCAGCTCCTTCATGGGTTTTCTTTCTGCTATTATCATGTGACCTTACTCCAAAAGCCTATATGCTTTTAATTCCTGAAGGCATCCATCCTAGGCCCTGGATGCCATGGTTCTTGCAGCCTCTACCACTGGCTCTGTCTCTCCTCGCCCTGCAAAAAACATCTCCACAAGGTCTGGATTCATATCAAGTTCCTCAAGGATTTTCTTGGCATACTTGACCCTTTTTGATGCCCGGTAACTACCTGAAAGGTTATGACACTTATCCACCTGGCAGCCTACAACGAAAACCGCCTCAGCCCCCTGGGTGAAGGCATCCAGTATCTCGGGAACCTCTAACCTCCCGGTACATGGAAGCCTTTCTATCTCAAGATCCTCTGGCACAAGGCCCTCCTCTTTAAGAGCATCCACCTCAACGCTCAGGGTATAGTTACAGCAAAAGCCCTTTATCTTGCTCATTGTTGTGCCCCCTTTGCCTCAAGTGACGGCGCAAGCGAGATAGCCTGTGCCGGACAGTCAAGCACACATATTCCACAGGCATGGCAAAGATCCGGTTCTATCACGGCGTATCCCTCCTCGGTCATGGAAGGTGCCCCAAAGGGGCAAAGCCTTACGCAGGTGAGACAGGCCACGCACTTTCCCGGATCAACCACTGCAAAGAGACCAAGAGCCTTAAGACGCTCCTGATCAACGCTTTTTCGCTTAAGAGCCTCGTCCCTTAGGGCCTTTATGATGTCTGCGCACCTAACATTCTGGGGACAAACGGGTATGCAGCTCTGGCACTGAGAACATGCCCAGATGGTCTCACCGTTAATCAATGAATCCTCCATACCAAGACCCACCATATGGACGATCTTACGCGGATCAAAATCATCCACCACCTTTTCTACAGGACACACGCCGCTACAGGAGCCACATGAAAAACACATGGCCGCGGTCTCACACCCTTCATGGGCGGCTATGTCCTTGATAAAATCACTGTTTAGTTTAGCGGCTTGAACAGTCATGTTTTTTTCCTGTCACCGAATCTTATTTGCCTGTAAGTTTGAACTTTCCATCCTGCTCCTCGACAACACCCTTTTTCTGCAGCTGTGAAAGGGGCTTTTCCACCTCTTCTTTCTTTGCAGAAAGGGCACTGCAGAGCGCATCAATATCCATGGGCCCATCCCTAAGGAGAAGTATCATCTCCTCCTTGATCCTTTCTGCACGGAGGGCAGGAACAATCTTTGAGGAAACACCCTTGGCTATGGCCTCCTTTGAATATTCACCATCCTTATGAAGCTTCTTGGCCAACATACCTAGGGCACTCCTAGGCTTTCTTGCCTCAGCAGCCTTGACCGCTGCCTTGAGCCTGCGCTTGATGGTCGCAGAGTCCACCTCCCCTTCCGCAGCGCCTATCTCACCCTTTTCCTTGATGTTGTTTACGTAACCGGTAATGAGTTCCACGAATCGGGGCGCCTCTGCTGCAGATGCCCACTCCAGGGTAAGGCGGTCAGGATTGATGCCACAGTCTGCAAGGAACTGCTTGCAGGTTTCTGCCACTATCATTGCCTCGTAATTACCAGACTGGTAATGACACTCCCCGAGGTGTCAGCCGCCGGTAAAGACCCCGTCTGCTCCGCACCTGAAGGCCTCAAGGATAAAACGTGTGTCTATCCTGCCTGTACACATGACCCTTATGACACGCACGTTCGGGGGGTACTGGTACCTTGAAACACCGGCTGCATCTGCAGCAGCGTAACAGCACCAGTGGCAGAAAAAACCCAATATCCTCGGTTCAAAACCCTCCTGGGCCATCTCGTTCTCCTTTTCCAAAACGTTTTCCTGCGCCATGCCCTATTCCTCCTCGCATCCTTCTGGCGAAAAGGCATGGATCTGGGCCATGATGGCCTCGTCTGTAAAGCCCCCCATGGATATGGCAATGGTGGGACAGTGGGAGGCACAGATTCCACAACCCTTGCAAGAGGCCGTGATGGTACGGGCCTTTTTCCGCTTGCCAACCTTCTCAAGAGTTATGGCATTGAAGGGGCAGAGGCTTTCACAAATACCACAGCCAATACAGAGGTCCTGATTCACCTTTGATACTATGGGAGCAACCGCTACCTTTCCCTTGGCAAGGGGAATGGTGGCCTTGGCTGCAGCCGCCTTGGCCTGTGCCACCGACTCCTCAAGGCTCTTTGGCCCGTGGGCAAGTCCGCAAAGGTAAACACCGTCAACAGCCACCTCCACAGGCCTGAGCTTTGCATGTGCCTCAAGGAAGAATCCATCTGAAGTAAGGGGTGCCTTGATAATTTTTGAAAGCTCCTGGTTATCCCCAGGTGCAATTCCTGTTGAAAGGACAACAAGGCTTGCTGGTATTTCTATGTCATCGCCAATGAGTTCATCGTAGGCCCTTACTTTTATGCCGCGGGAAAGCTTTATCACCTCGGGCTTCCTGTCGGAGGTATAACGAATGAACTTTACGCCCTTCTTCCTTGCTTCCCTGTATAGATCCTCATAGAAGCCGTAGGTCCTCATGTCTCTATAGAATACAAAGACGTTGACCTCAGGCTTTGCCTCCTTGAGCTTCAAGGCATTTTTGACCGCCTGGGTGCAGCAAAGCCTGCTGCAGTGGGTCATGTCGTCTCCACGGGAGCCGACACACTGAATCATCACAACGTTCTTGGCATTTCTTAAAAAACCCTTGCCCCTGGCGAGTTTCTCCTCCAGCTCTAGCTGGGTCATGACCCTGGTGCTGTCCCCGTAGCCATAGCCCTTTGGCTTGTACTCACGGCCACCAGTCGCAAGCACTATTACACCGTGGTTTATCATCTGGGTCTTGCCGCCCTTGCTTATGGTGCTGGTAAAGTTTCCAACGTATCCGGAAACAGACTCTACCTGGGCCGAGGTCAGCACTTCTATATTCCTGTGGGCCTTTACCTTCTTGACCATGTCTTTTAAGACCTTGGAGGCATCCTGTCCATCCAGTGTCCAGGTAAGCCTCTTGAGGTTTCCGCCAAGGGATCTTCCCTTTTCCACGAGCACCACCTTGTAACCCTGATCTGCTATGGAAAGGGCCGCAGACATGCCTGCAGCGCCTGCGCCGATTACAAGGGCGGATGGGGTCACATCCACAGTGGGCTGTTCAAGGGGGGCAAGAAGCCGTGCCTTTGCAACGGCCATACGAACAAGGTCCTTTGCCTTCTCCGTGGCCTTTT
Source organism: Deltaproteobacteria bacterium (assembly GCA_027003115.1). Lineage (GTDB taxonomy): Bacteria > Desulfobacterota > Dissulfuribacteria > Dissulfuribacterales > QOAL01 > JAADCZ01. The sequence goes on along the minus strand of JALWYS010000065.1, from coordinate 14,596 downwards.
CAGGTTCCTGGGCATGGACCCATGCACACTGGTCCCTGATATTGGCCATCTCCACAAGGGCAGGATTAAGACCTATGGAGCGAAGCGTCTCCTGGAAGAGCGGCTCGTGGGTCCTTGGGGAACAGGCGGATATGACCACCCTATTTAGCCTGTTCTCCTTGATCTTTTCAGCTATTGATTTAAGGGCATCCTGTGAGCAGGAGTAAAGCGTGTCCTCATAAAGCACCACCCCAGGAAGGGTGCCTGCGTAGTCACGCACTGCCTTTACATCCACCACTCCAGCGATATTCACACCGCAGTGACAGACGAAAACACCAATGCGCGGCTCTTCCTCCTCAAGGGCCTTGTCCTCTTCCGGGTATGTCACCGTTACGGTCTGGCTGTTTCTTGCTTCTGCCAGCAGTTCCGAGGCTATGGCGGCCGCACCCGATGCCTGGGTTACAGATTCAGGGATGTCCTTTGGCCCCTGGAAGGCACCTGCCACCAACACCCCGTTTCTGGAAGAAACAAGGGGCGCATCCACTGAAGTGCGACAGAAATTATAGTGGTTGAGCTCTATGTCTGCCACCCGGGAGATGAGATCGGCATCCTCCGGGGATTCAAGCCCAACAGAGAGGACAACCATGTCAAAAAGGCCGGAGTGGTGCTCTCCGTCACCTGTTGTCCAGGTAAGGGCAAGCTTTCCATCCACTTGGTCAACCCTAGGAACCCTTGCCCGTATGACATTTATGCCGTATTTTTCCTGGGCGCGCTTTCTGGCATCATCAAAGCCCTTTCCCATGGTACGCACGTCCATGAAAAAGATGGATATGTCAAGATCAGGCTCATGCTCCTTGGCGACCGAGGCCTCCTTTATTGCGTACATGCAGCATACGGAAGAACAGTAACCGTTTCCGCAGGTCTCGTCCCTTGAACCTATGCACTGGAGAAAGGCGATCTTTTTCGGGCGCTTGTTGTCCGATGGACGAACAATGTGACCTTCGCTTGGCCCAGAGGCACAGGTCAGTCTTTCAAACTCAAAGGATGTGAGCACATCCGGGTATCGTCCATAACCGAACTTCTCCAGCACCTTTTCGTCAACCCGGCCAAATCCAGGGGCCAGCACCACGGCACCCACACTCAGATCCAGTTCCTTTGGCTGCTGGGTAAAGTCTATGGCCCCTGCTGTACAGGTCTGGGCACAAAGGTTACACGTCTCATAGTTCACCCTGAGACACGCCTTTGCATCAATGTAGTAGCTGGATGGAATCGCCTGAGCGTAATCTATATGAGGGGCCCTTGTAATGTCCAGACGCTCGTTGTAGGTGTCCACCACGGGCCTTGGACAGTACATGGTGCACATGCCGCAGGCAGTGCACAAATCCTCGTTTATGTACCTGGGTTCCTGGTAAATCCTTGCAATAAAGCTTCCAGGCTTTCCCTCAAGGGCCTCTAACTTGGCATTTGTGAGTATTTCGATATTTGGAGACCGACCGGCCTCAACAAGCTTGGGAGCTAAAATTCACAACGAACAGTCATTTGTGGGAAAGGTCTTGTCCAGTTGGGCCATAACCCCGCCAATGGACGCCTTTTTCTCCACAAGGTAGACGTAATAGCCAAGCTCGGAAAGGTCCAGCGCAGCCTGAACACCAGCCACGCCTCCTCCAAGGACCAATATTGAACCGCTTTTTGCCATTATCTCAACTCCAAGTCCTTAAAATTTAAACTTAAAAGGCTTGCCGGCCCCCCTCGAGGTTGCCGGCACCAAACCGAATCAGCTGTGACCTCCTGGAGAACAACCCATTCCAGGTATGCCAGAGCCTAGCTCACGCCTCATGGCCATGTCAAAGAGCACGCGCTCTTTCTTCTTATCCAGGCCAAGGGCCTTTCTTCTTTCATTAATCTTGTCGATCATCTTGTCTGCGAACTCGTTGGCGCCCTGGGCAAGATCCCAGCAGCCACCGTAAATGTCATTCATCTGCTTGAAACAAAAGTCCGTAACAACCTGAGAGCCCGTTGTGGGGAAACTCGGACCAAATACGACGTAGGCTCCACTTGAAACGAAATACTGACCAATGGACACGGCCTTTTCGCTCATCCACTGAGGAGCACAGCCCACCACTGGAATATCGCTTATGTCGTTACCAAGACCGCCAGTGTGTACCATTTCAGTTGCAGCAATAAGAAGCCTGCTGTTGTCCACGCAGGAACCCATGTGGAGAACCGGTGGGCAGCCAACCGCCTCAAGGACCTCCTTCAGCCCGTCTCCTGCCATCTCCATTGCCTCAGGGGACAGGAGCCCGGCCCTTCCTATTCCTGTTGCAGCGCATCCCGTGACAAGAACCAACACGTCATTTGCAATGAGCTCTTTTGCAAGCTCAACATGCACCTCATCCATGACGCGGTAGTTGTCACAGCCAACTATTGCAGCAACTCCACGGATCCTTCCGTTAATAATGTTGTCGTTGAGTGGCTTGTAAGATGCGCGGAAGCGTCCACCAAGGATGTAGTTTATTGTCTCGTGACTGAAGCCCGCTACAACGTCCATCTCATGTCTTGGTATACAGTACTTGCCACGCTCAGGGAACTTGGCAATGGCCATCTTGATGATTTCCTTAGCCACGTCCAGGGCCTTGTCTTCATGGAACTGTACGTGCTTTGCACCGGTGATCTTGGCCTTTTCTGAGGTGGTTATGAGCTGGGTATGGTAATTCTTGGAGACAGGGGAGACGCCCTGCATGATACACTGCACGTCAACCACCATGGCCTCTACAGCGCCTGTTGCAAGGACAACCTCCTGCTGCACAAAGCTTCCTGCAATGGGAAGCCCTCTTCTCATAAGGATTTCGTTACCAGTACAGCAAACACCTGCTAGATTTACACCCTTTGCGCCGACCTTCTTGCACTCGGCAACAATTTCAGGATCGTTGGCCACCATTGCCAGCGCCTCTGCCAGAACAGGCTCATGGCCGTGCACAGTTACGTTGACTTCATCCTTCTTAAGCACTCCTATGTTGACCTTGGTGCGGATTGGCACCGGGGTTCCAAACATGATGTCTGAAAGCTCGGTAGCTATCATGGAAGCCCCCCAGCCATCTGCAAGGGCGCACCTTGCCGCCTGAAGCAGGATGTTTTTGTAATTCTGGTCAACACCCATGTGGGTCCTGTGCATCATCTCAACGACCTCTCGGTCAACCCCTCTGGGCGTGACACCCAATTTTTGCCAGAGCTCTTGCCTTGGCTGAGGTGCCCTTTTTATAAAGGAAATAGCGCCTTCTTGCTGGCCAAACTCGCTTACAAGCTTTTCACCCACCTCAATGGCTAGATCCGTCTTGGACTTCTCGCCCGGGTCAATGCCGAGCCTGAGTGCTGTTTCCCTAAGCTTTATCCCGTCCTTTATCTCGTAAGGGGTCTCGCCCTTGGCCGTTTCAAGAAAGGCCAGGGCCACGCCCCTTCCATGATCCATGTGGGCAGCAGCACCACCTGCAACGATCCTTGCAAAGTTTCTTGCCACAACGGTTGGGGCATCTGCCCCGCAGATGCCCACCATGGCATCTACGCCTTCTATTATCTGACAAGGGCCCATGTTGCAGTTTCTGCAGCATGTGCCTCCCTTACCGAAAAGGCAAGGCTCAACGCTCCTATTCTGCACCCTGTGGGCAGCAGTAACGACTCCAGATGCACATTCATTGCATAGGACCTCTCTGTTGGCCTCACACTGGATGCTGGGACATCCGCTATTTCCTTTTTTGAATCTCTTGCTGGTGTCCATAAAAATTCTCCTTAATGATTTAAACCGGCCTTAGACCAGTCCAGCAAACTGTTTGGCAGCCTGGACCGTATTCTTCATGAGCATGGTGATGGTCATTGGCCCAACGCCGCCTGGCACAGGTGTAATTGCAGCAGCCTTTTCCTTTATTGCATCAAAATCCACGTCACCACACAAAATGGCCTTGCCTTCTGGGGTCTTTCCAATGCGGTTTACTCCAACGTCAATGACAACGACCCCGTCTTTTACCATGTCTGCCGTTATGACCTTTGGCCTGCCTGCGGCAACTATGAGGATATCGGCCCTTTTGGTATGGAAGGCCATATCCCTCGTCCTTGTATGGCATATCGTAACAGTGGCGTTACCGCCAGGGCGCTTTTGCAGCATGAGATTGGCAATGGGTTTTCCAACAATATTGCTACGGCCGACAACCACGACCTCGGCACCACTTGTTTCAACATCAGCACGAATAAGCATCTCCAAAATGCCGTGTGGGGTACAGGGCAAAAAACACGGCTCGCCTATTACCATCTTGCCCACGTTCACGGGATGGAATCCGTCCACATCCTTGTCAGGTGAAATGGCATAAAGCACCTTGCTCTCATCAATGTGCTTGGGAAGGGGCAACTGAACCAGTATACCGTGGATGCTTTCGTCGTTGTTGTACTTGTCTATGAGCTTGAGAAGTTCGTCTTCAGAAATGTCTTCAGGCTGATCGTCCTGGATGGAATGAAAGCCTAATTCGTGGGCCGTGCGCTGCTTAGCAGTGACATAGGAGACCGAGGCGGGATTTTCCCCAACAAGGATAGTAACAAGACCGGGGACCACTCCATGCTTATCCTTAAGCTCCTTTACCTCGTCCTTGAGCTCTTGCCTGATCTGCTTTGCTATCTCAACGCCACTGATAATTTTTGCTGACATGACTCCTCCTACTCTTTTACTGAATGTGGATTCATAAAGTAGACTATATTTAGATAGCAAAGTTTAGACCATATAACAAAAATTGTCCAACCGACACCCGCATAAATCGTAATTATTTGATATCACTAAAATTACCCACAATATATCGTGCTACTTTTTTCTCGTGAGTAACAAAAACTAAAAGCCGGGGTCTTTTGCCCCATATCTGATGCCTTTTCCCCCGGCCAAATAAAAAGGCCGCCCGAAGGCGGCCAAAAAAGAACAAAAGGAGGGCAAAATCTAGAACAGGCCCTTTACCTTTCCTGTCTCAACATCCACGTCAATGCGTCTATAGGCCGGATCAGAGCCGGTTCCCGGCATGAGGCTTATAGCCCCTGCCACTGGAACGACAAAGCCTGCGCCCTTATACGTAAGGATGTCGCGAACAAAAAGCCTCCAGCCCTTTGGCACACCCTTGAGATTTGGGTTGTCTGATAGGCTTAGGTGTGTCTTGACCATGCATGTACCAAGCTTTGAAAGCTCTGGATCCTTCTCGATCTTTTCTGCCTTGGCAAGGGCCTCTGGCGAGTAATCCACGCCGTCTCCACCGTAGACCTCCTTGGTGATGAGCTCTATACGCTTGCGAAGCGGGGTGTCAAGGTCATATAAGAACCTGAAATCGTTTTCTTCATTGCATGCATCAATTACTGCATCTGCAAACTCAAGTGCACCCTCGCCGCCCTTTAGCCAGTGCTCGGACACTGCAACGCGGGCACCCGCCTGTTCACAGAGCCTGCGTACTGCCTCGATCTCGTTCTTGGTGTCGGTATAGAATGCATTAATGCAGACAACTGGATTGATGCCTGCCTTCTTAACCGTTTCAATGTGGTGCAGCAGGTTGGCTGTGCCCTTTTCCACCCATTCCACATGCTCCTCGCTATATTCTGGCGGCATTGGACGGCCCGGGCGAGGAATGGGTGCACCACCGTGGCACTTGAGCGCGCGGATAGTGGCGACAACCACTGCACAGTTTGGTTTCAGCCCGCTAAAGCGACACTTGAGGTTCCAGAACTTCTCAAAACCAATATCAGCCCCAAAACCACTTTCCGTTACAAGGTAGTCGCCAAGCTTCAGCCCAACCTTGTCTGCAATTACCGACGACTGACCAATTGCGATATTGGCAAAGGGACCTGCATGTATGAGACATGGCTGCCCCTCTATGGTCTGCATGAGATTTGGGTTTACAGCCTCAACCATCCAGGCCGTCATGGCCCCAGCCACCTCCAGGTCCTCTGTGGTTATTGGCTTTCCTGTCTTGTCGTAGGCGACAACGATTTTTCCAATTCTTTCCCTGAGGTCCTTAAGATCATTGGCAATGGCAAGTATTGCCATGATCTCAGAGGAAACCGCTATGTTGAAGCCGCTCTGCATGGTAAAGCCATCCATGCGGCCCCCAATACCTATGGTGATGTTCCTGAGCGCCTGGGCACAAAAGTCTATTATCCAGCGGAACTCAACGCTTTTTGGATGCACATCCAGACGCTTGAGCCCCCTTTGGGCAAGCTGCTCGTCTGTGTAGTTGCTCTCGTGCTGCATTCTGGCCGTAAGGGCCACCATACCCAGGTTGTGGGCGTTCATAATGGCGTTTATGTCACCAGTAAGCCCCAGGGAAAACTTGTCCAGGGGAATAAGCTGAGCCAGCCCGCCACCTGCGGCGCTTCCCTTAATATTGAATGTGGGGCCTCCAGAGGGCTGACGAAGTGCCCCCACAACGTTTTTCCCCCTTTTTCCAAGGCCCTCCATGAGACCTACAGCACAGGTGCTTTTCCCTTCTCCAAGGGGCGTAGGGGTAATGGCAGTAACATCAATGTACTTACCGTCTGGACGATCTTTCAGCCTCTCCAAGGTCTTGGCGTAATCTATCTTTGCCACGTAATGGCCATAGGGAAGAAGTTCTTCCTTCTCTAGGCCCAGCTCCTCGCCAAGCTGGTAAACTGTTTTCATATGTTCGGCAGCGGCCTCGGCTATTTCCCAGTCTTTCATCTTGGTCGGATCTAATTTCATGTAACTCCTCCTCAATTTTATTCTTCACATAAACACCTGCATGATTATCTTTGAAATAATCGCCACAGGCAAAAAACGTCTTTCTTGTTTTGATACATTGATTAATTGAACGGTAGTTCAAAATTGTTACCTTGAAAACAAGATGTTTGTCAATCCCCAAGGAGGATAAAGTCGTGATAATAGAATTAGATCCGAAAAGACCGGTGCCCAGAAAAATTCGCCAAATAGTGGATGCCTTGAAAAAGGGAGAGGTGGTTATCTACCCCACGGATACCTGTTACGGCATGGGGGCTGACATATTCAATAAAAAGGCCATTGAAAAAGTCTACCAGATAAAAGGAATACCGAAGACCCAACCCTTCAGCTTTATATGCTCAGACTTGAGTCACATAAGCCAGTATGCCAGGGTCTCAGATCTTGCCTACAGGATACTTAAACGTTATCTTCCCGGGCCCTACACCTTCATCCTTGAAGGCTCCCGCCAGGTGCCAAAGATGATGTTGACAAAGAGAAAGACCGTTGGCATTAGGATTCCCGATCATCCTGTCTGCCTTGAAATAGTAAGACAGCTCGGAAACCCCATAATCAGTACCACTGTATCCCAAGGGGATGAAATCTTTTCAGATCCAAAAGAAATGGCCAAAAGGTTCGGCAAGCAGATCCCCATCATTGTGGATTCAGGCATAATATCTCCGGAGCCTTCAAGCGTGATCTCACTGGTGGATGACGAAATAGAGGTGCTTCGCCGCGGCAAGGGGAGCTGTGCCGATTTTGAATAAGACTATGATAGAGGCCCCATATCTAGTGAACAGCACATGTGATGCAGGGGTCAGAGGCCCGCACAAGATCCTCAAGGGCCGCCCTTTTTCTCTCCTTTGATAGATCCCGATTTTTCCGAAGAAACAGCTCCGCCTCTGGCCCAAGGGCAGACAGGTTAAGGGCCGTGGGTGTTACGATATTGTAATTGGTAACTAGGCCCGATTTATCAATTTCCACGTCATGAATGAGTATTCCCCTTGGCGCCTCAATGATTCCAACCCCGCGCCTCGGCCATGGCCCTTTTCCTGAAAGCGCCTGTTGCCTCACCTTTTTTTCATCTATCTTGGCCCCTGAAACATCCCCTTTTCCAAGCTCAGCCAGGAGCTTTCTGGCCTCCTCAAGGTAGTGAATGAGCTCAACTGCCTGGGAAAGATTGTTGTGAAAGGGGTTTTGAAAATTAATGCCAAGTTCCTTGAAAATGACAGAAGCAAGGGGATTAAGATGCCTGTTAAAGCGAAAGAGCCGTGACAGTGCCCCTGTCTTTACTGGCCTTTTCCCTTTGAGATAAGCCACCTTTCCGGACTGGCCCTTTCGTGTGTGTTCCTCTATGAGATCTTGATAGTCCGTGCCGGAAACGGGCTCTGGCCCGTTGTGTATTAGGCTCATGCCATAGAAGGGATATTCATCTTTTTCCGGCTGAACACAAAGCATATGGGCAACAGTTTCGGCCTCTGGCCACCTGAAAGTGCCAAGTATCCGCACAAGATCCAGGCTGTCGTCGAGTACCTTTTCAATACGACGACCAAGTTGTGAAAGCCTTTTTGCATCAGGAACCCTGGTAAAACCTCCAGGCTCTAGGCTGACCGCATGAAGGGGAGCGCCACCTATGGCATCCGTTATCTCCTCGGCTATCCTCTTTATCTCCAAAAATATCTTAAATTCCTCCGGATAAACAAGGCTGAAATCCACACTGGAATCAAAGCCTGCAATGGAGGGCAGAACCATTAAATACAAATGCATAAGATGGCTTGAGACCATCTGTCCACACTGAAAAAGCCTTCTGAGCAAAACGGTCTGTGTTGAAGGCCTGATTCCCAGGGCCCTTTCGGAAGCCTCGATGGCACAAAGTGTATGTGCTGCCGGGCAGATGCCACATATCCTGCTGTGAAGTTTCGGAGCGCTCCAGTATGGCCTGCCAACTGCAAGGGCCTCCACGAACCGTTCTCCTTCTTCTGGCGCAAAAACGGCATGGCCCTTTTCAAGATCAGCTTCGAGTTTGCCATGGCCTTCTATCCTTGATACAAAGTCAGGCTCCTGAACCCTGAGCCGTGGAGATGTTATGGGCCTTTTGCTAAGCTCCTCAAAGAGTTTTGCCGCCGCCTCACTGCTTGCAGGACATCCCGGAATCACATGATCTACATCCACCACCTTTGAAACGGGCTTTACAAAGTGGGTTACAGGTTGGTAGCCAGGGGGATAGACCCTTGATTTAAGCTCTTCGTATTTCTCAGGTTTGATCTGGGAAAAAACGTTACCGGTCATGGCGCAGGCCCCCAGGGCAACTAGCACCTGACTTGTCCTTCTTGCCTGCCTTAAAAACCTCTCCTGCTCTTCATTGCACACAAAGCCCTCAACGAAAACAACATCATAGTCCGTATCCTTGTCCCTTTGAAGCATGTGCCAATCTGCGATTTCAAAGTGTTCGGCAAGCTCAAGAAATTTTGAGCCGAGCCGCAAGAGATTCACCTCACAACCAGTGCAACTGGTAAGATCGAGAAGGGCTATCTTTGTCCTGCTGGATTTGCTGGCCATAAGGTTTCGCCTCCCATTGGCCTTTTTGAAGGAGTTACCTAAAAAGACAATAATTATGCCCTAATCATTTGCAACAGGAAACAATCAAGAAGATTTCGGAAATATTTCCCTGACCTATCAGGTGCCTTAAAGAGAATCGATCCTTTTTAAATTGTTGCTTGGTCTGAAGACTATTCTGAAATTGGAGGGGCAGACTGTCTTTTGACCCGTCTTGGGATTTATGAATTGTCTTTCTTTCTGTCTGTGAAGGCTGAAGCTTCCAAATCCCCTTATCTCAACCCTTCTTCCTTCTTCAAGGGCCTGGGATATCTGTTCAAACACAAGCTCCACCATTTCCTGGAGATCGGCCTGGGTAAATTCCGGATGAATCTCCTTTAGCCTTTTTACCAGGTCTGCCTTTAACATCTGAAAGGATTAATGCGGAACTCCGGAAGAATCATCAAGAAATAGCAGGCTTAGAAACTTGAGCATGGACCTTGCTCCGGAATCCTCCAAGATTTCCTTTATTGCCGTTATCTTATCCTTCTGAGGGTATATAAGGGCGGGCTTACCCTTTATCTTTCCAAGCTCTGCAGCCTTCTTCACTGCAGTTGAGAAGTTACCAAGCTCATCCACAAAGTGGAGTGCCAGGGCCTGCCTTCCGGAAAATATCCTTCCATCCGCAACCTTTGAGACGTCCTCCACAGAAAGACGCCTGCCCTTGGCCACATCCTGTATAAACTGGTTGTGGATATCGTCCATGACCCCCTTTAGCACCTGCCTCTCTTCAGGGGTCAGATCCCTTGTGATGGAGGCCAGATCCTTCAGTTTTCCGCTTTTTATGACCGTGGTCTTTATGCCAAGCCTTTGAAGAAGGCCTGAGATGTTTGGAAGCTTCATTATGACGCCGATACTTCCGGTAATGGTGCCTGGGTCTGAAACTATCCAGCGGGAGCCGCAGGCTGCATAAAAGGCGCCGGAGGCAGCCGTGTTAACAAGGGAGGCAACCACGGGTTTTTCCTTGTCCACCTGCTTTATTTCCTGATAAAGCTCCTGACTGGCTCCAACTGCCCCTCCAGGGCTGTCTATTCTTAGAACTATGGCCTTGACTCGATCATTTTCCCTGAAGCTTCTAAGATCTTTGATTACTTTTTCAGGAGAGACTATTACACCTTCCAGCTTTATTATGCCCACCCCTTCTGCCTTTGGAGTTAGAGGCGAAGGCGCAACGCCGCTTTTAAGAAACAATGAGCCAATGAGCAGGACAAAGGCAAAAAAAGTAAGGAGGGCAAGCCCTCCTATTGTTGCAAGCACTATGAGGAAGGCCCTAGTGCGGCCTCCCCTTTGCTCCTTCTCCGTCATTTAGCCTTCCCGCTGGCTCAAGATTTGTCGCCAGAGTCTGACTTGTCCTTGACAAGCTCCTCCTGCAAAAGCAGTCCGAGGGTAGTTGGTGCAGCCTGGGAGGAGCTGTACTCCGAATAGAAGGAGCGCTCCTCGTCCTCCATCATTTTCTTTATGGAAAGACCTATTCGCCTGTCCTTTGGAGAGACATTTATCACCTTGGCAGTGATCTCGCTTCCCACCTCGTACTTTCCAACTGGGCTCTTTGGCCTTCCAGGCGCAATTTCTGAAACATGGATAAGCCCTTCTATGCCCTCTTCCAGCTCTACAAAGATTCCAAAGTCTGTAACGTTGGTGATCTTGCCGGTGACCTTACTGCCCACAGGAAAACGTTCTGGAGCAGATTCCCAGGGATCGGGCTGAAGCTGTTTTACTCCAAGAGAAAACCTCTCCTTTTCCTTGTCGATGTTGAGCACAACGGCCTGTATCTTGTCTCCCTTCTTAAAAAGCTCAGATGGATGTTTCACCCTCTTGCTCCAGGAAAGGTCGGATACGTGCACAAGGCCGTCTATGCCCTCTTCTATGCCAATAAAAAGGCCAAAATCCGTTATATTCTTCACGGTGCCCTCGATAACCGTGCCTTCCGGGTATCTCTCCTTTACAAGGTCCCACGGGTTGGGCTGGACCTGCTTGAGACCCAGTGAAATCCTCCTTGCCTCAGGGTCAACCTTAAGGACAACGGCCTCCACCTGGTCGCCCACCTCGAGTACCTGCTTTGGATGCCTGATCCTCTTGGTCCAGGACATCTCGGAGACATGGATAAGCCCTTCCACACCCTCTTCAAGCTCTACAAAGGCGCCATATTCGGTGAGGTTCACAACCCTTCCAGAGACCTTTTCACCCTCCGGGTACTTTTCCGCCACGCTCAACCACGGATCTTCAGTAAGCTGCTTGATGCCAAGGGCCACCTTTTCCTTTTCCCTGTCAAAGGAAAGGACCTTGACGGTTATGGTGTCTCCAACCTTTAAAACCTTGGATGGATGGTCAACGCGGCCCCAGGAGATGTCTGTCACGTGAAGAAGGCCATCTATGCCGCCAAGATCCACAAAGGCGCCATAATCGGTGATATTCTTCACAACGCCTTCCCTTACCTGGCCCTCCTCAAGGGTTGACAAGGTCTCTTTCTTCTTCTCTGCAATCTCTTTTTCAAGAAGCTCCCTTCTTGAGACAACAACGTTCTGACGCTTTCTGTTGTAATCAAGGATTGCACACCTGAATTTTTCCCCAATCAACTTGTCAAGGTTGGGGTGGGGCTTTACATCAACCTGTGAATAGGGAAGAAAGGCCTTTATTCCGCCTGAACCTTCACCTATAAGCACAGTGAGGCCACCCTTTACCTTGGAAAGCACTGCAACCTCTATTGGTTCTTTGGCCTCAAAGGCCTTTATGACCTCGTCCCACACCTTCCTTCTGACGGCCTTGGCATGGGAAACCCTAAGGGTTCCATCCTCTGGATTCCAGCGTTCCACCAGGACTTCTACAATGTCCCCTGGCTTCACGGTGATGTTTCCCTCTGCATCCAGGAACTCTCTGGTGGGAATAAGACCTTCTGACTTGTAGCCTATGTCGATCATTACATAATCGTGATCAACGCTTACTACTGTCCCATTTATAATTTCTCCTTCCTGAAAGGAACGGAGACTTTGTTCGAAAAGCTCTTCGAACTGGCCCATGTCCTCGGATTCCTCAGACATGGATTTACCTTCGTCGGCCTCAGTGGCCTGAATAGCGGTGCCCTGCTCTTCCTGCACCGGCTGCGCAGCCTTTTCCTCGGCCGCTTCCGCACTTGGTGCGGCGGTATTGGTATCCTGTGTAACTTCTGAAACCTTTTCCATTTAAAAAATTCCCCCTACGAGACGTTAAATGTGCTTTTATAACAAGAACTGCCCCAAAGTTCAACGAGCAAATTGAATAGACAAAAGGCTCGGGCTGATATAACCTGTATTTCCGCAGGGTTGGCACCCTGATATAACTGTTTTGAGGTGAGAAATGGAAAATCAAAGGGGCCTGATAGAGAGCCTGAGAGAGGGTGTAGATCTGGTAAGGATGGTCTTTTTCATGAGGGCAAAGGAGTCCTTTCAGGCCAGATACAGTCACAAGGATGAGGAGTTTCAAAGGCTTCTTTCGGCAGCAATGCTTAACCGCCTGTTTGGCACCCCAAACCCCCAAAGCCCCTACAAGGAATTTGCAGAAAAACATGCAGAACTTATTGACAGGGAACTTAGTCTCGTACCCCAAGAGTTTCCGGACCTGCTCATTCCCCTTACTGACGCACTCAGGATACATTTTCTTTGCAACCACTGCGAAGGAATGCCTGATCTCAGCGCAGAAATACTGGCCCGGGCCAGGGACTACGGCATTCTTCTTGAGGATCGGGACGTTCCTCTGCCAAAGGGCTTTATGAACCTTGTCTACCGGATTGGAAAGGCCTACGGACTCATCAATCCGACTCAGGAAAAAGAGGGGAAAGAGGAAACGCAGTCTTTATGAATGACAAACCAGAAGTTAGCGTAGTCATTCCGGCCTTTAACGAAGAGGCCGCCATTGGTGATACCATTGCCAAAATCAGGCAGCTTCACCCGGACTTTCAGATAATAGTGGTTGATGACGGTAGCAGTGACAACACCGCAGAGGTCGCCGCTATGGCCGGTGCAGAAGTAATAAGACACCCATATAATATAGGTAACGGTGCTTCAGTGAAAACTGGCATCAGAAATGCCGCTGGGAAATACGTGGTGCTAATGGACGGGGACGGGCAGCACCGCCCGGAAGACATCTCGAGACTCCTTGAAGAGATGGAAAGATATGACATGGTGGTTGGGGCAAGGGATGCAAAGGGCCAGGCAAGCCTTGGCAGAAGGATTGCCAATTGGTGTTACAACAGGCTTGCCTCGTACGTGGGTAAGTTTCCCATCAAGGACCTTACCTCTGGTTTCAGGGTCTTCGAAACGGAAACGGTAAGAAGGTACCTCTACCTTTTCCCAAACACGTTTTCATACCCCACCACCAGCACCCTTGCCTACCTAAGGAGCGGGCTCACCATAAAATACGTACCAATCAAGGTGGCAAAACGCATAGGAAAGAGCAAGATTTCCACACTCAGGGATGGCTCGAGATTCATCCTCATCATCCTTAGAATCGCCACCCTTTTTTCGCCCCTGAGAATCTTTTTGCCAATCTCCTTCCTGTTTTTCTCTGTTGGACTGCTCTACTACCTGTACACCTATACATTTTTCCACAGGTTCACAAACATGTCTGCCCTGCTCTTGAGCGTGAGCGTCATGGTTTTCCTGCTCGGTCTTGTCTCCGAACAGATTACTCAGATGCGTTACGACCGGGTTGAAGACGTCTACGAATCCAAGATTCAAAAAGACTTGATGGCAGAGGGAAAAGACACCCATGGACCATAACTCTTTTGCCTCAAGATTCCAGGAGCTCAAGGACATATTCCAAGAAATAACCCACCTTCGGGGCATAAGGCGCCTGCTAGACTGGGACCAGGAAACCTTCATGCCCCCAAAAGGAGAGCAGAACAGGGCTGAACAGACGGCCCTTTTGGCAAGCCTCATACATGAAAAAATGACATCATCACGTACTGGGGAACTCATTGAGGAGCTTTTTGAACAGGTGGAGCCAAAGGGGCCGGAAAAGGATGAGTTCGTATGCTTAAGGGAATGGAAAAGGCTTTTTGACAGGCAAAAGAAACTGCCAGCAAGTCTTGTTCAGGAGCTTTCGCGCCAGGCCGTTCTCGCCCACAGGGCTTGGGCACAGGCAAGAAAAGAGGCAGATTTTTCCATCTTTTTGCCCTTTTTGCAAAGGCTTGTGGAGCTTTCACGCAAGAAGGCCGACTGCCTTGGTTTTGACTCAAGCCCCTATGACGCCCTTCTGGATGAGTATGAACCCGGCGCCACCACTGTTGAGATAGAGAAGCTC
>JALWYS010000064.1 GCA_027003115.1 Deltaproteobacteria bacterium | reverse complement strand
AAACAAAAACAGAAAACCGGTTAAAATCCAGCGAATATGAACCGGTTTCGTTTTCATTTCATATCCTTATTGCGAACCCAATGGTCGGGCTCAAATCGGTGAGTAATTTGCTACTGTGAAGCGGTCTTTAAGAGGTTACTGACCTTTTTATAAAGGCGTGAAATCTTCCTGGAGGCCGTACGCCTGTGAAGGGCCCCCTTCTTGTGTCCTATCTTGTCAATATAACTTTGGGCCTTGCGAAGCCTTTCCATGGCAATCTCTGGAGCCTTTTCGGCTATGGCAGCTTCAACGGCCTTGGTAAGGTTTTTTATCCTGGTCTTGCGTATCTTGTTCCTAAGCCTGCGCTTTTTGTTCTGGCGAACCCTTTTGAGCGCTGATTTATGATTAGCCATCAATCCTCCAAATTAATTAATTCCTATTAGACTGGCGACCCTTTATAATAGCTCCCATGGAACATGTCAACCAGCAGATACGCATCTACCTACACAAACTATTATATTTCCTGGATACGGACCATGTTGATGCCCTTATAACCATCCTGGGCTACGCCATTCTTGCAAAACTTGCAGGCATCTTTGTGGACAAGGCACTCAAAAGACTTGCTGCCCTTACCCATGTCTCCTTTGACGATCACATAATCGCCTTCATCCACAAACCCATCTGTTTGACCATCTTGCTTCTTGGGCCACTCCATGTAGCCGTGAGCTACAAGCTAGCGCCCCCTTGGGATTATATAACCACTAGCATCATAAAGACCCTTATCATAATGGTGTGGTGGATTCCAACGGCCCATTTCATTTCCACCTTCAGGTTCAAGGAGCCCTATCTCCTTTCTGAAAAGGCCAAGATAGGCAGGGAGGTCTTCCTGCTTTTCAGAAACGTGCTAAGAATTGCCGTGGTTATCTTTGGCATTGTGGCCATCCTCATGGTCTGGAATGTAAGCCTCACTCCAATTTTTGCATCGGCAGGTATTGCAGGAATTGCCATTGCCATGGCAGCAAAGGACAGCCTTGCCAACTTTTTCGGCGGGATCTCCATATTCATGGACAAATCCTACAAGGTGGGCGATTACATAATACTTGACTCCGGAGAGCGCGGGGAGGTGGTGGATATTGGCATACGCTCCACCCGGATAAAAACAAGGGACGACGTACTGATTACCATCCCCAACTCCATCATGGCAAATGCCAAGATAATAAATGAAAGTGCACCTGTTCCGCGCTTCAGGATAAGGGTTCCCGTTGGCGTGGCCTACGGATCCGATCTTGAGGAGGTCTCCAAACTCCTTGTGGATATTGCACTAAATGACCCGGATGTCGTCAGAAGCCCGAAGCCCAGGGCCAGGCTCAGGCGGTTTGGGGATTCTTCCATAGATTTTGAGCTTCTTTGCTGGGTAAACGAACCAAGCCTTAAGGGCAGAGTCATTCATCAGCTCATAAAGGCCATTGATGGCACCTTTAAAGAAAAGGGCATTGAGATACCATTTCCTCAAAGGGATATTCATTTGAAAAACCAGCCTTCTATGGACTAGTCTAAGAGATTCTTTTCAGGCCTGTATGTCCTTGGAATTGGAAGATTTCTTGCCGCTTTGCCCCTTGCTTTCCATGTAGTCTTCAAGGGAAACGGTCTGGCCGAGACCGTTTAAGGAAAAGAGTTTGCTTATCATAAAAAGTATCTCTTCTCTGTTTTCTGTCTCTGCACCTTTTTTCAAAAAGATGATGGGGTCGTGAAGTATCTTTCCAACAAGGGAGCTTGTGAGTTTTTCTATGGCCTTTAGGTCTTTTTCATCAAGGTGCTTGAGATTCTTCATGGTCCTAGCTAGCTCCCTTTTCCTTATGGATTCTGCCTTTTCCTGAAGGCCCTTGATTATTGGAACCACATCCAGGGACCTGAGCCATGACTGAAACTTTATGACCTCTGCCTCAATAATGCGCTCGGCCTTTATGGCCTCCTTCTGCC
>JALWYS010000063.1 GCA_027003115.1 Deltaproteobacteria bacterium | reverse complement strand
ACGCGTTACTCACCCGTGCGCCACTTTACTCTTCCACCCGAAGGCGGAATTTCTCGTACGACTTGCATGTGTTAGGCACGCCGCCAGCGTTCATTCTGAGCCAGGATCAAACCCTCAAGTTTAAATTGATAATGCCAATTATGGCACTTGAGTTTGATTTCTTTGAACCCGACAGACGCTATTCAGTTTTCAAAGATCGGCTTTTTCAAAAGAGCGATATTAAGTATATGCGCAATTTTTTTTGGTGTCAACCCCAAGGTGTCCATGATGAAGGCAGCTTCTTCTTTTTTCGTCGCTGAATATGCCGCCCTCAACTGGCTGTTCCGTTGAGGCTCGAGATATATAGCCTACCTTTTTCACTGGCGCAAGGAAAATTTTCAAACTTTTTCTATTTTCCCACGGCGCCATCGTTAACTTGCTGTTTTTCAAGGGATTTATTCGCAAAATTTTCTTCTTTTTCCATCTCTTCCACCTTGGCCCTGTAGCCACAGACCTTGTTAGCACAATATAAGATTCCTTTACCCTTTGACGTTTGTTTCTCAAGCAAAAAATCGGCACCACATGCCGGACACTTTACTGGTACTGGGCGATCCCAAATGGCGTAGTCACATTCCGGATAGTTGCTGCATCCATAAAATACCTTCCCCCTCCTTGAACTCTTTTGAACTATCTCGCCTGTACATCCTTTTTTAGGGCATCTTACGCCAGTAGGTATGGGCATTGTGGATTTACAATTGGGATAAGACGAGCATGCCAGAAATTCCCCATAGCGACCCCGTTTTTTTATCATGGGGGCCCCACATTTGGGACATTTAAAATCCGTCACACTCTCCTCTTCCTCAACTGTCTGAATCGAGCCGTCAGGGCCCCTTTTGAAATTCTTGGTGTTTTTACACTCTGGATATGCAGAACAGGCTAGGAACTCCCCTGTCCTACCGTATCTGATAACCATGTCTGCCCCACACTTGTCACATTTGACGTCGGTTGCCACGCCATTTTGCTTGACAGACTCCATCTTCTCCTTGGCCGCATCAAGCCTCTTTGAAAAGGTGTCGTAAAAACGGCTCAAAAGCTCCACCCAGGACACTGCACCCTCTTCAACCTTGTCAAGCCCCTGCTCCATTTCTGCGGTAAAGGCCGCGTCAAGGATCTCAGGAAAATGAGCGGTTAGAAGGTCGGTAACCAGAAAACCAAGTTCCGTTGGCACAAATCTTCTGTTCTCAAGCCTCACGTAATTTTTGTCCTGTATGGTTGACAAAATGGCAGCATAGGTGCTGGGGCGACCTATTCCCTTCTCCTCAAGGGCCTTTATAAGGCTGGCCTCACTGTAGCGTGGAGGAGGCTGCGTAAAATGCTGTTTGGGCTCAAGTCCCATTAGCTCTAAGGTCTCTCCGATTTCAAGCGGCGGGAGTATCCTGTTTTCACCTTCCAGCTCTGCCTCTTTCCCGTATACCCTAAGGAAGCCCTCGAATTTGAGAACGCTTCCCACGGCCTTAAGGCGGTAGTCTGCTGCCTCTATCTCAACGGTTGTCTGGTCGTATTTGGCCGCAGCCATCTGACAGGCCACAAATCTTTTCCAGATGAGCGAATAGAGCCTTAAAAGATCGGGCTCAAGAAACGGTGCAAGGCTATCGGGAGTCCTCTTTACAGATGTAGGCCTGATTGCCTCGTGGGCGTCCTGGGTGAGTTTCCCCTTCTTGTACTGGCGCGAGCGCGCAGGAAGATACTCCTTGCCAAAGGAATCCTTTATGTACCCACGGGCCTGCTTTATTGCCTCCTGGGAAAGCCTTACAGAGTCGGTTCTCATGTAGGTAATGAGACCCACAGGCCCTTCCTTGCCAAGCTCTATGCCCTCATACAGGCGCTGGGCAAGCATCATGGTCTTTTTTGCAGAAAAGCCAAGCTGTCTGGCGGCTGCCTGCTGAAGTGTACTAGTTATGAAGGGGGGCGGCGGATTCTTCTTTCTCTCAACCCGTTTTACATCCTTTACCTTGAAATCTGCACCTTCAAGGGCCTTTACTATTTCCCTTGCCTGTTCTTCATTTTCTATCTTGAGCTTTTTGCCGCTTTTTTTCACCACCTTTGCCTCAAAGGGCGGTGGCTCATTTGCCTTAAGTCTGGCAGTTATTGACCAGTACTCCTCTGGCACAAATTCTTGTATTTCACGTTCCCTGTCACAGACAAGGCGTACTGCCACTGACTGAACACGGCCTGCTGATAGCCCCTGGCGCACCTTTTCCCAGAGAAGCGGGGAGAGCTCGTATCCTACCAGGCGATCCAGAATTCGCCGGGCCTGCTGGGATTCAAACCGATTCTTGTTCAGGGTTGTGGGAGACTTCAGGGCATCCAGGATTGCCCGCCTTGTAAGCTCATGAAACAGTACCCTGTGATACCTCTTTCCATTTCCTGCCTTTGCCTTTTTAAGTTCCTCTGCAATATGCCAGGCAATGGCCTCTCCTTCCCTGTCAGGGTCGGGGGCAAGATACACGTCCTGAACCTTTGAAGCGGCGTTTTTGAGCTTTTTTAAGACCTGACCCTTGCCCCTTATGACCACGTACTCGGGCTTAAAACCCTTTTCCTTGTCAACGCCTAGCCTTTTTGGCGGAAGATCCTTTACGTGGCCAACAGAGGCCATTATTTCATAGTCTCCGCCCAGATATCTCTTGAGCGTCCTAACCTTTGTCGGTGATTCAACTATTACAAGTCCTTTTTTCATACTCTCTTACTCGTTACTCTTTATTAAGCTGTACATCCCGCTTCCCCAGCAAGTGACCAGGTCCTTGAGCTCAAGCTCAGTAAGAATGGAGGCCACCTTTGATGCGGGCATGGAACATTTAACGGCTATTTCGTCAATATGTTGAGGGTCAGCCCCCAATTTGTCAATAACCTTGCCGGTTTCTCCTGATATGACAGGCATTTTCTGGGCCTTATCACGGGAATTAGTGTTTGCATCCCATTGATCCAGGCCAAGTGTTTCAAGAACATCCTTGGCGGATTCAACAAGGCCCGCCCCCTCCTTTATAAGCTTGTGGCAGCCCTTACTACCATAAGAAAAAACGCTTCCGGGCACGGCCATCACTTCCCGACCCTGGTCAAGGGCAAGGTATGCTGTAATGAGAGAGCCGCTTTTAACCCCAGCCTCAACAACCACCACCCCAAGGCTGAGTCCGCTAATTATCCTGTTTCTGGCAGGAAAATTTCCAGGCTCGGCCACCACTTCCGGGAAAAACTCGCTTATTACTGCGCCATTTTCGGCAATTTTCTCTGCAAGGAACGCGTTTCTCATGGGATACTTTACATCAAGGCCGCATCCTTTAACCGCTATGGTTAAGCCCCCGGAATCTACGGCCGCCCGGTGCGCACAGGCATCGATCCCAAGGGCAAGGCCTGAAACTATGGTTAGGCCTGCCTCAGAAAGACTTTTCGCAATGGAAGCACAAATTCTTTGACCATAGGTGGACGATTTTCTTGAGCCAACAATGGCAACGCATCTGCTGGAAAGCACCTTCCTGTTTCCTGCTCCAAAAAGCACAGCAGGAGGGTCGTGTATGTGCCTCAAAGAAGGCGGATAGTCAGGATCATTGTAAAAAAGGAGCCAAAACCCTTTTCTTTTACAGGTTTCCTTCAGCCTTTTTAGCCCTTTTTCATCTGGCCCCTTGAGTATAGCATTTGCAACCGAGTCGGGCACAAGGTCTTTCAATCCCTTTTTACTTGCATGTCTCCAGACATCCAGGGCAGAGCCAAAGGCCTCTTTGAGCCTAAAAAATCTCTTTGAGCCTAGCCCCTTTATCATCAGCAACGAAAGGGTTGCGTCCTTTTCTGACATGTCCACCTGCATGAAAACTTTTACTTTATCCACCCCTGATTAGCCTGTATTATCAAAAAAAGTAGATAGAAATCGTTTATTTTAATGACCGTAAGCGGCTAAGTAAGAAGGTCCTTTGTACTATCATCGGTAAAAATGGGCAAGCATCAAGATTTTTCATCACTTCTTGAGCAGTTCCTGGTGTTTCTGGACTCAGAAAGAAACTGCTCTAAAAATACGATAGATGCCTACAGACGGGACCTTGAAGAATTCGGTTCCTTTTTAGAGGGCATAAAAAAGGCTTATCATGAGATTGAGCCAAAGGACGTAAGAAGGTGGCTCATGCTTCTAGGCAAAAAGGGCCTTAAACGCACCACCATTTCCAGAAAACTCTCATCCATAAGGAGCCTTTACAAATTTTTAACGAGATCTGGATATGTACGCTCAAATCCTGCTGAGCCCATAAGCTTTCCGCTCCGCATGCGACCCCTGCCCAAAAGCATCACAATTAATGATATGAAAAAGCTCCTTGATAACCAACTGAGAAACGACTTTGTTGGCATAAGGGACCAGGCCATCAAGGAGGTATTGTACAGTACTGGTATCCGTGTGAGTGAGCTCACAGGGCTTGATATGGATGATGTTATTTTTTCCCCAGAGATTGTAAGGGTTCGAGGAAAGGGGCGAAAGGAGCGGATCGTTCCCTTTGGGCAAAAAGCCAGGGAAAGCCTTGAAAGGTATCTTCCAGAAAGGGCGAACCTCCTTGAAAGACTTCACAGGAAAGAGGAAAAGGCCCTTTTTATAAACGTAAGAGGTGGCAGACTCACCCAGAGAAGCGTTCAGCGCATGATCCAGCGTTTAGGCTGGAGTCTTTTAACGTCGGAACGTCTGACTCCCCATGTATTTCGCCACTCAATGGCCACACACCTTCTGGAGGCAGGGGCGGATCTGAGGTCAATTCAAAAACTTCTCGGGCATGCCTCAGTTAGTACCACTCAGGTCTACACTAGTCTTGATGTGGCAAGACTGAAAGAAATCTTTGGGAAGGCCCATCCCCATGGTAGAAGGAAATAGCTTTCTTTATTAAAACGGGCAAAGTATTGTTTGTTTGTGAAAGTCACTCATTTTTTCAGACCAAGTAAAACAAAATTAAACCCCAGGACGGTCAAAGTCAGATGGACATAAAGAATCCGACAAATTTCAACCCGCCAGACGGGGAACAAATCAAGAAACAGTTCAGGTCTGCGCTTCCCATTGCAGTATTGTTTCTTGTTGGCGTTATCCTATGGAACTGCTGGTACACTGTGGAACCCGAAGAAGTTGGGCTTATTCTCAGATTCGGGAAATTCCAAAAGGAGACTCAGCCAGGACTCCACTTCAAGTTTCCATATCCCATAGAGCAGGTAATAAAGATTCCTGTGCAAAGACAACTCAAAGAGGAATTCGGCTTTCGTACCGAAGTGCCCGGGGTAAGGACCCGCTATTCACAAAAAAATTTCGAACACGAATCCCTCATGCTAACCGGGGACCTGAATGTAGCGGTTGTGGAATGGATTACCCAATACAGGATAAGAAATCCATATTTCTACCTCTTTAAGGTTAAAAATCCCCGCCAGACGTTCAGGGACATGAACGAGGCTATAATGCGTGAGGTAGTTGGAGATAAGACGGTTACAGAGGTTCTTACCATAGGCAGGCAGGAAATTGCAGACGAGGTAAAGAAAAAACTACAGGAGCTTTGCAACCAGTACCAAATGGGTATCGTTGTGGAACAGATCGTTCTCCAGGACGCCAATCCGCCTGATCCAGTAAAACCTTCCTTCAACGAGGTGAACCAAGCCCAACAGGAAAAGGAGCGGATGATAAACGATGCCTGGGCCGAGTACAACAAGGTGATTCCAAGGGCCAAGGGCCAGGCCCTTCAAACCATCCAGGAGGCCAAGGGCTACGCGGCAGACCGCATAAACAGGGCAAAGGGTGATGCCCTGTTTTTTGAACAGATACTCAAGGCCTACAAGGAAGCGCCCCAGGTAACGAGGACAAGGCTTTTCCTGGAGACCATGGAGGACATTTACCCAAGGTTTCAACGAAAGGTTATTGTGGATGAAAAGGTTAAGGGGCTCATACCTTTTCTCAACATAGACAAGAAGGTGAAGCCATGAGGATATTTTCTTCCCTTGTAATATTGGTGCTCATAGGTATTGCACTGGTTCTGAGCGGGGCGTTCTATACGGTTAATGAGGCCGAGCAGGTTGTTATCACCCAGTTTGGAAAGCCCATTGGAAAACCCATTCTTGAACCGGGCCTTCACTTCAAGATACCCTTCATTCAGCAGGCCAACTATTTTGAAAAAAGGTTTCTTGCCTGGGATGGCGACCCAAACCAGATTCCCACAAAGGACAAAAGATTTATCTGGGTGGATACATATGCTAGGTGGAGGATTGCAGATCCTCTCCTTTTCTTCCAGAGGCTCAGGAACCAGAGGATCGCCCAAAGCAGGCTGGACGACATACTGGATGGGGGGACTCGAAATGTTGTTGCAAGCCACAAACTCATCGAGCTTGTAAGAAGCGGCATAGAGAAAAAGGCCAGCAAGAAGCTTGAGCCCATTAAGTATGGCCGCGAGGTGCTGTCCAAGGAGGTATTAAAACAGGCGGCGGACAAGGCAAAGGACCTTGGTATTGAGATACTCGACTTCAGGTTTAAGCGCATAAACTATGTTGAAGACGTCAGACAAAAGGTTTACGCAAGGATGATTGCAGAAAGAAAAAGGATCGCCGAGCAGTACCGGGCAGAAGGGGCCGGAGAAGCTGCACGAATTGCTGGGGAAAAGGAACGACAGTTAAGGATAATAACCTCTGAGGCATACAAGACGGCCAAGGAAATCAAGGGACGTGCAGATGCAGATGCCGCAAGGATTTATGCAGCCGCCTACAACAAGGATCCAAAATTTTTCAAGTTCTTGAGAAGCCTTGATGCCTACAGAAACTCGCTCAAAAAAGGCACCACTGTCGTCATTACGCCCGACAACGAATTTCTGAAATTCATAAAGGGAAATTCGCTGGAGGAAGAGGAGAAAAGGCTAAAGAATAAAAAATGAGGCGCACAATTTCCCTTGGCCTTCCTTGATCTCAAACTCGTCCTTGTCTATCTTCGCTGCCTTTAGGACAAGTTCCTTCCAGGAAAAACCAGGATATATACTCAGCACGAGCCGCGGCCCTCTCACCTCTTCCCAGCGTCTTGAATCTAAAGTCTCGGCCAAGGCATGAACAAGCTCCTTGAATTCAAGGCTCTCTCTAAAGGAGTAATCATCACAGGTATCTCCAATGAG
Source organism: Deltaproteobacteria bacterium (assembly GCA_027003115.1). Taxonomy (GTDB): domain Bacteria; phylum Desulfobacterota; class Dissulfuribacteria; order Dissulfuribacterales; family QOAL01; genus JAADCZ01. The sequence goes on along the minus strand of JALWYS010000063.1, from coordinate 15,403 downwards.
ATCTAAAATGTCGTTAAATATGCCACGAGAGCGAAAAACCAGGTCCTTATCCGACAATTTTTCCTCTTCTGCCGGTATATACAAGCTCATTACATCACGAGCCGTTTTTCCCCCGGAAAGGGATTCGTATGCTGCATCCATGAGATCCTTGATGGCAATGCTTTCCCCAACCGGCCACGCACCTGGAATCTGGGCTTCTGAAAGGGCAAGCCGTGCCCAGGCCCTCATTCGCTCCCTTGCCTTGTTTAAGGGCCTGACAAAATAATAGCTTTCCTGCGCCTCTGACACCATGGATTCATCCTCCACAAGCCTTGAAATCCTTTTTGCCCTCTCTTCAACTCTTTCAAGCTCTGACTCCAGGTCATCCTCTCTCTTATCCGCCTCAACCGAAAGAGAAAGAAAGGCCCGTGCAGCATTAAGCCTGTCTTCCTTTTTGCCTCCTTTTAGTGCCTGCATTACAGACTGAATCTCTGAATCCTGTGATGAGCTGAGGGCCGAGTAAAAGGTCTCGAAGTTGACACTCTGGCCCAGGCCAATCTGCTCACCCCACTTTGTAAGGGCCCTTATTCCCTGTTCAAGCTCCTCTGATATCTGGCCGTTTTCACTGGCAGTCAAGGGAGTCACCTTTAGTGAATAACGATCTTCAAAATAGGAAGTATCTGTTTTTTGGCCGTCTGCCTTAGTGGGAACAATTACCTCAAGTTCCTTAAAAAAGGGGGCCAGGAAAGAACCTGTTTTCCGTTTAACAAAACAACTTGGATAGAGTATGGCCATGGACTTTGTCATGTATTTTCTCCTGTTATACGCGGCTTTCGATTTAATAACGAAAATCTCCCAATAAAGTTGACTATTTTCAATAATTTTTTTAACTTTTGTTTGTCAGTCAAGAAATGAATATACATTCTACCATGGTAGTAGTTAAATAATAATGACCAGGGCCAAATTAAAAAAGACGAAGTCAATAAGGTCTCCATCATTCTTTGGTTACATTCCCAGATTTTTAAGACTACTTTTAAACCTCCTTAGAGATTCCAGGGTTTCTGCCACGGACAAGGCAATTCTTGGCGCTACCATAGCCTATCTCATAAATCCCGCCGATATCGTACCAGACTGGATTCCCTTTCTGGGAATGGTGGACGACCTTTACCTGATAGCTCTTGCCCTTTTGCGCCTGATCCTAAGAACTGATGAAAAGGTCCTTGCCCAATATTGGGACGGTCCCGAAGAGCTGGTAACCCTACTTAAGCAAATATCTGAGTGGGCAGTTGCATTTCTGCCTCCAAGGGTCAGAAGGGCTCTGCTCGCAAAGGTGGAAAAACATTAAACAGGTGATGGAACCATGATAGTCAAAAAAAATCTGGAAATTGACCTCCCGTGTGGTGTTTTTTATGACCTTTCCAATCTCGTCCTGGATCTAAATGGAACCCTTACTGTTGATGGAAAGTTCATAGACGGCGTGGAACAAAGACTTAGGGAGTTATCTGACATCTTAAACGTCTATCTTTTAACTGCTGATACCAACCAGACAGCCGATGACATCCTTGAGCCCCTGAGAATAGAGACCTCCATTAAGGTACATAAGCTTGATTCTGGAAGGGGAGACATTCAAAAATTACATTTTCTGGAAAAGCTGGGACGAGAGCGTACTGCTGCCATAGGAAACGGTTGCAACGATGCCCTACTCCTAAAGGAGGCTGCCCTTGGAATATGTGTAATAGGGCCTGAAGGTGCATCCATGGAGGCCCTTTCTGCAAGTCAGGCGGTCTTTTTGAATATCTGTGACGCCCTGGACATCTTTTTGAAAAAAAACAGAATGATTGCCACCCTCCGGAAATAAACCTCTTATTTTTTATGGACAAAAAAAGATTAACCTCTCTTTCCAAGGCCGCCGGTTGAGCAGCGAAAATAGGTCCGGGAGACCTTGCAGACATCCTCTGTGACCTTCCTCTTTCTGAACATCCTGATCTGCTGATGGGTATGGAGGCTGCTGCAGACGCAGGCATTTTTCGCCTGTCAGACGAGCTTGCCATTGTGCAGAGCCTTGATTTCTTTACACCCATTGTGGATGACCCTTACGAATTCGGCCAGATTGCAGCAGCAAACTCCTTAAGCGACATCTATGCAGTTGGAGCAACACCTGTGACAGCCATGAACATTGTTTGCTTTCCAGTAAAAGAGCAACCAAAGGATGTATTAAAGGCCATCTTGAAAGGGGGGATTGAGAAAATCCATGAGGCTGAGGCCCTCCTTGTGGGAGGACACAGCGTTGAAGATCCTGAACCCAAGTACGGACTTTCTGTTACAGGAATAGTTCATCCAGAAAAATTCATCTCAAACAGCGGGGCTAGACCTGAAGACGTGCTCATACTCACCAAACCAGTGGGAACGGGTATTCTTTCCACTGCCCTCAAGGCGGGAATCTTGAAGGAAGAAACGAGAAAGGTACTCATTGATGTAATGAAGACCTTGAACAGGGACGCATCAAGGCTGATGGTGGAGCTTGGCGCCTCTGGGGCAACAGACATAACCGGATTTGGCCTGGCAGGACACGCCCTGGAAATGGCCATTGCCAGCAAATGCACCATCAGTATTGCTGCCAGGAAGGTGCCAGTTCTTCCTGAGACCATGGAATTTCTAAAAATGGGCTTTATCCCTGAAGGGGACTACTCCAACAAGGAGTTTTGCAAAAATTCCTTTGAAATAGGCAAAGGCCTGGATGAGGATCTAATAACCGTGTTGTTCGACGCCCAGACTTCAGGAGGCCTTCTAATCAGTATTAATAAGTCTAAAGGGAAAAGGCTTGTTGAAAAACTCCACAAACTTGGACATAAACATGCTTCAATAATTGGCAACGTCAAAGAAGGCCCTGGCAGGGTAAAAATAGTTTAGACTGATGCTAAGCCTGCCCCAATAACCTCATCTATTTTCCTTTTGCATGATTCTTATCGTTTTGATTGGTGGTTGTTCCTAAAAGCTCCTTGATTATTGGACGAAGCTCTTCCTCGTTAACCATGCCCGTTATCTTTTTGACTATTTTATGTTCCCGGTCCAGGATAAAGGTAACAGGAAGGGCATATATGTCTCCATAATCCTTTAAGACTTTGGTGGTAGCCAGAAGTACAGGGTAGTTGATTTCAAGCCTTTCAACAAAGGGAGGAAGCACCCTTTCCCCGTCATTATCGACCGAGATACCTATAACAGTAAAGCCCTTTGGGGAGAACTCCTTTTGAAGCCTCACAAAATCAGGAACTTCCATTCTGCAAGGAGGGCAATAAGTTGCAAAAAAGTTGATTAATACAACCTTACCGCTAAAGTCGGAGAGATTTACTGTGTTACCCGCTAGGTTGAGCAGGGTAAAGTCTGGTGCCTTAGATACCTCACTCTTGCCCTGGCAGGCTGGCATAAACGTCAACACCAAAAGGCAGACAATAACAAGCATCATATATTTGAACGTTTTCATGTTTTAGACTCCTTATTCCTGGAAATTTTCGAGCTCTTCTATGATTTCCGAAAGTTTTTGCGCTTCAAGCTCGATTATCAATTTTCCCTTCTCAGCTGTTGCAGGAGCAGGGTCCCCCCAGACACCCCCTGGCCAGAAGGCAAGCTTGTTTCTGGCAATGATAAACTTTGGGAAGGTAGGAAACTCTCGTGGGCTTGTTCCCTTAACGAGGTTTGGACAAAGATGTTTCATCAAGGATGTCTCAACTTCCCCGGCATGGGCATCTCCTGGGGTCTGAACAAGCCCTAGAGGGAGCATAGCCACAAGATCCAATATGGACAACACTGCAAACCTGCTCTCAATAAGCTCTTCTGTAAGCGAATCTGCCGCATCAAGTATCGAGGCCATGTGGGTTCCTCCTGCATGGCCGGAAATGAGAACAAAGTTTCTGAGCCCTTGGCCGTAAAGCGATGTACACACGTCCTTTACCATGGCCTTAAGCGTCTCTGAACATATTCCCACTGTTCCAGGATGTTGCTTAGTGCTTCGGCAAAGCCCATACCATACAGGTGGAGCCACAAAGACAGGCCTAAGCATGGAGGTTTCCCTGGCAAGTTCATATACGTGGATGGTATCAGTGCCAAGGGGAAGATGACGACCATGTTCTTCCACTGACCCAAAGGGGACAATCACCGTTCTTGTTTCGGACAGCCCCTCACTGAACTGATCCATTGTAATCTCTACAAGCAACATGACTTATCAGTTTAATTGTGGTAAAAAGCTATGTCAATTTGGACTGTCACCTTGAAAAGGTGACAATTTGATAAAAAATACTTGACCAAAACTAAAGAGCCATGTATTTTGGCGGCCAAAAGATAGTTAGATATTTTTAATCTTAAATATCCAAACGAAAAGGTATGAGACTTACACGAGCTGGAGAATACGCAATCAGGTGTATATTGTACCTGGCCCATAAAGGTCCAGGAATTCTTGTCAGTAAAAAGGAAATCGCCGCAAAATGTGCAATTCCGCCACAGTTTCTGTCAAAGATTGCCCAGGAGCTACAAAAGGCGCGTATCCTTGAAATAAAACAGGGGCCAAAGGGGGGCTTTATCCTTACCAGTGAACCAGATGAACTCACGCTACTCGATGTAGTTGAGGCCATAATAGGTGAAATATACTTAAATGACTGCATAGCAAGACCAAACCAGTGCACTGCAAGCTCTACTTGTGCTGTACACAAGGTTTGGGGCAAGGCAAGAAACGAGCTGAGAAAGACCTTACAGTCCGTAACGTTCAGAGAACTGGCCAGTGATCCATCCTGCATCCCAAATTTTGAGGCCCAAAGTCAATAATCGCAAAAGTAAAAAGTAACAGGAATCGAAATAAAAAAGGCGTCCCATGGACGCCTTAATTTTTTCAATTGGTCGGGACGAGAGGATTTGAACCTCCGACCCCCTGAACCCCATTCAGGTGCGCTTCCAGACTGCGCCACGTCCCGACAGGTCTTAGCCTTCCAAAGAGGCCTTTTCGATTAACACTTTTAATCTAAATAGTCAAGGAAAGGGTGTCAAACCTTGAAATAGTCCCTGTACCACTTGATGAATTTCGGTATGCCTACCTCAAGGGATGTAGCTGGCTTAAACCCAGTATCACGGACAAGATCATCTATATTGGCGTATGTGGCAGGAACGTCCCCCGGCTGAAGGGGTAGAAGATTCTTCTTTGCCTTTTTACCAAGGGTATCTTCAATGACTTCTATGAAATGCATGAGTTCAACCGGCTGATTGTTTCCGATGTTGTAAATCTTGTAAGGGGCGTAGCTTGAGCCAGGGTCTGGACTGTCACCATTCCACTGTGGATTTGGTTGCGCTGGCCTTTCAATAACACGCACCACACCTTCAACTATATCGTCTATGTAAGTGAAGTCCCTCTGCATCTTCCCGTAGTTGAAGACATCTATTGGCCTGTCCTCCAGAATTGCCTTTGTAAACAGGAAAAGTGCCATGTCAGGCCTTCCCCATGGTCCATACACGGTAAAGAAACGAAGGCCCGTGCAGGGAATGGAAAAAAGATGAGCATAGGCGTGGGCCATGAGCTCATTTGACTTTTTGCTTGCTGCATAAAGGGAGACAGGATGGTCCACGTTGTCGTGAACGCTAAAGGGCATTTTGGTATTTGAGCCATAGACAGAGCTTGATGATGCAAAGACCAGGTGTTTAACGTCATTGTGCCTGCATCCTTCCAGAATGTTAACAAACCCGACAAGGTTTGAATCCACGTAGGACTGGGGATTGACAAGTGAATATCTGACCCCGGCCTGGGCAGCAAGATTCACAACTGCATCAAATTTCTCCTCCTTGAAAAGCCTGTCCATGGAGTCCTGGTCTGCAAGATCTATCTTTACAAACTTGAACCCCTCGTGGGGTTTAAGTATCTCAAGCCTTGCCTCCTTTATTGCAGGGTCGTAATAATCATTTATTATATCAAGACCAACGACCTGACAGCCTTCGTCCAGAAGCCTTTTTGAAAGATGAAAGCCAATAAAGCCTGCTGCACCGGTAACAAGTATCTTTTGAAATTCCTTTTTCATCTGGATATTCCTTTCAGGTTTTTATTCTACTGTAACACTCTTTGCCAGGTTCCTTGGCTGATCAACATCGCATCCGCGGGCTAAAGCAATTTCATAGGCCACGAGCTGAAGTGGAATAGTAAATATAAAGGGATTTATATCGGCTTCCACCTCAGGCACACTTATCATCACACTACTTAACCTGTTAAGTCCCTCGTCACCATCAACTCCTACGGAAATCACTATCCCTCGCCTGGATTTCACCTCTTCAACGTTACTTACCATCTTTTCATATACATGATCCTTTGGCACCAGGGCCACAACAGGCATGTTCCTATCAATAAGCGCAATGGGGCCATGCTTCATCTCACCTGCCGCATAGCCTTCCGCATGGATATAGGATATCTCCTTAAGCTTAAGGGCACCTTCAAGGGCGATAGGAAACTGCAGATGCCTTCCAAGATAGAGAAAATCACTATATGTGTAAAACTCGTCTGCAAGGGCGAAGGCGTTTTCGTGCCACTCACCAAGCCTGTCCTCAATAATCTTTGGTACATCAAGGAGCGCCTTTAAGAGCCTTGAGCGTTCCTGTTCGTTGAGGGTACCTCTCCTTTCAGCCATGTAGAGGGCAAGAAGATAAAGGGCAGTAAGCTGGCTGGTAAAAGCCTTTGTGGAGGCAACCCCAATTTCTGGGCCAGCATGGGTATAGACGGTGCCATCTGACTCCCGCGTTATGGTGCTGCCGACCACATTACAAATGGAGACTATACGGGAGCCAAGCTCCTTTGCAATCCTCAGACCTGCCAGGGTATCCGCCGTTTCCCCAGACTGTGAGATGGGAATGGTAAGACTTTTTTCGTCTAGAAGAAGATCCCGATATCTGAACTCTGAGGCAAGCTCCACCTCCACTGGAAGCCTTGCCCACTTCTCTATCCAGTACTTGCCAACAAGACCTGCATGCCACGAGGTTCCGCAGGCAAGGAGAACCACCTTGTTAAGCCCTTTTATCACCTCATCTGAAAGCCCCATTTCCGGAAGCTCCACCTCGCCAGTATCCGGAAGCATACGCCCACGAAATGTATTAAGAATGGCCTGGGGCTGCTCGTATATCTCCTTGAGCATAAAATGCTTGTATCCGGCCTTTTCCGCCATGGCAGCATCCCATTTTATTTCCTGGATCTCTTTTTCTATTTCATCTCCGCTGTTTATGGAAAGGACCTTAATACCGCCGGTTGAAAGTACGGCAAGCTCCCCGTCGTCAAGAAAAACCACCTTTTTAGTGTAGGGAAGGAGTGCAGGGATGTCAGAGGCCATAAAAGACTCATCTTGGGCTATGCCCAGAACAAGTGGACTCTGTTTCCTAGCAGCGACCAGGGTGTCTGGCTTATCGGCCCAAAGAACACCAAGTGCATAGGCCCCTTCTACATCCTTTAGGGCCCTTAAAACTGCCTCAACAAGGTCATCCTCAAGGTATTTTTCTATAAGATGGGCAAGAACTTCGGTGTCAGTATCAGACTTAAATACATGGCCCTCTTTCTTTAGCTGCTCCCTTAGCGCAAAATAATTTTCTATGATGCCGTTATGTACGACAACTAGCCTGCCAGTGCAGTCTGCATGTGGATGGGCATTTTCTTCTGTTGGCCTTCCGTGTGTTGCCCAGCGGGTGTGTCCAAGGCCAATGCTGCTCCTAGTACTCCTGAAATCTTCAAGGGTCTCTTCAAGGATATTGAGCTTTCCCTTGGCCCTCACCCTTTTAAGATCACCATTTTCTGGCCACGCCACCCCTGCCGAGTCATATCCCCTGTACTCGAGCCTTCTAAGGCCATCTAAAAGGACTGGTAGAATACGCCTGTGACCAACGTAACCAACAATACCGCACATACTGCCTCCCTTTACCTTGATCCTTCCCTGAAAAGGATGGTCTTAACAGTCTTTAAAATTATATAAAGATCCAGCAATACAGACATGTGTTTTATATAATAAAGGTCATACTCGAGCTTTCTTTTTGCATCCTCAATGGAGGCGCCATATGGGTAGTTTATCTGGGCCCAACCGGTTATTCCAGGTTTTACTGTGTGACGCTGGTCGTAGTACCTTATCTGTCTTCTTAAGTCTTCAACGAACTCAGGGCGTTCCGGCCTTGGTCCAACAAAGTTCATGTCCCCTTTCAGGACGTTCCACATCTGAGGAATCTCATCAATGCGCAACTTGCGTATGATTCTACCTATTTTTGTAACCCTGTCGTCGTCAGGCCTTGCCCACTTGGCGCCATCTTTTTCCGCGTCAGAACGCATAGACCTGAATTTTACCAGGGTGAATACCTTACCATCGCGCCCTACCCTGGCTTGCTTAAAAAAAACAGGGCCTTCTGACTCAAGCTTTATCAAAATTGTGACCAATAAGGATACAGGAAAAGAGACGATCAAACCAATAAGGGCAAAAAAGCTTCCTATGAGCTGTTTGCCCATCATGGTGAGACGATCCTTTTGGAATCCTTCCTTAAATATCAACCAACTAGGGTTTATGCTATCAATGGCAAGCTTTCCTGATATTTCTTCTATGAATGTCTCTCCGTCAATGATTGAAAGACCCTGCATTTTGCATTCAAGCAATTCATTTATGGGTAAAAGGCCTCGTTTTTCCTCCATGGCCACTATTATCTCATCAACATCTAGTTCCTTTGCCTTCTTTTTTATCTTGTCAAATCCTTTCCATATTGGCGCATCGGTTTGTAAAACATCTGGTTCATTTTCTGGAACAATAATGCCCTTTATCAGATAACCACAATCGCTGTTTTCCTTAATCTCATCCAGTAACTGTCTGGCCACTGCACCCTGTCCAACAACAAGGACCGGCTTTGAGCCTATGTTTCTCTTTAGGAACCATATATAAAAATACCTCCAAATACTGCTAAAAACTATGAAGGCGGATATCTCTTTTAAAAAGACGCCCCTTCCAGGTATAAATTTGGGAAAAAGAAAATAAAAGAAACCAAGAAAAATACATGCACTTCCAACAGCTTGGAAGAGCCTAGTGGACATTTCAATGTAACTATAGCCATATTTAAACGTATAAAGATCAAAATAATAAAGAGATAGCAGACATATTATAACCGCAAAAGAAATCCGGGAAATGGTATCGAAATAATTATTGCAAGCCAAGGGAAACTGATTACAATAAACAAAATAAAGGGATATGAAAAGGAAAAACCCCTCACCCAAAAATAGAATGAGTTTCCTAAGGGGATATTTTTTGCCAAAAATCCTGAGCATGAAGGGCCCAATTTAATAGGCGGTATTGTAATACCTTTTTTTATAATAGGTGTACTTGCGTGGCGTTATTTCAAACCCGTTAAACACAACACCAAGTATCTTCTCCTTTCCGAGCTTGTTTACTGCCTCGTCCACTGCATTTTTATCGGATATCCCATAGCGGACTACCAGAACCACTGCATCTACCTGTCTTGCAAGAACCAGTGTTTCAGCTGCAAGATTTACTGGTGGCGAATCTATTACGATCAAGCGGTCAGCATACCGGTTGCGAGCCTCTTCTATAAGGTGCTGCATCTTTTCGGAGGTCATGAGTTCAGCAGGATTTCTTACAGTAGAGCCCGCCTGTAACACCGTCATTTTATCCAGTATGCCTTTCATAAGATAATCGGAAAGTGGTTTTCCAGACATCAGGTAATCTGTAAGACCCTGTGATTTCTTAAGACCAAGCATTTTTTGCACACTTGGCCTTCTCACATCACCGTCAATTAGCAGAACGTATGGATCTATGCTTTGTGCAATGCTTACTGCCAGATTGCAAGAAACCATGGTCTTGCCTTCGTCTTCCAGGGCAGAGGTAACGAGAACCGACTTTACTTTTTTCCCACGTGAGCCGTGCATTATAGAACCACGCAAAACCTTGAAGTGTTCCGCAGGAAGCGACTCGGGCTTGTGATAGACCACTACCCTGAAATCCACCGGGCTTTTTATCTGCTCCGCCTCGGAAATTACATTAGGTTCCTTGAAATGGGGCGGCTTTGTCTCTCCATCTTCATCAAGAGGAGACTTATTTGTTTCATCGCCAGAAGACCAGTCCTTGAGATCCGAGATGTTTGCCTTTTCAAGCGCTTTAAAAAGTTTGCCCATATTTTCACCTAAAATGCTGTAAAATTCTTTCTAAAACTTGCTGGCCTTCCTTGGTATGAAAAAAAAACATGTACAAAAGTAATATCGATCCAGATAACCAAAAAAACAATAGACCACCAATCAATATATATTTTTTGTGAGTAAAGATTCTTTTTATGCCACTTTTGGTGCTTTTGGATCCATTTTTTCCTTTTTCACCCTCAATATCTTTGATGCACTCTTTAATTATATCTTCGTCTATAACCCTGGCTTCCTTAACAAAACCTGTCAAAAGAGCATGATCACATACCAGGTTTATTACACGTGGTATGCCACCAGAGAACTTGTGTACAGCGTTCAATGCAGCCTCAGAAAAAATCCCCACATCCTTGGCACCTGCCTTTGCCATTCGCAACTGCACATAGGCCTTTGTTTCCTTCAAACCCAGTGGTTTGAGATTATATTTCAGAGTAATTCTTTGTCTGAGTGCTCGAAGGTTTGGGTCATTCAGTATATCATTAAATTCCGGTTGACCTGTCAAAATTATGTTTATTAGTTTTGACTTTGGTGTTTCAAGATTGGATAGAAGCCTTATCTCCTCAAGTATATCCTTTTTTAGGCAGTGGGCCTCATCTATTATTAGAACCACATTTTTCTTTTCTTTCCGTGCCTTCTCCAAAAACCGTGTAAATTTAACCAGGAAGTCGGCCTTGTTCTTGACATCCCCCAGGCCATATTTCTGCCCCAGCCAATAAAAGAATTCATCACGTGTAAGTGTTGGATTGGAAATAAAGGCACTTATAACCTTTTGGGGTAATACCGCTAGCAAGGAGTGGATAAGGGTGGTCTTGCCAGTTCCAACCTCTCCAATTATAACCACAAACCCCTTGTGTTGGATGAGGCCGTATCGCAGATGGGCCAAGGCCTCCTTGTGAGATGCCGCGAGATAAAGAAAGCGTGGGTCAGGAGACAGGGAAAAGGGCTCGTATTTTAGGCCATAAAAATCAAGATACATCTATTATCAGATAAGACCAGAGAAAGAGCCTGGGCCTTTTAAGAATAAAATGGCAAAAAGACCAAGAACGACAGCGTATCCACAAACGGTAGCAACTGACAGGACAATGCTCTTTCGGCGCCTCTGCCTTTTTTCTTCCTGGCTTAAAAGCACAGGGATACAGGCAAGAATTTCAAAACCAAAGTCCGATTTTATTTCGTCTGGATCATAGTATTTATTGCTAAGAAGGTCCACGGCATAGGCCAACCCACAACTAAAGCCAAAGGCCAGTACCAGAATAAGCGGTAAAAGTTTTTTAATATCAGGTTTCACTGGACGTTCTGGAACCCTGGCCGGGTCAACTATTCTAAATTGTTCGCCCTGCTGGCGCCTTTCCAGGGCAGCTGCCTGTTCTGCCTCAAGTTTTTTCTGAAGAAGATCGTCATAGGTCTGTTTAAGATTTTCATAATCCCTGGAAAGATCTATCAACTCCTGTTCCCTTTTTGGGGTGTTTTCTATTCTTTTCTGATATATGGCTATCTGTTTCTCAACGTTTCTTTTTTCCTCTTTTAACTGTCTTATCTCAAATTCAGTACTTCTAAGCTGGAGCTTGAGTGCATCGAGTGCTGGATTTCCAGTCAGAGTAGGAGCGGAATGGGATGAAGAAAAAGTACCCGCCTTTTCTTTGTTTGCCTCCAAAAGTTTTTCCTGCTGAGCTATGGCCTTTTTCAAGGCAACTACATCGGGGTGGTTTTCCGTATAACGAGTAAGCAGAACACGGAGTCTGTCTTTAAGTTCGGGAAGTGATAAATTTCCACTTGCCATGGGACGAGACTGTGTTCCTTGCTGAGACTGTACTAGATTAAGCGAAGTTCTTTGATCCGAAAGCTGCTGTCTTATCAATAATTTACGATCTTCTGCCCTTCGAATATTTTCTTGTACATCTTGAAGCTGTCTCTGCAAAGCTGCCAATGTTGCAAGATTGCTCTCTCGTTGTTCCGGGAGCTCGCCCATATGCTCCATTTTATACTTTTTAAGGGCCTCCTCTCTTTTCTTTAATTCTACGTATATCTTATTAAGCTCTTCAGAAAGAAACTTCGCCGTATTTGCAGATTGGCTTTCCCTGAGTTTTAAATTTTGTTCAACAAAGAGATTGGCCAGGGCGTTTGCAACCTTTGCTACAAGCTCTGGATCTCTGCCTTGAAAACTGACATTAAATGCGTTTTGCCTTGCTCCTCGTGGATTATCAATACTTAAATCATTTTTCATATGCTTAACCACCATTTCCATGGGGTATTTTTTTCTCATCTCTGGATAAAGATTGAACTTTTTAATAAGCCTTTCCAAATTTGTTCGGCTTGTAATCTCCTGAAGAATACCCCTTATTCGTTCATCGTTTCGTCCAGTAACTGTTGTGCGAACATAAGACTCAGGAACTTTTTGAGGAACAACAACTATTAGCGCACTGGCCTTGTACGTAAGGGGAGCAATCAAACAATATAAGAGACCTGCAACCAAAATCGGAATAGAGGCAAGCAAAATGATCCACTTTCTTCTGATGGCAAGCTGAATATATGGATATATGGTTTGCTTAATGGAATTTTGTTTAGTCTCATTCATGGCTAAAACTCTTATAGCCAGTCATAATTGGCAGTCAGAGATATAAGACACCTGTGGTCCTTGTAACCGGCTGGCAAATGACCAGACAAATCCGTTGCCGACTCTTCCGAGTATCCATATTCGGCCCTTGAGTGAAGCCAGGGCAAAATCTCATATTCAAGACCCGTAGTAATATCGTATGTCTCTCTTCTGTTTTCCCCAGTTACAATAGCAATGGCTGTGTCTGGTGATTTTTCATAATCATAAGAGGCTGTAATATAGCTGTGAAGTCTTGAGGTGAGTTCATAGCCAAAATCAAGTGAAATGGTTCTGTATGGTGTGTAACCCCTGTTGTTGTAATCGCCATATTCAATGCGTGCACCTGCCTCTCCGCTAAGTGTGACGTGCCACATCTCTTGTGTGTAAGTAAGGTCGAAACCACCAGAAAAACCCTCGTTGTCAGAAGATTCAATTATATCAGGCACATCACTAGATGGTCTGTAATAAAAGCCACCATAAATATCAAAGCTCCAGGCAGGGCTGAAAATCTTTGAAAAACCAACTGTTACCTCGTAAATCTTGTAATCAAAAAGTAACGGGTCCTTTGAATCTACATAATCAAGAATAAAATCACAACGCACTGAGGTATGCGGGGAGAATCTGTAGGTGTAACCAAAATCAAGGTGATCCCGCCTTTCAGAAGGACTTATTTCATAATCCGTGCGTTCCCAATCATAGGCCAAATTAATGCCATGGTGCAATGTAAACCAATACCGAAATTCAACGCCTGGACCATAGGTAACCGAATCATCCGACCCAAGCCTTGCCTCCAGTTCGTCTCTCCCGCCTCCGTCACTTAAATAATCGAGCCTGCTGTCGGAATAGTGAAACCCAACGGAGTTTTCTGGCCCGAAGGCATACTCGATACCAGTTTCCCCGTCATTTGTGAGGTTTCTTCGCCTGCCATAGTTCACTGTCACGTAGTCATAGGTATCGGTTCTTGGTTCTTCACTTACTGAAAGACTGTCATGAACATACCAGCGAAGATGTTGGCTCAGCTGCCTTTCAAAGTCAAAGTTTCCCGTATGCCCCGCATAATTCTGATCACTGTTATTTACGAAATAGGAATAATTAAAGACGTACTCCGCACTGAAAGTCTGTGTCTCTGTTTCGTTCCTAAGCCCTATTCCCGGGGTAATATTGGTTCTAAAGTCCGACTTGTTGGCACCCGGTCTGTGAAAGTCATCAGGGTCTAAAAATATATTTGAATCATAAATCTGTTCAATAGTAGCCCTGACATAAGGAATCCAGTCGGCGAACACTTGGCTGGCTCCGATAATGGATAGCATGAAAAACATTATCAAACCAAATGAAAAAACACCTATTTTTTTCGTGTTCTTAGGGTACGACAATGGTATCCCCCGGTTTTAAAAAAATGTTCTGTTCCAGATGTTTACCCCTAGAAACGTCGTCATAATCAAACTCTATCTTTATCTGCTTTCCGTTTTCGTTTCTTAGTATCACAATGTCATCACCCTTGGCCCATTCGGCAAGTCCACCGGCCTCTGCAAGGGCTTGCAAAACGGTCGTTGGCCCGATTAGGGGATATTTTCCTGGGCTGTTAACCTTTCCTAACACATAGATATTCTTACTATTTGCAGATGAGACCACCACGGTAACCACGGGAGTAGAAATATACTTGGTCAACCCCTTTTCTATGACCTTCTTGAGCTGCAAAGGAGTAAGTCCATCGGCCTTGATATCATTTATTAACGGAAAGGTAATTTTTCCGTCAGGTCGCACGGTAAAATTCCCAGATAGATTGGGCTCTCTCCAAACCTGAATGGAAAGGGTATCTCCTGAGCCGATCACATAAGTGTCCTGATCCGTATCTTGATTCTTCGTTATGGAATCCTTTTTTTCTTTTGCCAAGGACATACCTTGAGCAATAAATATGGAAAAAGTCATCATCAAAAAAAGTATGACGATTCCGCAATTACTACGATGTCGATACCTCTTCATAAAAACCTCTCTATTAAAGCCTGGTGAAAGCATCCCATTCAAAGGCAAGGTCGTTTTTCTTTTTATTGTTACATTCCTTACAGGCTGGCACCAAGTTGGCACGAATACTTTTTCCACCCCTTGATAGTGGTATAAGATGATCCATTGTCAGATTAGATGGCCCCACATACCTGCCACAGTAATAACACTTGCCGGTAGCGCATTTCCTGCGCCACCACCGTGTTCTTCTTAGGCTCCTTGCCTTGCTTCGTTCCTGCCTAATCTCTTCTTCGGTCAACTTTCAGGAAATCTGAATATTTATAGCTACATTTATTTGTATTTGCGACCAGCGCCAACACGGGAAAAAGGTCGATATTTGACGCAGTTAAAAAATTATAACAAAAGAATTGCTGTATGTCTCTTAATTTTTGTTTTCGTCATAGATGGTTTTCTGCGTCTATTTTATATCATTTTTCATGGCCACAGGCCCGATAACTAATTGAAACCAAAAGGCCTTTGGAATAAATTGGATTTTGACCACCCTTAAAATAAATAATCTGAAGTTTCCTAAAAAGTGTCATGCCACCAGCTGCAATAAGGCAGCACCGACGGAATTATCTGCTGGTTTGCCCGGCGGAGGGCAAAGTATTACAAAATCATCTGCCAATGCAGCTTTAGCTATG
>JALWYS010000062.1 GCA_027003115.1 Deltaproteobacteria bacterium | reverse complement strand
GTCCCTGACCGGTCTTGAAAGAAACCTCATGGCCACAAAGAGGGTTACCGAAAGGATTATGAGCCACACGGCAACTGGCTGGGAGTACTTGAGACCAAATGCGGTAAAACGCTCATAGATAAGAACCGGGGCAAGCATGGGATGGTATGCAACCACGATTACCGCCCCAAACTCGCTTAGAGCCCTTGCCATGCACATTACCATCCCAAGGACAATGCTGCGCCATGCAAGGGGAAGGGTAACCCTGAAAAAGGTGGCCCATTGACCTGCACCAAGACTCAGGGATACATGCTCAAGACGCATAGGAACGGCCTCAAACCCGGCCTTTGCAGTATTGAGGAAAAACGGCAGACCCACAAAGGTAAGGACGGTCACTATGCCGGTATATGTGCCCAAAAGCCTGACCCCTAACTGGGACAGGAGGTCTCCCAGAACTGTGTCCCTGGCTGCGAGACCTAGGATGGCAATGCCGATAACGGGGTGGGGTATCATGATGGGAAGATCTATGAGGCCCTCAACCAGTCTCTTGCCCGGAAAATTCCTCCTTGCAAGAAGATATGCCAGGGGAGTACCAAAGATGAGTGAGATGAAAGACGCACCAAGGCTGGTTAGAAGGCTCCTTAAAAGGGCGAGCTGAACCTCACTGTCTTTTATTGCCAGAAGGAGGCTTCCAGGACTTGGAGCGGTTACAAGCCTTCCAAGGGGGAAAAACAGCAAAAAGATCACTGGCAGGGAAAAGACAAGAAACGATAGATTGAACAAACCTCTGTTCCTTTGGGGAAACATGGAAATCCCTAAGGCTCCTAGCGCCCAGTTTTGCGTATCACCACAAGCTTTCTAATGGAGGGCGGAAGACCCTGAAACATCCTTCTAGAACCAACCTCACACGGAATAATGGGAGGCTGTCCGCTCTGTCTAAGTATCTTTAGACCGCCCTCAGGATCCAGCAGGTATTCGAGAAAGGCCGTGGCCGCTTCCATGTTTGATGCATTGTTCAAAATGGTGATTCCATAGGTACAGGCCCTACCCTTCTTAATGATCCATGTGCCAGGCCTTTTTCCTGCCACGCGCACACGTGCCTTCCTGTAGAATTGGTTATGGGCCTCGTTTCCAAGATTTATCCTGTCATCAAGTTGCACATACTTGAGGCCGTGCTGGACAGCCACAGAGAGGTACTCCCACGCATAGTCAAGGTTACCTGTTTCCAAAAGGGAGATGAGCTCAACAGACTTGGGCCTTATGTGCGACTTTGACCTTGATGCCATTAGCCTTTCACAGAGACCGGGCTTCTTATAAAACCTTTCTGCAAGCTGCATAACCATGAGGCTCCTGTAGCCGCACGGATCAATGTCCGGGTCTGCATAGCCCCATGCCACATCCTTTTTAAGGAGAATCTCATACCAGTTTTCACCGTTTATGATGGAAGCGTAGCGGCTTTTTTCCGTATAGCAAAGAACGAGCTGGTTTGATGCAAAACGAATATTCCACGAGGCAAAATCGGGGACTAGAAGCTCGTCTATTACCGTGTAATCTGCAGAGGCCATGATATCTGCGGGCTTTCCTGCATCACGGATAAGCCTTGCCATCCTGGTGCTCCCTCCCATTTCCCGCAGGACATCAACCTTCGGATACCTGGCCTCAAATTCCCGTTCAATCATTGAAAATGGAACCGAAAGGCTCCCTGCATGAAATATAACAAGCCTTCCAGAAGGCTCTGAAAAACAGGCCCTGCCAAAAGGCCCAAGAAGACAGACTAACAATATGGCTATCAGGGAAAGAAAAATTGTCCGCATCAAAAGACCTCCGCTTCGTAAAAAGAATGATACCAAAGGGACTAATTACATTTACGTTAGCAACTGCCTTCACCAATGCCCTTGAAGGCAGCTAATCTTAGCAGATTAAGTGCTTAGGTATCCAGAAAAAATCACCAGAGTGATATTCATCAGACCCCTTAAGACTTTTTAAAAACAAAAAAGGGAGCCAGACATCTTATCTGGCTCCCTTTGAATTTTCATGGCGGTCCCAAGGGGACTCGAACCCCTGTTTTCGGCGTGAGAGGCCGACGTCCTAGACCGCTAGACGATGGGACCGTTTGTTTTAGGCCAAAGAAACATAAAAAGTGTGACCATCCATGTCAAGCCCAATTACTCCTGTAATTACTTCTCTTCAAGGGCCTCCTTGACCGATGGGAAAAGGGCTAGGTCCGTATGGGGAAGGAAGAGACAAGAGACGTAATTGTCCATGAAACGGGGATTGTCAGCAAGGTCAAAGTGAGTCATCATCTGGGCCACCTCTTCCATTTCCTGGAACTTGGGCCAGGATATGGCTGAAACCTGTGCCCCAATGAGGGAGGAATTTCCGGCAAAAAAGAACCTGTCCCTTGGGATATCAGGAAGAAGTCCTATGGTTATTGCCTGCTCAAGGTCAAGATAGCTTCCAAAGTTCCCTGCTAAGATCACCCTCTCAAGGTCCTCGATTGCCATTCCCACGGACTCAAGAAGCGTTAGATAACCGGCAAACATAGCCCCCTTGGCCCTTATTAGGTTCTCAACGTCTGCCTCTGTAAATACTATGTCTTCACCAATGGCAGTGGCCTCCTTTTCTACCACAATGTATTCCCAGCCGTCCCTACCCTTGCGGATCCTGGGCGTGGGAAGATCCCTGCGGAATTTTCCCTGCCTGTCAATGGCGCCTGTCATGAAAAGCCCTGCAAGAAGGCTTATTATTCCAGAGCCGCATATCCCCTTGGCCTTTTTACCGCCAATGGTAAGGACCATGGGTTCAAAGGTTTCAGGATGTATGTGCACTACCTCCACTGCACCAACAGTGGCCCTCATGCCGTACTTTATGCCGCCTCCTTCAAAGGCCGGGCCTGCGGAACAGGCCGCACAGGCCATCCAGTCCTGGTTGCCAAGCACTATCTCACCGTTTGTTCCAATGTCTATGAAAAGGGTGAGCTCCGGATGGTGATTGATTCCAACCCCTACAACACCTGCAACAATGTCCCCGCCAACGTAGCTTGCAACGCAAGGCGCCAGAAAGATGCGCACATGATTTGGAAGGTCTATGCCTATCTCCCTTGCCCTTACAGGCGGAAACCGGTTGGCCACCGGGGTATATGGGGCTGAACGCAGGTATTTCGTCTCAAGGCCCAGAAGGAAATGAGTCATTACAGTGTTTGCCGCTATGGTGCAAACGCAAATGTCTTCTTTTGATTTTCCTGCCTTTTGAAGAAGCTCCGAAACCAGCTTATTCAGACAAATAACTATCTTTTCCTGCAGGATCTTGAGTCCGTCCCCCTTTCTAGAAAACTCCATGCGGGAAATAACATCCTCGCCGTAGCTGACCTGAGGATTGTAGTCAGAGGATTCCGCCAGGACCTTCTGGTCCATGAGGGAAATGAGCCTTGCAGAAACCGTTGTGGTACCAATATCAACGCAGACCCCGTGCTGCCCCCTGGTGCGGTCTCCAGGCTCCACCCTGATGAGGCGTTTGTGCGTAGGGGAAGATGTCTCCATGAGGCTTGTAGTCACCTGCCAGTTTCCTTCTCTCATGACATGGGGCAGGTGGAACAGGACCTGGCTGTCCACTTCGAGGTGAAAATCTTGCCCAACCTCCCGTCTTATCCTTCCAAGGTCGCTTAGGTTATCCGTAACGCTTGGTTCTGGCACGGCAAGAAACGTCTTGGTTATGGCTGGCTCACTCCTGACCTGCACCTTTTCACCGTGAACCTTGATCCATGCAGCAGCCTTTTTGGCAAGGGGACGGGTAAGGGCCTTTCTGTCCATCTGGGACTCAATAGGAATCCTCACAACCACGTCTGTTACAGGAAAGGTGGCGCATGCCTTCCAGCCGCCGTCCGGAAGCTCCTCCCCCTTGACCTTTCCCTCTTCAATAAATATCCTGCACTTGTTGCAGACCCCTGCACCGCCACAACTTGCATTTATGTGAATACCTGCCCCCATTGCGGCCTTTAGCAGATTCTCATCAGACGGGACATCAAGCACCACATTTGCTGGCAAAAAGGTGACCTTTGGCATAAGCTTTCCTTTGATGCTATGATTTTGTTGATGGTATGAGGCCTGATATTATACACTTGGTCTCTTTACGTCCAGCCTTTAGTAGTCCGTTAAGAAAGTAGAGCAAAGCAGCGCAGAATAAAAAAGGGGGAACATCATGAAGATTCTTGTAACAGGAGGGGCAGGCTTCATAGGCTCAAACGTGGTGGACGCCTATGTGGAAGAAGGGCACGATGTGGTTGTGGTTGACAACCTTTACTCTGGGAAACTTGAAAACCTGAATCCAAAGGCAAAATTTTACCTGCTCGACATAAGAAGCCCAGAATTTGAAAAGGTCCTTGAGATCGAAAGGCCAGAGGTCATAAACCACCATGCAGCCCAGATCTCAGTGCCATTTTCCGTGGAAGACCCACGCTTTGATGCGGACGTTAACATCCAGGGGTTTGTTAACATGCTGGAAGCTGCCAAGGACAAAGGAGTTAAGAAGGTCATATTCATCTCCTCTGGAGGTGCCATATATGGTGAGGCAGAGGAGTATCCAACCACTGAAAACTACCCTCCAAAGCCCCTTTCCCCCTATGCCATTGCCAAGGCCGTCTCAGAGGACTTTCTCTTCTTTTATAACCACCAGTACGGCATTGATTACACGGTATTAAGGTATGCCAACATATATGGCCCGCGCCAGATCCCCCACGGCGAGGCCGGGGTGGTTGCCATCTTCATGGACAGGCTCCTTTCAGGGAAAAGATGCACCCTGTTCCACTTCCCTGAAGACCCCCAGGGAATGATCAGGGACTACTGCTTTGTTGGAGACGTGGTGGATGCCAATGTCAAGGCCCTTACCAAAGGAAGCTGCCAGGCCTTTAACATAGGAACGGGCATTGAGACAAAGACCCAGGAGCTTTTTGAAAAGATATTTGATGTGATGAAGGAAAAGGTGGACATTTCAGATGAGCTGCGGGAGATGAAACGCACAGAGGCCCGGGCAGGCGACCTCAAAAAGAGCTGCCTTAACTGTGAAAAGGCAAACAGGGAACTTGACTGGCAGGCCTCCCACAGCCTTGAAGAGGGGCTTAAGAAGACCCTTCAGTGGAGGCTTAAGGCCTCGTGAAACTCAAGGTCTCTGCATTTCAGTTCTGTCCTCAAAAGGATCTTGCCAAAACCCTGGACAAGGTAGTGGATGCAGCCAGGGAGGCTGCAAAAAATGGGGCAGAGCTTCTTCTTCTGCCAGAACTCTTCCCATTTGGGATACTAAAGGACAGGGAGGAGGCCAAGGAGGCGGCAAGTAAAACGCCGGAGATACTTTCACATCTAAAGGAATGGGCGCGCAGCCTTAACATCACCATCTGTGGCGGCCTCCCCTTTAAAGAGGCAGGTGGAAGCATCCTTAACTCCATGTTCCTTATCCCGCCTGAGGGCCCCTTTTTTCGTTACGACAAGCTCCACCTCTTTCCTCCCTTTAACGAGCCAGTTGTCTTTAAACCAGGCAAGGCCCCCAAGACCTTTTGCCTAAACACCTCTTCGGACCAGGTGCTTGCAGGCCCCATGATATGTTACGATATCCGCTTTCCAGAACTTGCCCGCATCCTTTCACAAGAGGGTGCAAGTCTCCTTATGGTTTCAAGTCTCTGGCCCCTTTCGCGAAAGGAAAACCTCGTAACCCTTCTAAGGGCACGTGCCATGGAAAATCAGTGCCTCCTTGTAGCGGCAAATGCATGTGGAAGAAGTGGAGACATAGAGTTTGCAGGTACATCCCTTGTTGCAGCACCTGACGGCTCTTTGCTTTCACAGGCAGGAGACAGGGAGGAGCTCATACTTGCCCGATTGGATCTTGATAAAATCCAGTCCCAGAGGGCCTTTTTCAACTCGTCAATTCCCAAGGGAATCTGGAACTTTCCCCTTGAAACCAAGATTATTGATATTAAAGAGGCAAAAAAGCGGATTTCCTTCAGGAAAAAGGCGGGCCAGAGGGTTGTCTTTACAAACGGTTGCTTTGACATCCTCCATGCAGGCCACGTCTCTTATCTGAGAAAGGCCAGGACCTTTGGCGACGTGCTTGTGGTTGGACTCAACAGCGATGAGTCCATAAGGAGGATAAAGGGGCCTTCAAGGCCCGTAAATCCGGAAAGCGCGCGCGCAAAGGTGCTTTCTGCCCTTTCATTTGTGGACATGGTGGTGATCTTTTCAGAGGACACCCCTGAAAGGCTCATCCATGAAATCGAACCAGACGTGCTTGTTAAGGGTGCCGACTGGGAGGAAGAAAGCATCGTTGGAGCTGATTTCGTAAAGGCAAGAGGAGGAAATGTTAAAAGGATTGCCTTTGAGGAAGAGGTCTCAACCACAGGCATAATAGAACGGATAAAAAGAAAAACGTAGTTCAGCTCAATACTTCCAGCCGGACACCATGGAAAATCTCTTTATTAATGTCCCTTTTAACGGCAAGGAAATCAGGCTTTCTTACAAGATGGCAGGAACTGCTAAAAAACCCGCCCTTATCTTCATACACGGACTTGCCTGCAGCAGCGACTATTGGGTCCATGTCATGGAAGACAGAAATCTCAAAAAGGAGTTTTTGCTTTTAGCCCTTGACCTTCCTGGCCATGGCCTTTCTTCAAAACCCAGGTGGTTTGATTATTCCATGGAGGCGTTTTCCGCGGTCATAACCAAGTTTATAAAAAGCCTGGGGCTGTCGAACATACGTGCAATCGTTGGATTTTCCATGGGCGGGCCAATTGCAATAGGTTTATGGAAGTCTGTCAGGTCAGAAAAACTGATCCTTGTTGAACCGGTGCTTACTGAGAAGGATGTTCCCATATCAAAAAGACTGGCAAGGGTTCCCTGGCCCTTCTTTTCTGCTCTAAGGCCATTTCCCCTGCTCTTTCCGAAAGGTTT
>JALWYS010000061.1 GCA_027003115.1 Deltaproteobacteria bacterium | reverse complement strand
CCTCATCAAAGTCTCGTCCAAGTGCCTTGGCAACCACCCTTCCAAGCTGAAGGGCTGTGCCGCTTGGGGCATCCTTTTTCATCCTGTGGTGGGCCTCCACTATCTCCACGTCGTAGTCGTCCCCAAGAACAGATGCAGCAGTTTCAAGGAGCTTGTAAAGAAGGTTGACTCCCACGCTCATATTAGGAGCAAGGACAAGGGGAAAGGCCTTTGAGCATTCGTCAAGGGCCTCGTATTCCTGGTTGGTAAAGCCTGTTGTGCCAATTACCATGGCCCTGCCCTTTTCCGCAGCTTTTTTCGCATGCTGAACGCTTGCCTCGTGGAATGTGAAGTCTATTATCACGTCTCCCTTGTCAATGACCTTGTCAAGGGAGTCTTCTATAATTACTCCAAGCTCTCCGACTCCAGCCACAACTCCCGCATCCTTGCCAACTGCTGGGCTGTCTGGCCTTTCAAAGGCAGCGCTTAACTCAATGCCCTCTGTCTGGGTAATCATTGTGATGATGCGGCCTCCCATCCTGCCGCCTGCTCCTGCAACTATTGCGCGAACCATACTGTTACCTCTGTTTTCGTATTGAAATTGTCTTTTGTTTTGTTTCCTTAAACGGGCTATTTAACAAGCTTCATGGACTTTAACACCTCCATGAGGCGCTCCCTGTTGGCATCGCTCATTGGTGCAAGGGGAAGCCTTACCTCGTCAGAGTCTATCCTCCCCATCTCAAAAAGCGCAGTCTTTGCTGGCACCGGGTTTGTCTCATAGAAAAGGGCCTCAAAAAGAGGAAATAGCTTGTAGTGAAGCCTTCTTGCCTTGTCTATGTCACCCTTGAAGAAAGAGTTCATCATGTTGGCCATTTCCTTTGGCATAACATTTGAGCAGACTGATATGACACCTTTTCCACCAATGGCCAGCGTGGGAAAGGCTGTGAAATCGTCACCTGAAAGCACGATGAAGTTCCTGGGGCAGAACCTTATGACGTCAGAAACCTGCTTCAGACTTCCTGTTGCCTCCTTTATACCGATGACGTATCTGTTCTTGGCGCATCTTGCAACGGTCTGGGGCAGCATGTTCACACTGGTCCTTCCAGGCACGTTGTAGAGGATCATGGGGAACTTGCATTCCTTGGCAACTGCCATGAAGTGCTGATAAAGGCCCTCCTGGCTGGGCTTGTTGTAGTAGGGCGTGATTACCAGGGCTGCATCTGCTCCGGCCTTTTTTGCATGCTGTGTGAGCATTATTGTCTCATCCGTGGAATTTGATCCGGTTCCGGCAATAACAGGCACCCTTCCTCTCACCTGGTCAATGGTGATCTCAACCACCCTCATATGCTCTTCGTGGGAAAGGGTTGCTGACTCACCAGTAGTACCACAGGGTACTATGCAGTGGGTCCCTGACTTTATCTGCCATTCTATCAGGTTCCTGAGACCCTGCTCATCCACCTCACCATCTTTAAAGGGGGTTACTATGGCAACTATGGCCCCTTTTATCTCCTTTTTCTTGCCGGCTTTGGTAGTATTTTTCTTTTTGGCCCTGGATGCACATGCCATGATTCTAAAACCTCCCTATCTCTGATTTTAAGATGGATAATTAATTTTTTTTCCCGTAAAGGGCAAGTAATTGCAGGAAAATTTTCCTCTTAACAAACAAGAAATGGCTGTAGAAAAGCCAGATGCCTTTACTTGTATCTCTTATGACAGGCCTTGGTAAGCTCATCCACCTGCCTGCATTTTTCAAGGGCCTCCTCACCCCTTCCCTCCTGGGATAGATCAAGCACTTCTCGAACAAGTCCGGCGCACCTTTCCCAGTCTGCCTTCCACTCCTCCTCTGCCCTCTTACCATAATTGTCAAGGGCCTTTAAAAAACCTTCCCTGTCCCTGAAGGCCTCTCCGTTTTTTACACACCTTTTAAGGGCCTTCCAGCGCATCCCTATCTCTTTCTTAAGTCTTTTTGCCTTGTAGGGTCGCCTTTTGCCCTTTTGGCCTTGAGCCATCTGGGCC
>JALWYS010000060.1 GCA_027003115.1 Deltaproteobacteria bacterium | reverse complement strand
ATCTCTTTTTTGTGGCAAGAAGATTTGCCAGAACCATCAAACCCGACTGTTTCATTGTGGTAGAAACAGATATCTGGCCAAACATCCTTCGGCAGCTTGAACTTACCGGTTGCAAATGCTTTCTGGTAAACGGAAGCATATCGTCAAAGGCTGCAAGAAGGCTCTCCCATTTTCCAGGGGCTGCACGTTTTCTCTATGGCAGTTTCTCGTTCCTTGGCATGCAATCAGAGCACGACAAGGCGCGATTGAAAGGGCTTGGTGTCAAAAAGGGGAAAATAGAGGCGGTTGGTAATCTCAAGTTTGACGTAAGTATTCCCCCTCTTGATGAGGGTAAGAAGGGAGTGCTTTTAGGGCAAACGGGCTTTAAAAAAGGGAGAATAATTATCTGCGCAGGCAGCACACATGCCCCTGAGGAACAGATGTTACTAAAGGTATTTTGCAGGCTTAAGGCGCAACACAAAGATCTGAGACTCATCCTTGCACCTCGCAATATCTCAAGGGCAAGGGAGGTATCAAGAATCTGTTCAGATATGGGCCTTAAATACCATCTAAGGAGCAAAGGAGCAGGCCCTTTGGAGCCGGACGTCTTCATTCTGGATACCCTTGGGGAGCTTGTTGGCTTTTATTCCATATCCTTCATTTCCTTTGTAGGGGGAACATTTGCGCCAGTTGGTGGCCACAACCTGTTGGAACCGGTCTTTTTTGGAAGGCCTGTTCTTTTTGGCCCAAATATTGAGAGCGTAAGAGAAATCGCAACGGCCCTTGAAGAGGCAGGTGCAGGGAAAAAGTTAACCAGCGAAAAAGGGCTTGAAACTACAATAAAGGAGCTAATCAGTATGCCTGAAAGATACAGTGAGGCATGCGCAAGCGCCCGCTCATTTATTTCCGCCAACAAAGGTGTAACTAAAAGATACATTAAGATAATAGACAGATACTTCTTACATGGTAAGTGCTGAGCTTGCAGAAAAACTCTTTCTTTTGGGAAGGCCTTTTTCAGGAATATATGGCCGCATCATGCTTCTTCGCTCCTTCCTATATAAAAAAAAGGTCATAAGGGCAAAGCGCCTTCCTGTTCCTGTAATAAGCGTAGGTAATTTGAGCCTTGGAGGAACTGGCAAAACACCCCATGTGATAGAAATCTGCAAATTTTTAAAAGGAGAAGGATTTCATCCTGCTGTCCTTACAAGGGGCTATGGGGGAAAGGCCGGTAAAGGACCCCTTCTTGTAAGTGAGGGAAAGGGAATTAGGGCAGATGTCTCAGAGGCAGGCGATGAGCCCTGGATGATTGCCACAAAGCTTGAAGGAGTCCCAGTAATTGCCGGTTCAGACAGATATAGATGCGGCCTCTTTGCGCTTAAAAGGCTTCCGGTTACCCAGTTTGTTCTTGACGATGGTTTTCAGCACCTTGGCCTTGAAAGGGACCTGGATATTGTCCTTATTGATGCAACAAGGCCCATTGATTCAGAAAGAGTGTTTCCCGGAGGCACCCTAAGGGAGCCACCAGTTGCCCTTTCAAGGGCAGATACGATCATACTTTCAAAGTGTAACGAGGTAGGCTCGAACAGGCTGGTAACCGTAGAAGAAGCACTACGTGCTTATACAAAGGCCGCCCCCATCTTTCAAAGCATCTATGAGATTGACAGGATAGATGTTGTCTTTAAAGGGCACCTTTCTAAAGCTGCTTCCTTAAAGGAGCCCTCATCAAGAGGAGTGTTCTGCTTTTGCGGGCTTGCAAGGCCCCAATCCTTTTTCGAACTTTTAAAAAAAGCAGGGGTCAAGATAAAAGGCGTTCTTCAATTTGCTGATCACCATGAATACAAAGAAACGGATCTGATTGCCATTGGCAAAAGAGCAAGAACGTTTGGCAGTGATATCGTTTTGACAACAGAAAAAGATTTTGCAAAAATATCCACTTATAATTGGAGTGGGATTAACAGTGAGCTTGGGTTGGGAGTTGTGCGTATAAAGGTGGAATTATCACAAACATTCCGCCAGTTCCTTAAAGGTCGTTTACGAGATTTCAGCCAGCACCCAGCTCTTATATCCTCCCCCAAGGAAACAGCCTGAAAAGGAGCTGCAAATGAACATTATAGAAAGAGGGGCCTGTGTAACTTCATCGGCTATGGTCTTTCTCTTGCTTTTACTCCTTACCCCTTTACAGGGCTATTGCCACACCTTTGCCCTTCCATTTTATGAGCCAGAGCGCATCTATTATTTCATGGACGAACCGGTGGTGACTGCCTCCAGATTCAGCCAGCCCTCCAGCCAGGCCCCTTCTACGGTCATGGTTGTCACCAGTAAAATGATTAAGGAAAGGGGCTACAAGTGCCTGGTTGATGTTCTTGAAGACCTTCCTGGTTTTGACATCCACAAGCATATCGGTGGCCAGGCAGGTGGAACATACGTTATTCAAAGAGGGCTTTGGGGCAACAACAAGCTCCTAGTCTTAAAGGATGGAATAAGGCTGAATCCAGAAAATGGGAGCAATCTTGTATATGGTAACCAGCTTTCCCTTGGGGATCTGAAACAGATTGAGATAATGTATGGCCCCTCGTCAGCCATTTACGGGGCCGATGCCTATGCAGGAATAATCAACCTTATAACAAAGAAGGTAAAAGGCCCCAGGCACCTGGAGATGGAAATTTCAGGAGGGAATGCGGATACCGTTGAAGGTCATCTACTGGTCCAGGCCAAACCAACCATGGACTCCTTTATTCATCTTTATGCACATGGTTTCGGATCAAACGGATTTGACCTTCATGACATTTACGACGACTATCACTATCACCATCCAATTCTTGGCAAAACCCATTTCTACGATCCAAATGAAACATTTGAGATTCCAGAAAGGGATTGGGACCTGTCCATAAAGGCAGGATGGAAAAATCTCGTCTTTGAAACGGTTTATCTGCACACCAAACAACCAACCAACATAGCAGCACCCTTTAACACTGGAAGAACCCAGAGCTCAAAGGACAGAGTCGAGCTTGACACGTGGAATTTCAGGCTCACCCACACCCTCTCCTTAGGGAAAAAACTTGATGCCATAACCATGTTCAAGGGCCAGATATACAGGATGGACCCAGATAGCAGGTACGGCAGAAAGCAATTCAATAATTACATCTACGAGCGATCGGATATGTTTGGCATGGAGGAACAGCTCCGATACAGCTACAAAAAGGGCAAGATCATCGGAGGCTTCGCCTTCAAACGGATATCCACCATGCCCTATCTAAACTCCAGAAGCCCCTTTGATGAAGGAGATACCTATGATGAGTTCCCTGTAAAAGAGATTATCACAGAAGACGGTAAGCACTTACCCATAGGACCATTCAGGGAGTACGACTACTGGACCTACGGCCTGTATATGCAGGCAAATCACAAGCTAACCGACAAACTGTCCCTGTTTGCAGGTGCACGTTTTGACTGGGAGACATTCACTCACCACGAAACCTGCAATCCGAGAACAGGAATCATTTATACCATTAAGAAAGGGGAAACCTTGAGACTTATGTATGGCCATGCCTACATTTCTCCTTCGGCCTATTTCAGGTTCAAGGCATGGGTGGACAAAAATTATGCCCATCTACCACCATCAGTGTTTGGCAGGAATCTGGATCCTGAGAAGGTATCTTCACTGGAGTTCAGCTATTCCAAGCACACAAAAAGGCTTTCCTTTAATATAGCCACCTATGTTTCCAGATCGGTGGATTCCATACAAGAGGCAGGACGTTTTTTCAAAAACGTCCTCATGGTCTCCAACGAGGGAACAGAGAAGGCAACTGTAGAGGTGGCAGACAACACCGGACGTGTCACAAACTTTGGTATAGACCTAGCAATTAGTTACAGACTGGACAGGCTGGCAATCCTGAATTTTGGCTACTCCTTTATAAACTCCAGGCAGCACTTAAGGGGCCACAGCTTCGACGGGCCCAAGGTCTCAAACCACAAAGTCATGGCAGGGATCACGGGTTACCTTGGTAACCACCTGTCTTACAACCTTAGATGCAGGTGGAGAAGCGAGATTCACACCAGTCCCTACAATACCGTTTATCATGGAACCACCATTCCAGGGATATTCTTGCTTGATGCAAATCTTAGGTGGAAAGACATTCTTCCAGGGCTGGATGCCCATCTAACCATGAAAAACTTATTGAATTCTAAATATTTTACCGCTGCCAATGAAAGCGGGGATCCGATAAATGGCGCCTCACTTCCCAGGGTGCCCCAGGACCCTTTCGGTTTCATGATGGGTATAAGTTACAGGTTCTGAGCCGGAACCCATGGAAGAAAGACCAGCTTATTCAAAGAGCAAGCAGTTGTTGGGCTTGGTAAGTCTAGCCATCCTGGTCTTTACTGCGCACTTTTTCTCCCCATCCGGCGTCTTGGCTCAAGATTCTACCACCCGATTCCTCATTTTGGTTTCCAAAAAGACACCACCCTATTTAAAGTGTGAAAAAGGGGTAAAAGACGTTCTATGGAAGAAACACAAAGGCTCTTTTGAAACAAAATCCTTCTACTTAAGTAAAGAGAATCCAGAAGATCTTGAGCATAAAATTGAAAAGTTTGCACCATCTGTGGCTGTTTGTATTGGGACCCGTGCTGCCTTTTTTCTTAAGGATGAAGAATTTAAATTTCCTTGGGTAGCTACTTTTCTTATTGACAAAAGCATAGAGTCGTTGATGACCCCAGGCCTTCTTGCTGTAAGCATGGATGTCCCAATAGAAAGAAGAATAGAGACACTTTGCAGAATAAAGAACCGGGTCCACGCAGGTCTTCTTACATATAGAACTCCCAAAAGTTCTCCAAGAAGAATCCAGAAAGGTGCTTGCAAAGGAAAAGATGCCTATTACATAATGTCACCCTTTTTTTCATCAATAGAATCAGCCCTTCAAGCCCTTTTAGAGGAACATGTGGATTCCTTTTTCATCACCCCTGACCCCATAATATTCAATTCCCAGGAGGCCGTTGCCTACACCCTGCTTTGGGGATTGCGGAACAAGGTGGCGGTATGCGGCCTGTCTTCTGGTTACGTCAAAAATGGCGCACTTTATGCTCTTGAAGCCGATATTGAGGCCCTTGGAAGACAGGCGGGACGGTTGGCAATAGCCAGCGTGGAAGGAAGGACCAGTGGGAAAACCGTAATAGAGCATCCCCAAAAACTTATTTTGTCCATCAACTTGAAAACGGCAAAGCGGCTTGGAATCAAGATTCCACCGGACGTGCTGAACAGGGCGCAAATGGTAATTAGATGAAGATCAGCCTCAGGTCAAAGGTCGTCTTGATATTCGTTTTCATAGAGTTTCTCATGGTCATGGCCATTGGAACCTTATACACCCTTAAGGCGACTTCCATGCTTGAATCCGAGTTTGTGGCCAAGGCAGATGCCATTGCCCAATTTTTTGCCAGTACTGTTAAACTTCCAATCCTTGCTGGTAATAGACAAAAACTCAAGGAACAATGCGGAGACATGCTAAAAAAACCTGGAATATCTGGGGTGAAGATACTTGATGCCAAGGACAACGTTTTGGCATCCTGTTCGGCAGAAAAACCTGGGGAAAAAGAATTTATATCATGTCCGGTCACTATCCTGCGTGACGTTTCTGATGACGTTGAAGGGATATATAACATAGCACCTGAGAAGGCCATAGAAACCATTGGTAAGGTCCAATTGTTTCTTTCCAGACAAAGTATTGATGAAAAGATACTTGGACTGCAACTTTACGCCCTTGGAATATGTCTAGGGGCCTTAGCTCTGTCCGTGCTCTTTGGCAGCCTCATGGTGGGAAAGATGGTTGTGGACCCCATTTTGAAACTGAAAAACGAGGTTCAAAGATTCGCCATGGGCATGCTGGATACCAGAATCAGGCTCCAAACTGGAGACGAAATCGAAGAGCTTGCCAATACCTTCAACCACATGGCAGAGTCGCTGAAAAAGTATATTTCCGAGCAGATTGACAAGGCCACAGATAAGGTGCAGCTAAAAAACCTGGCGGTTCTGGGTGAGCTTTCAGCAATGCTACTTCACGAGGTGGGAAACACCTTGAACAGGTTCGGACTCATAAAGTATCAGTTGTCGCAGGAGAGACTGTCCAAGGAAGGCGAAAAGGCCATAGAGACATTTGATGAGAATCTGGGAAGCCTAAAGCGCTTTACCCAAAACGTTTCCCTCTTTTCAAAAAAGCCTGAGGTGATCCTTACAAGGGTCAACCTGAAAGAGCTGTTGCAGGCCCTTTGCAGTTCCTTAAAACTCATAGACAAGAAGGGTATCTCCATCAAAACAGAGATTCCAGACGGTGACTGCTTCATCATGGGGGACAAGGAGCTGATAAACCAGGCCATTTTGAACATACTGACCAATGCGCTGGATGCGGTAGGGCCAGGAGGTAAAATAAAGGTTTCCCTCAGTACCACTGACGAAAAGGTTCGCATCTCCATTGAAGATAACGGGGCTGGCATACCAGAGGATGAATTGGAGGAGATATTCAGGCCCTTTTTCACCAAAAAAGGGCCCAGGGGTACGGGTCTTGGACTTGCAATAGCCAAATCCTTTGTGGAGGCCCATGAGGGCAAGATCATGGTTAAAAGCCGGCCAGGAAAGACCCAGTTTATCATCATAATTCCAACACACCTTCCCTTTACAGCCGTTTCATCCGTCTGATACCCTTTCTCAGTTGTTAACAAGCAAAAACACCAGGCAGAAGAAGTGGTATGTTCTCTCTTGAGCTTAAATATTCCAATACTTATGCTTGAAGCAGCGTTGCGGACACACTTAAAGGCAATATCAAAAAGGGGATTTTCCGATAAGAAAAACAGCAAGGTGCCTATTGGAATATAAAGATGTTACGAGCAAATAAATTGTCCTCCATTTTAACACATAACTTGTCCGGATTTATATGGGAGTTTAGGAGGTATCCATATGAGCCGGGCACATATAATGGAGGAGATCAAACTTATGAGATTCGAGG
>JALWYS010000059.1 GCA_027003115.1 Deltaproteobacteria bacterium | reverse complement strand
TCTAAACACTTTGTCCTGCTGGACGTGCGTCCTGAGGCCGAATACGACGGAGACAAGGTAAGGCTTGTCAGGGGAGGTCACATACCTGGTGCGGTCAATCTGGAGGTGGCCGCTATTTCTTTGGGTAGCGGCAGCCACCTGTGGGAAACCCCTGAGAGACTTGAGGCGATTTTCCAAAAAGAAGGTATTTCCAAGGACAGGACCATCATTATCTACTGCCATTCCGGAGATAGAAGTGCCCATGCCTTTGTGATACTAAAGGACTTGCTTTGCTATCCAGATGTGAGGATTTACGAAGGCGCATGGGAGGAGTGGGCGGTTCTTCAGGCCCTTCCAGTTGAGGAATAGAAGGGCCAGAGGGAATTTTGTGTAAGTCCTTTATTTATGTGCAGGTCAATGGAAAAGGCACTAACCAGGGATTAAGGAACGTATTACCTGAATCCATGCGTTTCTTAGCGTTTGAACCTAGAAAGGGTGTAAAAGGAATAGTGGAAACATCGGCGGGTTCAGCCGTTGGTCCCCTGCGCCTTTTTAAGCAACAGCGTCTTTTCTTCCATTTTGAGCTTCTTTTAGGTGCCTTGCAGATGGTTCTTTTTGACAAACGCCCTGGATCAAAAGTTAGGGATACCTTTCATCCTTAAAAAAGGGCTGAATAAAGCTGCTTAAATGCCTCCGGCGGTATGGCACTTGTCCAGTGGTTAGTTGCTCGTGCTGCCAGCCAGAAAATGAGAATGGTAATGATGGTGCCAATAGGAATAACAAACGGCCACACTTTCTTGTTACACGGTCCTTGTAAAAACAGTGAGCCCTTGACTGGACATTTGCTAATGCAATCAAGGCATCCAATGCACTCCGGGCTTCTTAAAATTGTTTTGTTTGTTATTTCAATGGACATGGGGCAAGTTTTCTCACATTTCATGCAGTTTATACATGTTTCCTGGTTGTGTTTTATTTGAAACGGAGAGGCATATGCCAAAAGGCCAAGAAGAGCCCCGTAGGGGCAAAGGTATCGGCACCAGAAGTTGCCAATAGACACGGACAAGACTACAAGGCATGCCAGGGTGGTGAGAGTGATTCGAGAAGGGTCAAGGAAAAATTTCAGCATCTTTACATCTGCAACTAAGTTGTATGGTGATTTAAGGAAGGCCTCCACCTGTAAAGGCGACATTTTGAAGAAGATAAAATAAATGAAAAATCCCAGAAGCAGGTATTTGATAGAACAAAGGGGAAGGTTGATCCACTTGGGGGGCCTTAGAATCACGTGTAGTTTTTGGCCAATTACCTTAAGAAGGCAGGAGATGGTACCAACAGGGCATACCCAAAACCGCAGAAACCTTTTCTGAAAAGAAAGGCTGAGAAAATGATGGCGATAAAGATGGTAAGGCCTGCCGGATGAATCCTGTCCCAGGTTCCAGTCAAGAAAAGATGATGAAGGCCCACCAGCGCACTGATGGGCAAAAATGCCTCAACTGCCGGTGGCCTTTCATGAAATGGACCTATGCCAGCAAGCCATCTGCAAAAAAGAAAGAACTGGGCGCCCACTATCATGCAGAAAAGCAAGTAAAGCCACTGGATGACAGGTCGAATAAGGTGAGCTCTTTTCATTGAAGGTCCAGACTGTTTTTCCTTGTCTTAACAACAAAGTCGTAGCCTGTTCTTTGATATAAGTCATTTATCTTCCTGATAATTGAGGGAAAGGCCCTCTAGTGGCACACCACGCGCGTTATCTTACAATAGGAGCCGTCCGGTTTTGGGTAAGCAGTTTTTTCTTTGCCGTTTAGATGGAGGTTTCTTCGACCTTTTCCAGGCAGTCAAAAAAGACCTTGTAGGAAAGCCTCTTTTGGTCCATCAGCTTTGGAACCAGCTCGGTAAATCCTTTGATGTCCATGGGGCTGAGGGTTGCATCCACTCCCCTTGAAAATGCGTCGTAGAGGTCGTATCGGTTACCACTTAAGTGTATGTAAAGAACCATGGTGTTTCTACGCATGTGTGAAGGCATGGTGTTGATGTATTCCAGAATTGCCTTCATGTTGTCGTCAGGGTCTGGGCCATGCTGATAGAGGATTACGAGGTCAAATAAATTGTATCTGAAGTGATGCCTTATGTCTGCTTCGTCCTTTATTCCCCTGGTCTCAAAACCAAGCTCTGCCAGCTTCTTTTCCATTTCCAGCCTGGCCTGTATCTCCTGGCAATATATGAGGGCCGTCTGGGTATCCGGATCGAAATATTCCACCGGGGCTTCATTCTCCACTTGGCCAGGTTTATTTGGCCCTGCTGCGAGGTCCTGTTTCGATATCTCCATCTTTTCTCCGCACGAAGAGCATTTGACATAGACCTTACTAGTTGACGGAATCTTTGATTCGTCAATTGAGTAGACCTTGTTACAACCTTTGCAGATTATCTCCATTGTGCGCTCCTAGTATTGTCTCAAATGGTAGTCTTCCTCGATTTCAAGGCCACCGATATCAGATGTCGCCTCGCCTCTTGACGCCTTGACCTTGTCAATTCCTTGACGGACCTTTGCACGGTTACTTGCATAGGCAAGGGCCGTGGGCTCGTCAATGACGCCCTTTTCAAAGATTTCCACGATGTGCTGGTCAAAGGTATGCATATCATAGGCATGTCCGGCTTCTATGATCTCATAAAAGCTCTTTCCTTCCCTCTCGCCGTTTATAATGGAGTCCTTAACACGGATATTGTTCTGCATTATTTCAAATATTGCTATGCGCCCCCCTTCCGTCTTGGGGAGAAGCCTCTGCCCCACAACCCATCTGAGGGAGTCGGCCAGCCTGAACCGTACCTGGCGCTCCTCCTCGGTTGTGAACATGCCAAGTATCCTGTTGATTGTATGTCCAGCACTGACAGTATGAACCGTGCTAAAGACAAGGTGGCCTGTTTCAGCGGCGTTAAGCGCAATTTCCACGGTTTCCCTGTCCCTGATTTCACCAACAAGTATGACGTGTGGTGCCTGCCTGAGGGCCGCCCTCAGGCCGTTTGCAAAGGTGTCAAAATCCTGTCCAAGCTCCCTCTGGTTGAAGGTGGCCTTTCTGGACTGGTGCACGTATTCCACCGGATCTTCAAGGGTGATGACATGGGCCGGTTCTATGGAATTTATTTCGTCAAGGATTGCCGCAAGGGACGTGGTCTTACCTGTTCCAGTGGCACCGGTAAAGAGTATTATCCCGTTTTTCTCCCTGGCCATTTTCTTGAAACACTCAGGAAGCCCAAGTTCGTCAATGGTAGGCACCTTGTTCTCAAGGCGCCTCATGACGATGCTGTAGGTACCCTTCTGGGAAAAGACGTTTACACGAAAACGTGGGCCATTATCCAGGCTGTAGGAAAAGTCGCAGGAGCCATGCTTGAAAAGGTCGGCAAGTAGCCTCCTGTTGTTGTCAATCAGGGCAAGGGCAAGCTGTTCCGTCTGATATGGTACCAGGGTGCCCGTCTTCAACACCGGTTCTGCCTGGTGCAGTCTTCCGTCTGCAGCCACCTGGCATGGCCTTCCAACCGTGAAATTGAGGTCTGATATCCTGGGGTGGCTGGAAAGCATGTCCTGAATTACCTGATTCAGTTCGGCGCGTCTCATTTTATCCCACCTCCGTAAAATCTGCCGGAGCACTCTTGGCGTACGGCTTGAACTTGGCCTTTTCAACGCACTTTGCATAGGCCTCATCCGGATCTATCCAGCCCTTTTGAAGTAGATCCATTATGGCATCGTCCAGGGTCTGCATCCCGTACTTCTTTCCAGTCTGCATGGAAGATGGGATCTGGTAGGTCTTGCCCTCCCTGATGAGGTTTCTGACAGCCGGGGTTGCTATGAGTATCTCAAAGGCAACACAGCGTCCAGGGATGTCTATCCTCTTGAACATGGTCTGGGAGATTACCGCCCTCAGCGCGTCTGCCAGGGTGGCCCTGACCTGGGGCTGCTGGTGGGTAGGAAATATCTCAATAATCCTGTCCACTGTCTTTGCAGCGCTTATGGTGTGAAGGGTTCCCATGACGAGATGACCTGTCATTGCGGCCTCAATGGCAAGGGATATGGTTTCAAGGTCCCTCATTTCACCAACGAGTATGATGTCTGGGTCTTCACGAAGGGCGCCTCTTAGGGCAGCGCTGAAGGACTTGGTGTGGGTTCCAACCTCCCTGTGGTTTACCAAACAACCCTTGTGCTGATGAACGAATTCAATTGGATCTTCAACTGTAATAATGTGATCCTTCCTGTTCCGGTTGGCATGGTCCAGTATTGCTGCAAGCGTGGTGGACTTACCGCTACCTGTAGGCCCTGTTACCAGGACGAGGCCCCTTGGAAGCATGGCAAGCTTTGTCATGACCTCTGGAAGCCCCAGTTCCTCTGCGGTCATGATGTTACTGGGAATTTCCCTGAAGACCGCTCCTACGCCGTTTTTCTGCATGAAGTAGTTGGCGCGGTAACGGGCAAGCCCTGGAATTTCATATCCAAAGTCCACATCCCCCGTTTCTTCAAAGTGCTTGATCTTTTCCTCCGGGGCGATCTCGTAGAGCATGGCTTTGAGCTCGTCGTTATCCAGGGTCTTGTATTTGACCCTCTGAATGTCTCCTCTGATCCTTATAATGGGCGGAGAGCCTGCAACCATGTGGAGGTCAGAGCCTCCCTGGTCGTGGAGCAGCTTGAAAAAGGCATCTATTTTGGCCATGTCCTAATGAAACCTCCTAAGATGGCTCTTGATTTGCATACGATGATTTTTGCTCAAGGATTTCAGGGCAATTGGCCTTTGATCTTGAGCCGATCATTTATCCTATCGGCAACATGGCCGAAAACTATGAAAACAAGAGGAAGGTTATGCTTTCAGGTGATCAGTCAGTCATTGAGCTCAGACAGGTCCAAAAAAAATATGCACCCGAAATAGTTACGCTGGAAGAGGCGGATCTGACCATTTCAAAGGGCGAGTTCGTTTTTTTGACAGGTCCTAGCGGTGCAGGAAAGTCAACGCTGCTGAGGATGCTTTACAAGGCAGAAGAGCCAACGGGAGGATCAATAATTATTGACGGTGTAGAGCTTTCAAGCCTGTCAAAATCCCAAATACCAGGACTGCGGAGAAAGGTGGGCGTTATCTTTCAGGATTTTAAGCTTCTATTCAACAAGACCGTCTTCGAGAACGTGGCCCTATCCCTGGAGGTGCTTGGCCTTAAAAAGGATCAGCTTTCAGCCAGGGTAAGGCAGGTGGTGGAAGGTGTTGGCCTTTCTGACAAACTCCACAGAAAGGTCATACAGCTTTCTGGAGGAGAGCAGCAGAGGGTGGCAATAGCAAGGGCTGTGGTAAATCGCCCTCCCATTATTCTTGCAGATGAACCAACCGGCAACCTTGATAGAAAACGAACACTGGAGGTTGTTGCCCTAATGGAGGAACTAAATGCCAGGGGTGCAACCATCATGTTTGCAACCCATGATGAAACCCTTTTCAAGGATACGCACAGGCGTGTGCTAAGGCTAAAAGACGGAAAGATAGAGGAACTTTGATATGCCGCTTGGAATAATATTCAAAAGGGCCTTGAGGGACATCAGGCAAAACCTTGTAACCCACATAATGACAACCATAGTAGTGGCTCTGACCTGCCTGGTATTCATATTTTTCAGTGTCTTTTCACTCAATCTTCAAAGGATAGCGGATCACTTCGGTAAGGAACTGGCCATTGTGGTTTATCTCAAAAAGGATCTTTCGCAGGAGATGATACCCTCTCTCTATCAAAAGATTATGGGCATGGAGGGAATAGATAGCGTCAGGTTTGTGTCTTCAGAGGAGGCCTTTAAAAGACTTGAAAAATATTTCAAGGATGAAAAGGAGGTCCTTGAAGGGGTTGATCCGCTCTTTCTTCCTCCATCCTTTGAAATACAGATAGACAAGGCGGTTTATAATCCCGGAAGGGTAAGAAGTATTGCTGAAAAACTTACCCATTGGCCCGAGGTGCAAAAGGTGCAGTATGGAAAGGATTGGGTTGACAGGCTCGAGTCCTTTTCAAAGGCAGTGAAGGCGGCAGTTGTTGCAAGCGCTGTACTGCTTCTTGTGATGGCCGCCTTTGTTGTATCAAACACCATTAAGCTTACCGTTTATGCTAGGCAGGACGAGATCGAGATAATGAGGCTTGTTGGTGCAACAAACGGCTTCATTCAAGGGCCTTTCCTTCTCGCTTCTTTCCTACAAGGTGCGGTCGGTTCCCTTACAGCCATCTTTGCCGGTCTTTTCTGTTACGAGTATGTGCTAAACATTATTACACAGACGGAGCTTATAAGGAGCCTTAATATCCAGTTCCTTCCCCTCCTAAATATGTTTACCATCGTCATTGTTAGTGGAATCTTTTGTATGGCAGGTACGGCCATGGCACTGAGGAGGTTTCTCACGCTGTGATGAAACAAGCGTTTTTGATAATACTTCTCATTCCTGTTTTTTTTCAGGGCAAGCTTGTTACTGCAAGCGCTGATCAGTCAGACATCATCCAGGAGGAACTCTCTGTTCGTCAAAAAAGGCTTTCATCCATAGAAAAGTCCATAAAGAGGAAGAAAAAGGCCAGGTATAGAATAGAAAAAGAAAAAAGGGACGTGCTTTCGGATATTCAGGCCCTTGACAAGAAGATCGGCCTTCAGTGGCAAAGCCTTCAGCAGGCCAAAAAGGACTGGACCGAGGCCGAGCTTCAGCTCGACAATGTCAGGACCGAGCTTAATGAAATGGAACAGAGGGCCTCTCAGTTAAAAAGGCATATAGAAACCAGGCTTAACGCCTTTAGACAAATGGGAGAGATAGGAGTGTTAAACATTCTTCTTGCAGCCGATTCCATCCCCAACTTGCTGGCAAGGCAGGATTATCTCAAGATGATAGTCAACGAGGATCAGTCTAAGCGAAGGGAATATGTATCCCTTTTAAAAGGGCTGGTCAAAAAAGAAAAGGAACTCAAGGACAGACAAATACTCCTTAAGGCAGTCTCCGAAAGGCTTCAAAAAGAGGCGCAACTTCTTGAAAAAAGAAAGGCGGAAAAAGAGCAGTACCTTGAGACATTGAAGAAGAGGTCTGGACGCTACAGGCGAATGATTGCCCAGCTTAGGAGGGCAAAAAGGAGGCTTGCCCAGGTAGTGGAAGAGCTCACAATGAAGGCAAGGGCCAGCCAGAAGGCCCTTGAGCCTGTAACTCAGGAGAGCCAATTTGAATTTCGCTCACAAAAGGGGAGGTTGAACCTGCCTGCTCCGGGCAAGGCTATTATTTTCAAGTCCAGAAAACGTTCTAAGGGTATGGCTGTTCAGTGTCCATGGGGAACAGAAATAAGGGCCGTCTTTGATGGAACGGTGGTATATAACGATTCCCTTCCTGGCTATGGCAAGGTCCTCATTGTTGACCACGGCAAAGGATATATGAGCCTTGTAGCCCAAGGTCAGAGTTTCAAGAAAAAGGTGGGCCAGGAGGTGGCAGAAGGTGAGGTGGTTGGACTCTCGGGAGGAGGTCCGTGGGTTTCCGAAGGGATTTACATTGAAATAAGACACAACGGCAAACAGCTGACTGCACCTTACTGGTTTGATTTAAGAGGTATTGAAATAGTGCGCAGATAGAGTAATAGTAAGGCGGCTTTTTTGTTTGAAAAAATGCTTGGTCATCCAATCGGTGAGGTAGCTGAAAATGAAACTGGAGCGCACGAATATTTTTTTGTATTCCCTCTTTGGTGTTATCATCCTGGGACTCATGGCAACCGCCATCTACCTGAACCCTGGGAATCTTGCAGTAGCAGAAGATGATGACAATACCACTTATCACCAGTTAAAACTTTTTTCCCAGGTCCTTGATCTGGTTGAACGTGACTATGTTGAGCCAGTAAAGCCCAAAAAACTCATATATGGGGCTATCCAGGGCATGCTAAGCTCCCTTGATCCCCATTCGGCTTTCATGAAACCAGAGGATTTCAAGGAGCTCCAGGTTGAGACCAAGGGCAAATTCACGGGTATTGGCATAGAAATAACAATTAAAGACGGGGTGCTGACAGTGGTATCTCCAATTGAGGGTACCCCGGCCTTCAAGGCAGGTATCCAGGCAAACGACAAAATACTCAAGATAAACGGAAAAAGCACAAAAAATATGACCCTTATCCAGGCCGTCAAGCTTCTTAGAGGGCCAAAGGGTACCACCGTAACCATATCCATTTATAGAAGCGGCTGGAACAAGCTCAAGGATATAAAGCTCGTCCGCGATGTTATTCCTATAAAAAGTGTGCGTTCAAAGGTACTTGAATCCGGGTATGGTTACGTGCGCATCACAAATTTTCAGGCCAAAACAGAAAAGGAGCTTAAAAAGGCCCTAAGGGGCCTTGAAGACAAGGTGAAGCTCAAGGGCCTTATCATTGATCTCAGAAACAACCCGGGTGGCCTGCTGGATCAGGCTGTTGCAGTAAGTGACGAGTTTCTGGAATCTGGCCTGATAGTATACACAGACGGGCGCCTTGAGGATTCAAAGATGCGCTTTTATGCAAAGCCCAACAGGGTCCATCACAGATATCCCATTGTGATCCTGGTAAATGGAGGAAGCGCCAGCGCCTCTGAAATCGTAGCAGGGGCCTTACAGGATAACAAGCGGGCTGTAATAGTAGGGACCCAGACCTTTGGAAAGGGTTCTGTTCAGACCATCATTCCCCTGGAGGAAGGGGCAGCCATTCGCCTCACCACTGCACGGTATTACACGCCAAGTGGCAGATCCATCCAGGCAAAGGGCATTACTCCTGATATAGTGGTACCCTTCGTACCGCCTTTAAAGGAAGACCAGGAAAAGGACGTTTTTCATTTCATAAAGGAAAAGGACCTTGAAGGGCATCTAAAGGGCGACGGGGAAGATTCTGGCAAGAAAAAGAATTCTTCAGCCAAGAAGGGAAAGGAGGCGGACGCTGCTGAGCTCCTCAAAAAGGATAACCAGCTCAGGGAGGCTTTGAGGATCCTCAAGGCCTTTAACATCTACAAGGAGCTCAAGGTCCAAGGGGCCAGTTGATATTAGGTGCCGTCAAAAAGACCAGGAAAGAAGAAATCCTCCAAAAAGAAGAAGGGCCCTAAACTTCCAAGGTTTAAGGGCCTTTTCCTTCATGTAATAGTATTCCTCTTTCTCACTCTCCCCATAGCCATCATCTTTCTTTTGCCCACTCCGCCTGTTGAACATTTAGAGCCCCCGGTTTTTGAGGAATTTTCAAAGGCTCCCAAGGCCCCGCCCATAAAAAAAGGGGAAAAGGGCGCCAGTAAAAGGGCGGAAAAGAAACTGCCTCTTGTTGCCATCATCATTGATGATATGGGTTTTGAATACCGTCTGGATGAGAAATTTATCCTTCTTGATGCTCCACTTTCCTTTGCATTTTTGCCTTATGGGCCGAACACCAAAAGGCTTGCACATTTAGCCCTAGTGAAGAAGAAGGATGTGCTGGTCCATCTTCCAATGGAGCCTGAAAACAAGTCCCTTGATCCAGGCCCTGATGCGCTAATGGTGGAGATGGACCTTGATGGGCTTCTTGAAACCTT
Source organism: Deltaproteobacteria bacterium (assembly GCA_027003115.1). Lineage (GTDB taxonomy): Bacteria > Desulfobacterota > Dissulfuribacteria > Dissulfuribacterales > QOAL01 > JAADCZ01. The sequence goes on along the minus strand of JALWYS010000059.1, from coordinate 13,343 downwards.
GGAGAAGAATATAAGGGGTGTTCCTGGGGCCGTAGGCGTAAACAATCACATGGGTTCCCGTTTTACTGCCAATCCCCGGGCCATGGAATATGTACTTGCGTATCTAAAGCAGAGGGGCCTTTTTTTCATTGACAGCCGGACAACCAAGGAAACCGTTGCCTTTAAGGAGGCTAGAAAAATGGGGGTGCCCTGCGCAGAGCGTTCCGTCTTCCTGGATCATGACAACGACAGACAGAAGATAAGCCATGAACTAAGGCGCCTTGTAAGGGTTGCAAAGAAGAACGGAATGGCCATAGCCATAGGACATCCCTATCAAAACACCTATGAAGTGCTCTACAGTCTTCTACCAATTATAAGAAAGGAAGTGAAGCTCGTACCAGTGCACCATCTGGTTCACTAACTGGAAGTTCGCATTTGTACAAGATATCTACAAGCTGATGGATATGTTCCTTCAAGTGTTTTTCCCATCACGGAGACATCTGCCCTTAATAGCCTTTTGTGTGCCCTGATAATGTCATGGTAGATGCTACTAAGGGCTGTTTCATCCCATCCCTTCAAAAGATCAATGAATTGTTCCAGATCCTGCGTCCTGATTTTGTTTTTTTTGAAAAGCACCTTTAGACCGGCCAAGAAGCCAGAAACCGCATGTTTTAAAGGGTTTCTACCAGCAAAAATGTATTTTCCAGTTCCTGACCTTCTATCTATCCGGATGGTTAGACAGGTATCAAGGAAAAAATAGAAAAGAGTGAAAAACATCCTCTCCCTAGGGCCTTTAAGGAGGGCGAACTGCCAAGGATTGCCGTAATATCTAACAGTTGTGAGTTTTGTCTCTGTTTTTGTATTTTCAGGCCCGTTTACCACAAAGTCTCCGCTACAGTTGCTCCAAAGCCAAACATGGCGGCAATCAACCGGGTCGAAGGAAAGGGCAAGCTCAAGGCAAATGGCATAAAAAAGTTCAAGGCACCTTTTCTTTCCTGTTCTTACTGTTCCCTTGCCAGGTATCCATAGCTCGGCCTCTTCTTTTGTTTTAAGGTGCCATTCCCAGTAACCGTCAAGCCACTCTGAAACCGCTATCCTAAGTCTTTCTCCTTTTTTTCCAATTGTCAGATCCTCTGTAAGATAAGGCCTTGGAAGAAAGTCCAGCCCCTTTTCATGGTAGAGCAGGCGAAGGTTTTTAAAATCCCGATAAAGAAGTTTTCTTTGTGAGATGCTAGTGGCAGCGCAAAACTGTATCTGTCCTTTCTCTCCCTTGAGGACGCATCTTGCTATCTGATAAAAGCTTCCAGTCTTTTCACTTATGATATCCAAGTCGTTGAAGTTCTTTGCATGGTGTTGGTCCCCATTTCTATTGTGGTTGGATAAAAGGATGGTCCTCTTTTCCTTAAAAAAGTCAGCCAAAAGGCAGAAATAGTCCTTCAGAGTGATGGCATGATGCGCTCCTTTGCAAGGCTCAACAAGAGGCCTGTTTAAAAGGGCGGAAGGTGCGACTATAATGCCCTCGGGCGTGGAAAAGAGATAGCGGACAGGATTCATGATTACGCCTTCTGCCTTTAAGGCGGTAAGCTAAAAAGGATTCTGGACCCTTATTTCTTTTTTACTGGTATAAATTCAAAAAACAAGTCCAACCTGTTCGAAAAACGGAGAAAGGCATGAACGAACATAACCAAGGTCTTAAGTACGGAGAAAGAGCCATCATGGAGGCAAGGCTTGAGCCATGGCCAAATCCATCTCCTGAGAGGGATTATCTCATTGAGATATCCTTTCCGGAGTTTACCTGTCTTTGTCCAAGGTCAGGATATCCAGATTTTGCTACAATAAAAATAAGCTACGTGCCAGGAGAGTATATAGTGGAGTTGAAGTCCCTGAAGCTTTATTTGAACAGTTTTCGGGACAAATACATATCCCACGAAGAGGCCACCAACAGGATATTTGCAGATCTTTCAGAAGCCATAAAACCAAAATCCCTCAAGGTTGTGGGAGATTTTCATCCAAGGGGAAATGTTCACACAGTGGTGACCGTGGAGGAGGGCTTTGTACCTAAGAGTTGAGAACTGCGTCAACCTTGGTCTCTAGTTCGTTTTTGTCAATTGGTTTTACGCAGTATTCCTGGGCACCAAGGGCGAGGGTCTGCCTTGCAGTGTCTATGGTGGGGTAGCCCGTTAGCATCATGGCCTTTATTTCAGGATCTATTTTTTTCATTTCCTCAAGGACTTCCACACCAGTCATCTTTTTTAATTTGATATCCAGAATTGCAAGATCAACCTTGTTGTTTCTAACGTAATCGATTGCCTCTTCCTCTTCTGTAAAGGGGACAACCTCGTGTCCCTTTTTTTCAAGTATCTTTTTTATTAGGATGCCAGCATCTTTTACATCGTCAAGAACTATGATTTTTGCCATGATTTGTCCCCTTTTGGAATACCAACTCCAGCCTTTGTCCCTGTCTGGAAATGAAATGAATGGAATTTACGTAATTTTATTTCATTAAGAAGGCTTTATGTCAACATGTTTCAAGTAAGTGATTTTTTTCATTAGCTGTTCTTCCATTTCATCTATCTTTGCCCCCACTGTCCTTGTTACTCGGTTGGCAAAGGCGGCACAGAACTGCAGGAAGTCACTAAAGTCTTCAATGTCTTCAAAATCTTCCCGAAGACTTTCTTCCATTTCCTTGATAAGAAGGTAACCATTTAGCTCCACCTCTGCACGAACATAGTGGGCCTCGGGAGTAATCACTATCATGCGTATGTCCTTGATGTCCTCCACCAGCGGAAATGTCTCTATTTGACGGCGGACCTCTTCCTGGAGCTCCTCTGGCGAGGCCTTCTCGATCAGGTATTCAAGGTTTTCCTTGATAAGGATGATGGCAATGACTGCAAGTATTATTCCCACTATTATGGAGCCAGTTGAGTCCCAATAGGTTTTGCCTGTGATCTTGGTGAGGACTATTGCCAAAGCTGCAAGAACAAGGCTGAAAAGGGCTGCGCCGTCTTCCAGAAGCACAGCAAGATTTGCAGTATCCCCCTCCTTATGCTGGCGCAGGGCTACAAAGAATGAATAGCCCTCTGCTAGGAAGGAGACGGCAAGAACCCCGAAGGTCCACTCGTTGATTTCCGGCTCGTGGTGATGGAGAAGGCTCATGATTCCGTGGTAGATGGTTACTCCTGCCCCAACGAAAAAGATGCCGCATGCAGAGATTAGGCCCCAGACAAAGCGCTCCTGTCCACGGCCAAATGGATATTCCTTGGAAGGACCTATGCGGCTTCGTTTAAGTCCAACAAGTAGCAGGGCCTGGTTGGCAGTGTCTGCCGCGGAATGGATGGCCTCTGCAAGCATGGATGCGCTACCGCCCATAATTCCCACTATGAACTTTAGTGTACATACAATGAAATTTGCACTTATGGCTGTTTTTACAGCATGCATATATCTTAAATGCCTCTCTTTATGCCTATTTTGAGGAGTGAAAGCCCATTCTGCTTCCTTGCCAGCTAAATGGGACGAGTTCTCCAGTGACAAGTTCCAGGTTTCTGAAACCGCCTTTTTTATTCTTTCTCTTTATTCCTATGGTCACTCTTTCTCCCCTTTTAATGAAGAAGAGTTCGAGCTTTAGATCATATATATCCTTTACGGTCTTGCCGTCTACTTGCGTTATTATATCTCCTTTTTTAATGTCAGCCTTTGAAGCAGGGCTTCCAGGCACAACCGCCTCTACTGTGAGCCGGTTTTTGCCTGACAGTAGCACGCCAAGCTTTGGCGTAAAGGGAGCTTCCACTTGAGGCGCATAGAGGAAAAGATCGGCCCTGGCAGGGTCTTTTGGATCGTTGTTAAAAAGGGCCTTTACTTGGGTTATCTCAGGAAGCCTTTTTTCCACCCTGGAAGGTATCCCATAGCCGTATTCCACGTGTCCTCCACCCACCAGTACCACCATGTTGTGATCAGGGTGGTTTTTCAAGTAATTTGTGATGCTTTGCGCCATGGTTTCATCCCAGGCGATTTGGGCCTGGAAAAAGTTCTCAAAGTTGTCGATTTCGCCCTGGTTATGGTTTGCATAAATCTTTTTCAGATATCTCTTGTATAGCTCATTGGTAAAATCAAGTTTGTCCGGGATGGCCTTTCGTTCCTCTTGGCTAAGGGATGAAATGCCCTTTCTGGCGATTTTTTTGGAAATCTCGCTTGGAAGGTTGAGGGCAATGACAGGAATCCTGTTTTCCTTGCAAAATTCAATAATTGGCCTGTAAAAGTGGTAGTTAAATGTCCACCTTTTGAAGTATTCGGTTTTTCTCAAGAATTCCTTTTCGCTGATTTTTCCTTGAAGGTAGCTGTCGATAATCCCTTGAAATGGCCTCTGAAACATCTCCATGCCCACAGCCAGCCTTTCCTTTCTGGAAAGTTCCTTGATTACCCTGAGCTGGGCCTGATGTATGCCTTCCTGGTCGTGTTTTTCACCCAAGTAAACGACACGGTGCCCTTCAAGTCCTTTTGTAATACCTTGAGTGGATTCTATGTTTTTGGAAAAGATGCCTGAAAGCCCAAGTGTCACCCTTCGGTCAATGCCTCTTTCAAAATCAGCAGCCTTTTTGGCTCTCAATACGCCTGACTTGAATTTCAAAAGGGAAAAGCTTCCGTAATGGGGTATTTTATAGAGCACCTGCTGTATCTCAGCTGCTGAAGAGGCCTTTAGAAGGGCAACCACATGGTTTTTGTTCAAGGGATTAAGCCCTATTCTTATTGTAACACCTTCCACCCTTTCCTCAATCTTTGGGCAGAAGGATTCAAGCCTCTTCGTTACAGAGCCGAGAACCAAGAAGGCCCCTTCTTTGAGCATAGCGTGTTTTAGGGCCTTTCTTTCCAAGGGTTCAAAGCCCCTCGCCTTGAAAAAGGAAATGGCAGATTTGTAGATCGAGAGCTCTTTTTTCTCTGGAAGAACCATGAGTCTTTTCTTTGCCCCAAAAAGTCTTGAGATTGAAGGGGGGAACTCGTCCTGGGAAAGGTCCCTCATGAGGTCAAAGTCATGGTCAAGAACTACCAGTCTGGGCTGATGTTTAGTCTTAAGTTTTTCCTCCCTTTGTGCCGTGCATATTCGTATCACAAAATCTTCCGTGCCCTTTTCCGTTAGTATGCGTAGGGGGAGATCGAGTTGATAAGGCTTTTCATTTTCCTGGGAAATCTCGAGTCTCAGGTCAAAGGTGCCGTCTTCGTTTTTCTCTTCCCAGCAGCCCTTTATCTTTATCACAGGCACATCGGTACGGTTCAACCACTGGTCAAAAAAGACATGAAGTCTGCTCGTTGGATATAGAGATGCAAAGAGGTGTTCAATGTCCTTCCAGGAAGCAGTCTTAAAGCGGAAGTCTTTGGAGAAACGGGAGATTGCAGAGAAAAAGGCATCATCACCCACCATCCTTCTTAGCATGTGGAAAACCATGGCTCCCTTTCCGTAGCCAACGGCCTTTGAGACACGGTCATATCTGTATCTGAACCTGGAAAGGGCCAAGGAATTTCCGGGATCGTGCACATAGCTTTTATAATCGGCAAGGATGTTGTGACGGTAGAGGGCGCCCTTTCCCTGCTTTTCCTCTATCAAGTAGTCTGCCATGTAGGTGGTAAGGCCTTCGCACCAGTTACCCCTTTCTTCTGCCACAAGAACCGAGTTCCCGAACCAGGAGTGTACAAATTCGTGGATCAGGGAGGTATTCAGCACAAAGGGTTTGGCGATTATCTGGGAACCAATAAGAGTTATGGTTGGAACCGTAACACCTGTTGGCGCAGGGTTTTCAACCACCTGAAAGCGCTTAAAAGGATAGGGAGATAGAAGCCTTTCATAGGTGACAAGTCCCTCTTTTAACGCATCAAGTATCTTTTTTGAAAGGTTTTGCCTCTTTTTAAGCGTATAGACAAAAAGCCTTACGCCATTTTGGTTTGCCTCCGTAACGCTGAACCTTCCTGCTGCGACTGTAACTGACTGTCGCACGTGATCAAAAATAAATGTAACCTCTTTTTTCTGCCCTTTGTGCTTTTCAACTATCTCATCAGCCTCTGAAACGGGTGTAAGGTCGCTAGCAATGGTAAGGGTGAGTCTGTAGGTGGCAGGTCTTTCAAGTATCGGACACCAGGAGTCCATCAACAGTACATAATCTTTTGAGATAAGATTCCTTCCAGGGATTGGAGGCTTTCCCGAAACCTTGGTTTCAAAAAATATCCTTACGTTGGTTGTGGGGGAGATATTTCCTTTTAGCGTAAGAATATCACCAGTCTTGGAAAAAGGGATATCTGCGCCATTTTGTGTCTCAATTTTGATGATCCTTGCGATACCTGTTTTGAGTTTCCCTGATTTCAACACGGAAAAGACGCCTTGGACCTCCCCTGTCACCTTTGATTTTAAAGTATCAATATTGGCATGGACAAGGATCTCGGGCGCGCTGACATTTGCCTTGCCCGCTGGCTCAAATAAAAGCCATGCCATAAACATGCAGACAATTAATAAATAAAGGCTTTTTATCGAAAAGGTCATGTCAATTCTCCCATGATATTATCTGTAGATGAGAAGGAATATCCCTGTTGCCATTACCACACTTACTATCCTCAGGGACTGACCCAGTAAAAGCAGGGCAAGGCCTGTTCCAGGGGTGTATATGCCAAGATACCTTGGAAGCTGGTGTCTCAAGGCCCTGATTGGCGTTGCTATTATGTTTCCAAGCACCAGGGCGATAACCGTTTCCTTCACAGTGAGCACTCCTTCCTGAAGCATGGCTCCTGCTGCAGCAGCCCCAGCTGAAAACTCAGTGACTATACTGAAAACCACCACTGAAATGCCCTCTACTGGAACAGCATTGGTTCTTAGGATATTGGCTGTTGCATGTTGAAGCATATCAAAGAAGCCGTGAAGTCTCAAAAGTACCACCAGCATGTAGATTGGGATAGTGTAGAGTGCAATGGAAAAGAGCCTTTTTGTCACATATTTCTTGAAAAGTGGCATTATGCCTGGTTTTTTCTTTTCTTTTTTCCCAGAGTCTCCAAGCCCTTGGGGCTGGTCATCACCGTTTTTAAGGAAAAGCCTTCCAGCCAATATTATGAAGATGGTCCGTAAAATGGCTGCTACAAAGGTGATGGCCATATAGAGGATACCAGCCTCCTGGGCAAGGGGCACGATAATGGCAAAGGTTACAGGAAGGTGCAGAAAATACGAAGGAAGCCCAACATTTAGCAAGGCGGCAAGAAACATCTCCTTTTTGGATATCTTTCCTTCCTTATATGAGTTCCAAAGCATGGTATTTGCTGCTATGCCGGAAAGAAAGGCAGTCGTGAAGGCTGTGGCGCTCCAGTCACTAAGATTGCCCAAACGTATTAAGGGGCGGGATATGGCTGCAACCATCCTGGACCAGCCCTTGGCCTCGATGACTGCTGTTAGAAAAAGGGTGCCAGCCATAATAGCCATAAGCCTTGTAAGGGGGAAAAGCACCCTGCGCCCTAGAAAGGAGAGATTGAAATGGGTTTCTTCAAGCAAAAGGACCATGAGAGAAAAGGACAGTAGGAGCCAGAATGCGACGTTGAGCCTTTGCCTGATGCTTTTTCCAGACGGGTCCATGGCGGAAGTTTAAGCAGACTCACCTGGGAATTAAAGCAAAAAAATTTAAAATCTTTACTTTGCTCAGGTTCAGTACAATATTTTGGTCATGAAAATATTGATAATTCAGCCCACCCACTTTGAGCGGCCCCACAGCAAAAGCCTTTATAAATCAAAGGCCAGGGCCTTGATTCCACTTACGCTCCCGTATCTTGCGGCCCTGGTTCCGGAAGGCCACAGCATCACCCTGATTGATGAGCAGATAGAGGAACTTGATTTTGAACAGGACTGTGATTGCGTACTCATCACATCCACCATTCTTACCTCTTTCAGGGCCTATGAGATAGCAGACAGGTTCAGGAATAGGGGAATCCCAGTGATAATTGGCGGGCCCCACTGCACCTTCTACGGTGAGGAGGTCTTGGAACACGCAGATGCCATAGTTGTTGGCGAGGGAGAGACCCAGGTGCCAAAGGTAATCAGGGATCTGGAGTCTGGAGGGCTTACAAGGAAGATATACAAGGCCAAAGAGCTCCATGATCTAAAGGGTCTTCCTTTTCCCAGGTATGACCTTTTAAGCCCGAAGATCTTCCCAAGATTTCCCACATACTCGGTTCAGACAACAAGGGGCTGTCCGTACAGGTGCGAATTTTGCGCAGAAAGGTATCACCTGGGCGAAAGGTACCGGATGCGTCCTGTGGATGAGGTCATTGAAGAGATTAAACATACGGGCTCAAAGCAGATATTTTTTGCTGATTCCACCTTTGCAGGAAACAGGTCCCGCACCATGGAGCTCATGGAAAGGCTCATACCGCTTAAGATACGATGGTCAACCCTTTGGAACACCTTCAGGTGTCTAGACAGGGAGTTCATGGAGCTTGCCAAAAGAAGTGGACTCTTGCACATAAACATGGGTGTTGAAAGCATAAAAAAAGACACACTTAAGAATATGAACAAGAAGACCACTCCTGCCGATCGTCTGGAGGAAGTGGTCAAGGTCTTAAGGAAGCTCGGGATAAGTTTTTCCTTTAACCTCATATTTGGCTGGGATACGGACAGGCTTGAAGACTTTGACACCACCCTGGAATTTTTAATCAAAAACAAGGTGCACGTGGCTTTTTTTAACGTCTTTTCGCCCCACAAGGGAACAAAGATATATGACAGGTACCTTAAGGAGGGTAGGCTTATAGATCCATATAACATGGGGCGCTGGCCTGGAATAATTGCCGAAATATACCCAAAAAATTACTCACCCCAGGAACTGGAACAAAACGTGCTAAGGCTTTATCGAAAGTTTTACTCGTGGGCCTCCATCCTTAGGCGGCTTCCACCACCGGTTACAAAGGCCTACATTGCCTCGTGGTTCATGAATATCCAGGAAAGGAGGCTTTACAGCGGCAATACCCACAGGGCAAATTTTGATGGCATTTAACTTCTTTGCTTGCTTTATTGGAATCAGCTATTGTAAAATAAAATTGGTCAGTCATCGAAAGATCAGGAGATAAAAGAGATAAATGGGAAAGCTTCTTCCTTTCAGAAAGATAAGCGGAACATCCAAGAAGAGGCCCAGGAGGCTTGAGAAGATAAAAGAGGAACTGCTCCTCTACCACGGAATAGATCTGGACAAGCTAATAACCTCTGAGCCTGCCACGACCCTTACCGTAGACGAGTTTGAAATACTTACAGACAAGATATTAGAAACAGTAGATGCCTTTTGCGAGGAGCATCCAGCCACAACAGTGCACGATATCCTTTATACCATAGAAAACGTCAAAGAGATAATAAAGGATACGGTTGATGAGGGCGAATAGGTTTGCATTTCAAGAGGTATCACTTTGAGAAGGGTTCAACTTCAATGGTGGCTGCCTCTTCATGTCTCAAACTTACGTGATAGCCTTTTACCAGATATTCTACAGGGTCTTTTAGCGGGGCATACTTGATCACTTCAACCTCTGCCCCTGCCACAAAGCCCATCTCTAGCAGCCTTTTCTTAAACGGTCCGGTTGCATTGATCCTTAGGACAACGCCTTTCTGTCCGGTTTTCAGATCGTCAAGGGTCATATTTCTTCCTGCATAGAGTCTGTCTCAATTTGCATGGTGTTAAAACATAGCACCCATTTGGCGGCTCAACAACAGTAGCGGCTATTGCGTTATGCCCTCCGTTAGGGGGTGATTGAAATTGTGCTGATATCTGGTAAAAGACTATTAACCAGCCAGTAGAATGTGTTGCATATCTATCAGTTTTAAAAGGAGAAAAAATGGCCAAAATAGCAGTGGGCGGATCCAGGAGCATAAAATCCTATGATCTTGTAAAGTCGGTACTTGACTGTCTCTTAATGCCTGGTGACGTTGTCCTTTCAGGAAATGCCCCAGGAGCTGACAGGCTTGGAGAAAAATATGCCCAGGAACACGGCCTTGAATACAAGATAATTCCCTCAGAATGGGAAAAACATGGACTTAAGGCCACAATGATGAGAAACGAGGTCCTTCTGAAGGCAGCCGACTGCCTGATTCTTTTTTGGGATGGCAAATCCGAGGGTTCAAAACATATGCTGGAAATAGCCAGCAGGGCTAGAAAGCTCCTTGCTTTGGTCAGGCCTGACGGTTACCTGTCCCTTAGTCTCAATCCAAGAAGACTTTAGCTCCTGTGGGACGCCCTTTGCCAAAAAAGGCTGCTTATTAGCTCTGTGACTGCTCGTTTCTGTTCCTTGTTTAGGCCCTCAAATTTGATGCCTATCTGGTAAGAGAGTCCATCCTTCCGACACCAGGCCACCCTTCCATTTACTTTTACAGGTGGCCTTGTGGGTAGAATTACGTTCAGCTCCTGATATTGTTCCAGGGGCTTTCCGCATTCCATACAAAGCCCCCCAAGGCTTATGTTGACAATGGCGTTTGAACACACAAAAGAACCGGAACTGAACGCACCTTCAAGGCTTACATTAAATCGTTCGTGTTGTCTCTGGTTTATATTATTCATCCGCACTATCCAAACACTTGTCTTTTGTTTTTTTAGCTAAGTAGTTATGTCTCTATCTTCTTATCGTCCCAGAGACGTTTGTCTTAAATGTGGTCAACCATGTTCAAGGTATGTCAAGCACATGCCCTATATGGTGGAAGAGAGGGAAATTTTATTCAAAAGCCTTATTCTTGGCAGTTTTGTGTTACTTGATGGCATAGGCGAATGGACCGAGGGCCCAATCTTCTTTGACATGTAATGGATTGTCCCAGCAAAGCTTGACGGTTGCCTTGCCTATTCCGCCAAAAAACTGTGCCATATTTATAGATGAAAGGCCCGTGTCGTGCCGAAACTTTTCTGCTAATAAATCCACTGGGCCTTGTGCATGAATTTTGTCCATTCGGCAGCAGCTTTTCCTCCATGCCCATCCATGATGTCTTTGTTAAAATGGCAGCCAGCCTAGTAAAATTTTTTTTCCAAAACCCATGCTTGGCATGGCAAAACAGGACTTGCAAGTACCGTTTTAAAAAGCGTCCCGCAAACATGCCCTAATTTATATAGGCCTTTGGGTGCTTTTTCGTGTTAGTGCAGGAGTAGATGTTTCACAGGTGTTTCAGGGGCAAAGGAGGCTTTTAAATGTTCTTAGGGCCAGAGGAATCAATGAGGTAACCGTCCTCATACCCGGCTCTGACTACTGTGTTTCATATGAAATTGACGGTCATTTTAAGTACATAAGGCTGCGCATTGAAAAGGAGGATATTCTTACCAGATTTAAGGATGTTTTAGCACAACTGCACTGGGCTGAATTTCAGGGCAAGTCTTTGTTAAAATGTCTTTTTATGCAGGCCCTTAACCCTTCCATGGTAAGATTTGGTTCCAAGCGGTCCAGCTTTTTTGAGAATTTGAAGATGAGCTCTGAAAGCCCCCCTGTCGCCACGGTAAGTGGCTTGTCTTCATATTCCTTGTAAAGTTCTGAGATTATCCTGTCCGTAAGTCCAGAAAAGCCGTAAAGAAGACCTGCCCTTATGGCCTCTTCGGTGCTTTTACCAAGGGCATCTACCTGGCCTGATTCGAGCTTTACCAGGGGGAGCTTTGAGGTGCCTGAAAAAAGGGCCTTTAAAGACATGGTGATACCAGGAGCTATGACGCCTCCAAGGTATTCGCCGTCTTTAGAAATGCAGTCAAAGGTTGTGGCCGTTCCAAAGTCTGCCACTATGCATGCCCTTTTAAACCTGGTGTATGCACCGATGGAGTTGACTAGCCTGTCTGTACCTATTTCGTACGGGCGAGGATATCTTATTCTTATCATTTTTTCAGCCACCTGATGGGCGTCAAGAAAGGGCCGATCAAGATATCTTTCTGCCAGATCCTTCCAGGATTCATCTGCAGGTGGAACCACACTAGATAAGATCATCCCCTTTATGGCTTCAAAACCAGAGGCCTGACTTTCAAGCCAGTAGGCAAGCATGGGAGCAAGCTCGTGACAGGTTGCCTGTGGGCGGGTGGAAATCCGCCAGGTCTTTAAAATAGACCTGTCATCAAAAAGCCCGATTACTGTGTGGGTATTTCCCACGTCAATGCCTAAAAAATGGTGTTGTTTCATGACCAAACCTGTAAGGTGTTCATGGTATTTTGAATTGAGCGCTGCATCCAGCATATAAATGGCTTTTTAGGTCTTGACAATACAAAACTTAGCAATTAATAAGAGCGAACCTTACCTTTGAGCCCCACATCAAGACTTCCATTAGGAAAACAGATGTGGTCAAGGCTTTTTTTGCGTTTTTTATAAGGCAATAAAATTATCAGGAGCTTGAAGACGTATGCCTACAATAAATCAGTTGGTCCGTAAGGGCAGGAAGAAAATAAAGAAAAAGACCAAGGCGCCAGCCCTTGAGTCCTGTCCGCAAAAACGCGGTGTTTGCACCCGTGTTTACACTACCACGCCAAAAAAACCAAACTCGGCCCTCAGGAAGGTTGCGCGTGTAAGGCTCACCAATGGAATAGAGGTTACATCATACATTCCTGGTATAGGGCATAATCTCCAGGAGCACTCCGTGGTACTTATAAGGGGAGGGCGTGTAAAAGATTTGCCAGGTGTGCGTTACCATATTATAAGGGGCACGCTGGATGCTCTGGGTGTTGAGGACCGTAGAAAGGCTAGGTCCAAATACGGGACAAAGAAACCCAAGTAGCAGAGGTTAGGAAGAGACTATGCCACGCAGAAGAGAAGTACCAAAAAGGAAGATTCAGCCTGATCCAAAATATAAAAGTGTTCTTGTTTCAAAGTTCATAAATGGGCTCATGGTAAAGGGAAAGAAAAATCTTGCCAGGCGGATTTTTTACGAGGCCATGGACATTGTTGAGTCTCGTACCAAGGAAGATCCAATAAAGGTCTTTGAGCAGGCTATGGAAAACGTCAAACCCATTGTAGAGGTTCGCTCCCGCAGGGTTGGTGGCGCCACCTACCAGGTACCTGTTGAGGTAAGGCCGGAGAGACGCCGTGCCCTGGCAATCAGGTGGTTGGTTGGTTACGCCAAGTCCAGGGGGGAGCGCAGCATGGCCCAGCGTCTTGCTGGCGAGTTCATAGATGCCTTCAACAAGAGAGGCGGAGCCTTCAAGAAGAGGGAGGATACCCACAGGATGGCAGAGGCAAACAAGGCCTTTGCCCATTACCGCTGGTAGGGCATAAGGATTAGAGAAGAATTTTTGGAGGATAAAGGTCATGAGCAAGCAGAAATTTGAGCGTACGAAGCCGCATGTAAACGTAGGGACAATAGGTCACATAGACCATGGTAAGACTACTTTGACGGCAGCCATAACCAGGGTTTTGTC
>JALWYS010000058.1 GCA_027003115.1 Deltaproteobacteria bacterium | reverse complement strand
ACCAGTAAGCAGGCAGCCACTTCTTAATCTTACTTGCATATCAAGACGTCACCCAACGTCTTAAACCTGGACCTTCACCCGTGGGTGTCGTAGGAGTAAAGGATCTGCCTTTCAAGGGGTATGCGCTCCTTGGGAAGCTTCGGAGGCGGCCAGTTTTCAGAGGTCATCTTTATAAGCTCTGCCCGGGTGGGGATGGAGTCCCATCCGTACCCAACGGCCTTTTTCTTTTTCACATCAATAAAGGAGGCGTCAAAGAGGTTTGCCTGCACGGCCCAAGGAATAATGTAGTCCTCTTCAAGGAGCCTTGCGGCAGCAACCGTGCCTGCCTCCCTTGTGATGACAGAGCCAGGCCCACAGCGGATGATCATGAGGGAGCGGTCGTTTATCCGCACCACGAGATCAACAAAGGAGACGATCTTTTCATTGTTGGCCTCAAGGTGAATCTCCCTGTCAAGCTGAAAGTCGCTGATCTTATACCCCTTTTCATCAACCAGGTACTTTGCAATCTTCTGCCTGATCCTTTCCCTGTCCGTATCAAGTACGAGCTTGCCCGTAAGGAAACAGGGCACCTTTATGAATATGTTTGAATAGTCAACGCTGCACTCTTCTGCCATTGGGTCACCTTCTTAACTTTGAAATCCTCTCCTGAAAAGAGGATTCTTATCCAAATTAAAATAAAGAGCTATCAAGCCTTTATAGCCCACTGATCTTTCCTGCTGCTGGAGCTTGCCCCAAAAACTATTTTTAACGAATTTTTTCGATATAGGCTAATTTTCTTTGCACAGGCGGATATTGTCAACAAAAATAGTCACAGGCCTTTTGGGATGGCCAAGAAAGATCATGAAGGCGCAGATCTTTTCGGGTGTAAGAAGCCTCTTGGTGCCAGATGTAACAAGGCGTCTTAGGTCGAGTGCCAGGTTATTCCAGCCCGGATGAATAAGCACCCTTTCATTTACCCTGTCTTCATAGGGCGGATTGTCGTCCCTGTCGTCTATCCTCACGGTCATCTGGATATCTCTGGCCTCTGGGTTAAAGATGTCAAGCCGCACCTGAACCACCTTTCTCCACGGGCCCTTAAGGTCTTTTAGGCTTAGCCCTGGATACGCGGCAGGGGGATACATCTCCAAACGAAGTCCCTTCTCGCCGCTTGTAAAGTGTCTTTCATCAAGGGCAAACCAGACGTGACATTTGTAATACAGGCCACTTAGATCCCTTGGAGATTCAAAGTCATAAATGGTCCTACACACAAATCCGTTACCGCCTGCCATTTGGCAAGGGCCAAGAAAAAGAAAAAGACAAATGAGTGACGTAAGAGCGTATCTAATCATCAAGGAATCAAGGGAGTCTTCCAAAAATCACACCAGGGCCAAAGAGGTAAAGTCAAGCCTCAAGGTCTTCTCCCCTGCCGCATCAAAGAGGACCTTGACCCTTACCTTGTCTATCACCTCAAGGACCGTGCCCTTGCCAAAGATGGAGTGCCGCACCCTGTCCCCTGCCTTGAAACCGTTTCCTTTAGAGCCACTGGATACCGTTTTGGGGCCCTTTTGCACGCCCTTTTGCTCAAAACGCGAAGTAGCAGCCTTGGAGGCACTAGCACCTTGCCCTTTCCTTACCTGATTCAAGCGTTTTACCTCAAGGAGCCTTTCAGGAATCTCGTCAAGGAACCTGCTTGGCTTTGCTGGCATAAGCCCTGCCCCTTGGACGTTCACAAAACTTGGATAACAAAGGTAGAGATGGTCCTTGGCCCTTGTTGCTGCCACATAAAAAAGCCGTCTCTCCTCCTCTATCTCATCCGGCCTGCTTTCTGCAAAGTGAGATGGGAAGCGTCCTTCACACAGGCTTATGAGAAAGACCACCTTCCATTCAAGGCCCTTTGCGGAATGGATGGTGGAAAGGACCACCTTGCCGGATTCATCCCCTCTTTCGCCAGCCTCTGGCGGATCAAGGGCAAGATCTGAAAGAAACTCTATAGCATCCTGATAGTTGGCAGATATGGCCCTAAGCTGCTCGAGCTCCTGGAGCCTCTTTGGATAGTCGTCAAAGTATTTGGATTCGAGATGTGGCCTGTACCACTCCATGAGCTTCTTGAGAAGATTCTGCAAGTCCGTGGACGATTCTGCAAGGGAAAGGAGCATGTCTCCAAGTTCCCTGACCTCACCGGCCCATACGGCCCTTGCCTTAAACTCGGAAAGCGCCTTTAGGGGTAAGTCCGCCCTTACAAGGGCCTCGTAAACCTTCTCGGCGCTTTTTGGCCCAAGCCTGTCTATCATAAGAAGGACCCTGTTCAGGCTCAGTCTGTCAAGGGGATTGATCATTATCCTCAAAAGGCAAATAAGGTCCTTTATGTGGGCTGCATCCACAAGACGCATCCCGCCACGCTTGACGAAGGATATCCCTGCCCTGTTAAGGTGCGTTTCAAGGCCAAAGGAGTGAAAGGCCGCCCGGAAAAGCACGGCTATCTCTCCAGGCTCCACTCCCTTTTCCAGGTACTCCCTGATTGACTGGACAATGAACCTGGCCTGTTCTTCCTCGTCCATGCCAATAAAGAGAACCGGCCTTGAGCCACCTGGCCTGTGGGCAGTAAGGTGCTTGGTGAACTTCTGCCTTGCATTTGCAATTATGGCGTTTGTGCAATCAAGGTTGGGCTGGGTGGTCCTGTAATTCTTTTCGAGCTTTATTATCCTTGTTCCTGGAAACAACTTTGGAAAGTCCAAGATGTTCTTGAAATTTGCCCCCCTGAAAGAGTAGATGGACTGTGAATCGTCCCCAACGGCCATTACGTTGTTGTGGCCCTGGGCCATGAATCTCACCATTTCCGCCTGGGCGCTGTTGGTATCCTGGTACTCATCTATCATTATGAACCTGTAGGTTTCAGATATGGACCTTCTTACATCCTCGAATTCCCTGAGTATCCTTAGCCAGTGAAGAAGAAGGTCATCGTAGTCCATAAGGGCATGGGCCCTTTTGTAGTCCTTGTAGGTCTGGAAAAGGGTGGATATGGCCTGGGTATGCTCTGCCATGTGAGGGTAGTAGCCCTCTATCACCTCGTCCACCATGGAGCCGGAGTTTGCCGCCTTGCTGAAGATGGTGCAAAGGGCACCCTTTGAGGGAAACTTCTTTCCCTTTCCAGAAAATTCAAGCTGCCTTGCAAGGAGGTGGATAAGGTCCTGGCTGTCCGATTGGTCCATGATTGTAAAACCTGGGGGGAAACCAATCAGGTGTGCATATCTTCTTAGCATACTATGGCAAAAACCGTGGAAGGTGCCGCCATGCACCTGCTGGCAGCCGGCTCCACCAAGACCTGCAGCGCGATCAAGCATGGTGGCTGCTGCCTTTCTTGTAAAGGTGAGAAGTAGAATTGATGACGGCTCTACGCCGTCTGTAATGAGTCTTGCCACCCGGTAGACCAAGGTCCTGGTCTTTCCGCTTCCAGCCCCTGCAATAACAAGAAGAGGCCCTGTATCGTGCATAACAGCCTGATATTGGGCGGAATTTAGCTCTCTTTCAAATAAAATCTGCCTCTTTTCAATATTTGTTTCCATTGATTTACCGTTTTGTTCCATGTTTCAAATGCCATATTTTCGACCAAGTTGAATTGTGCTGCATGAGCCTTGCTATGTCAAAAGATTTAAATCATTTTCATCTCAGGTTGGCACCATGGTCCTTAAGTGCTTGATATAATGCATTTCGTTAATTAACCTGTTCCCAGGTAAAAGTCAGAAAGATGTCAGGCAGGATTTGTGCACAACCTGCCTGGACAGAATTCTCAAAAGGTCTTTGTCATCATGAATAAAAGGTATTCCCACTGGTCTCAATATATCCAGCCCGAGGAAGGCACCTCCCTGAAGAACAGGCCCTTTGAAAATCTTGCCGACCTTGTAAAGAAGGTTCAGAAGAAAAAGGAAAGAAAGAAGAAGGCTGTTAAGGCTTCTCTTTCTAAGGAGAAAAGTCAAAGGGACAAAAGCGACCGGGAGCTTTTTCTTGAGGCCATGAAGGGTGTGCGCCCCCTTAATGACAAGGAAGAGGCAGATTTCGATCTATACGAAATAGAGAGTGGTGAAGGCAAGTGTGAAAAGGTTTCCACTAAGGAGGCCAGGGACCTCAAGGAAGGCATCCGGGAACTTGCAGCTGTGATAAGGGGCGAGCGTCCTCTTCCCGTAGAGAAGATACCTGAGTACATGGATGGACCCTGCTTCAACATGGACAGGGGCCTTGTCAGAAAACTAAGAAGGGGACAGTTTGCCATCCAGGCCTACTGCGAACTCCATGGCTTAAGGGCAGACGAGGCACTTCAGGTCATGGATGGTTTCATGTCTGACGCCTTGATGAACAACAGACGGGCAATTGCCTTCATCCACGGAAGGGGAAAGTCCTCGCCAGGAGAGCCTGTGCTTAAAGGCCTGGTCAAGGACTTCTTGAATAGAGGGCGTTTTAGACGCTACGTGCTTGCCTATAGTAGTGCCCCTTCTTGGGATGGAGGCCCAGGAGTCACATATGTGCTTCTTAGAAAACGGCCTGTGAGGAAGACAAAAAAGAGATGAAAAACCCATATCCAGGACTTTTTGTGGTGCTTGAAGGCATTGATGGCTCAGGCAAAAGCACCCTTGCCAACAACCTTTATCTTGCCCTCAAGAAGATGGGAAAAGATTGCCTCCTTACCTTTGAACCCACCAGGGGTAAGTGGGGCTCAGTGCTTCGCCAAAGCTTTCTAGCCCCAAAAAGACTCTCTCCAACAGAAGAACTGGAGCTTTTTCGAAAGGACAGGCAGGAACACCTTGAAAAGGTTATAATCCCAGCGCTGAAAGAAGGAAGGATAGTGATCTGCGACCGGTACTTCTTTTCCACTGCTGCATACCAAGGGGCAAGGGGCCTGGACCCAGACAGGATACTTTCTGAGTGCAGGCTCAAGGCCCTGGAACCGGATATTTGTCTTTTCCTTGAGCTTGACCCTGAAGAGGCCCTGCTAAGGATAAAGCACGGAAGGGGAGAGAAGGCCAACAATTTTGAGCAACTTGACTACCTCAAGGAGGTGGCGCGCATATACCAAAAGATAAAAGACGGATGTATCTGTCTGGACGGAAGACTACCAATAAAAAGGCTCACAGAAGAAGCCCTTGAACATGTCATACGTGCGCTCAATGCCCGGAATTGAATGGTCCATCTTGACTTGAAATATTGCCTGCTTAGGTTCAAGATATTCATTTATGTTGCATGTTTTTCTTAATATCATGGGCATAGAAAAATCTTAGACCTCTTTTTATGAAAAAGGAAAAAAAGCCCCAGAATGACAAGAGCAGGAAGCTCCTTTTTACTGCCCTTTACTGGCTCATAGGTATTGCCATCATCCTTGGCCTTCCGCAGATAATGGTCTCCATACAGACCAAGCAGATCCCCTACTCCCAGTTCAAGGAAATGCTCAAGGATGGCAGGGTCCTAGAGGTACGCCTTGGGGAGGATGAGATAAAGGGGCTCATGTTTACAGGCCCTAAAAAGGACCTTGAAAAGCTCAAGAAAACAATAGCAAAAATGGAGGCGGAAAAAGCCCCAAAAGAAAAATCCCCGGGCTTCAACCTCTTTGATTTTGGCTCAAAGCCCAGCCTGAACCAGGTGATCAAAAGTCTTGAAGAGACTGGCATACGAAAGGAGGACATAGTCCTTTTCAGAACCGTACGGGTCAAGGACGACAAGCTGGTGGAGGAGCTCGAGGCCCAAGGTGTTGAGTTTTCTGGCACCAAGGACAGCATGATAGGCCAGATATTCTGGGGCACCATTGTGCCCATTGCCTTCTGGATCGGGCTTTGGTTTCTGCTCATGAGGGGCATGGGCACACCTGGAAAAGGCCTCCTTTCCATTGGAAAATCAAGGGCAAAGGTGTCCGTGGAAAAGGATACGGGTGTACGGTTTTCAGACGTTGCAGGCTGCGATGAGGCCAAGGAAGAGCTCAAGGAGGTGGTGGAGTTTCTCAGAAAGCCCCAGAAATTTGAGGCCCTTGGTGCAAAGATACCCAAGGGGGTGCTTCTTGTTGGCCCTCCCGGCACTGGAAAGACACTTCTTGCAAGGGCCCTTGCTGGAGAGGCAAAGGTCCCCTTTTTCAGCATTTCCGGTTCCGAATTCGTTGAGATGTTTGTGGGAGTCGGGGCTGCAAGGGTTAGAGACCTATTTGACCAGGCCAAGAAGAATGCCCCGTGCATAATCTTCATTGACGAGATCGACGCCATTGGAAAATTCAGGGGTGCGGGCATACCAGGCGGCGGAAACGAGGAGAGGGAACAGACCCTTAACCAGCTCCTTGTGGAGATGGATGGCTTTGAGCCCAATATCGGAGTAATTCTTCTTGCCGCCACCAACCGACCTGAGGTCCTTGATCCGGCCCTTCTAAGACCCGGTCGCTTTGACAGGCAGGTGGTGCTCGATGCTCCAGACGCCAAGGGAAGGGAGGCAATACTAAAGGTGCACTGCAGGGGTAAACCCCTTGCAGACGACGTGGACCTTCGGGCCATTGCCCTTAGAACACCTGGCTTTTCAGGGGCGGACCTTGCCAATATTGTGAACGAGGCGGCTCTTCTTGCGGCACGGGAAGGGGCACGTAAAATATCCCAGAAACATTTCGAGGCTGCAGTTGAAAAGGTCTTTGCCGGTCCTGAAAGAAAGAGCAGGCGCCTTGGGGAAAAGGAGAGAAAAAGGGTAGCATATCACGAGGCAGGTCATGCCCTGGTGGCGTATCACTGCCCAAATGCAGCTCCTGTTGCCAAAATCTCCATCATTCCCAGGGGAAAGGCCGCCCTTGGTTACACCATGCAGCTTCCAGAGGAAGAGCGTTACCTCATGACAAAGCACGAGCTTCTGGATAAGATATGCGTTTCCCTGGGAGGCAGGGCGGCAGAGGAGATCGTCTTCAACGAGATAAGTTCCGGTGCCCAGAACGATCTTGAGGTTGCAACCGACATGGCAAGGAGTATGGTATGTCGCTTTGGAATGAGTGACAAGATC
>JALWYS010000057.1 GCA_027003115.1 Deltaproteobacteria bacterium | reverse complement strand
CACAAATGATGTAAAATATGGGGTGGAGTGGTTCATTGAGAACAAGGGTATAAACATAGGCGGCTCCCCATACAACGCCAACATGATGCTGGATGCAGGGAAGACTCTTGCCCAGGATACGGGCCTTGGCCAGGGGCTTCCGGGTTTTACCTACGCCCTTTACGACGGAGATGGTAGTCTAAGGGCCCTTATTAACCTTCTTGCAGAAAACACCGATGTTGACATACTTTCCGCTCCCAATATCCTTGCTGCAGATAACCAGGAGGCAAGAATTGAAATAGGCGAGGACGTGCCCACCCTTTCAGAATCCACCATCTCATCAGGCGGTGTAAAGACCCAGGGTGTTCAGTACAGGAAGACGGGAATCATCCTTCAGGTCAAACCCTACATCAACGATAGCGGCCTTGTGAGGATGGAGGTGACCCAGGAGGTCAGCAAGGTAAACGACCAGGCCACTGCTGGAATCACATCCCCAAGGATAACCAACAGGAAGGCCACAACGTACATAATAGCCAGGGACGGCCAGCACATACTCATGGGCGGTCTCATGAGTACCCAATACACGGTCACCCACTCTGGAATCCCCATCCTAAAAGATATTCCCATACTTGGCTACGTGTTTGGGTCAAAGGGAACCAAGAAGGAAAAGAAGGAGCTAATCTTTATTCTTACCCCTCACGTAATAAGGACCAGGGCAGAGGCTGACAAGATAACCAGGGAGTTTGCCACGAAGGTCCACTCCCTTAAGCAGATGCTTGAGGAACGGGATATACTCAAAAAACAGCAAGACCAAGTAGAAGGCACAAAAGACGACGGCTTTGAGGATTATTAATGATAATTAAGCTGTGGGCACAAAGTGTACCAGCCTTCTTGGGCCTGATTTTCATTTTTCTTCTCCAGGCAGGTTCGGTCCCCTCTGTATCTTTTGCCCTCAGTCCCAAGTATCAGGTCATTGTCCAGAAGAACCCCTTTGATCCTGAAAGGGGGGCAGGGGCCAAGGAGGAAGAGGGCCAGGAGGGAGCAAGCGAGGCCGAAGAGTTTACAAAAAAGTACGCAGTATATGGCGTTGTCATAGCTGGAAAGAGCCGTTACGCCTTTCTAAAACCGGTGACCAGGTCGAGGTCAAGGGAAAGGGACGGTGAAAGGCTTAGAAAGGTCACCATTGGCGACCTCGTGGACGGCTGGGAAGTCAGCAGCATACAAAGCGACGGGGTTTTCTTTAAAGGTGCAGGCAAAAAGGTCTTCCTGAAGGTATTTGGCACCACAAAGAGCGAACGTGCCTCAAATAAACCCGTGGCCATTGCCACGCCAAAGCCCAGAATATCAAGGCCAATGCCGGCTTCTAGCAGTAAAGGCCGTCGAGATATGAAAAGTTCAAAACCGGAGGTCTTTGTTTTTCCAAACGGAAAGGATGGAAAGAAAATCAACAATCCCTTCCTGAAAGCCCTACTTGATGCCAGAAAAAAGAGCCAAGAGCAAAAAGCAAAGGGAAAGTAGCCTACTAGGCTGCGCATCCGCGGCACGTTTGTGATCTCTGTTGCCCCACTTCTTGCCTGCTGCTATCATTGCTCGCATGGATCCTATTTATGAAAATTCTCATTATGTTCCCATATTTTGCAACCTCATGGGTAAAAAGGTGGTGGTTGTTGGCGGAGGCAGAGTGGCTGAAAGAAAAGTCCTCTCTCTTTTGCCTTCAGGTGCCAAGGTTACGGTTATAAGCCCAAGGCTAACGGAACGCCTTGAAAGTCTCGTTAAAAAGGGTGATGTGGAGCACTTTGACAGGCCCTTTTCTCAGGGTGACCTAAAGGGGGCGTGGCTTGTAATAGCGGCAACGGATGATTCCAAGGTTCAGGAGCAGGTATTCTTAGAGGCGGAAAGGCGCGGATGTTTCTGCAACGTGGTGGACAGGCCGGAAAGGTGCAGCTTTATAGTCCCTTCTGTTGTTAAACGCGGGGCACTAACCATAGCCATCTCAACGGGTGGACAGAGCCCTGGTCTTGCACGTGCCCTGAGGATTGAGCTTGAAAAGGAATTTCCAAG
>JALWYS010000056.1 GCA_027003115.1 Deltaproteobacteria bacterium | reverse complement strand
AAGTATTTCCTCAACAGGAACACGGGCACACTCCTTGTGCAGGGCCCGCCAAAAGTGGTCCAGAGAATCGAAGACTACATTGATACACTCAAGGAAAAATACCAGAGGCAGGTCCTCATAGAGGCAAGGATTATTGAAGTTGCGCTTGATAAGAGCGCTGAGCTTGGAATCGACTGGCGGCGGCTTACCATTAATGCAAGCGACAGGCAGATACATCCGAAGGGCACCTCCTTCCAGCTAAACAGCCAGCTCCTTGAAGGGGCCCTCAGGGAGTCCACCATGTACGGCATAACCCTCGCCAACCCCTACTACGATCTCTCTGTGGTAGTCAGAGCCCTTGAACAGTTTGGAAACGTACGGACACTTTCAAACCCGAGGCTCAAAGTTCTAAACGGCCAACCTGCCATGATAAGCGTTGGCCAGTCCGTGTCTTATCTTAGAAAATTCGAGATAATGGTGGACCAGCAGCAGGGTTTCAGGAGCGAGACCCCCAATGCAGAAATTGCCTCCATCTTTAATGGCATACTCCTTGGAGTAACCCCTATCATAGACGCAAACGACTACGTGACCCTGAACATGGTTCCCATAAAGAGCGACATCATATCCATGGAGCAGCGGGAACTCACAGATGGAAACCTATACACCTTTCCTGTGGTTAACCTCAGGGAGGCTTCAACCACGGTCCGGGCCCATTCAGGGGATCTGGTAATACTTGGCGGACTCATAGAGGAAAGAAGGGGAAAAAGCAGCACAGGCCTTCCCATTCTCTCCAGGCTTCCTGGTTTCCTAAGCCTTCCCTTCAGTTTCAAGCAAGATACGGACAGGAAGGTGGAACTGGTAATAATACTTAAAATAAACGTGATTAAAAATGAGCAAACTGTTTGAGGCAATAAGCAACCTTGAGGCAGATAATGGGCAGGCCGTTGTGGACTCGCCCTTTAGAGTGGAAACAACAGGATTTTCAGATGTTGAATCAAGAGGCAGGCCCAGAAAGACCTTGGCCATGGCCATTGGAATCCTTATCATTACCCTGGCTGCTGGCTCTGGAGCGCTTTTCCTATTAAAAAAACTTGCCGTTCCAGATGAAAAGCCCGTTTTCATACAAGAACCTGCCAGGGAAAAAGGCCTAGTAAGTAAGATTCCGGCCTTGATCCCCCGCGCCATAAAGGGGCACCAGGACCTCATTAAAAACCTCTCGGAAGATTCCCCAAAAACCAGGGTAGAAAAGAAAGAAGAAGTTGCTGTGAAGACCTTAGAGAATAAGGCCCCAAAAAAGGAAAATGGAACCGACAGTGCCTTGGTTTCTCCTTTAAAAAAGGAAAGTTCCATATCTACTGAAGGTGCAAAAGGGGCCCTTTCAGCCCTTAACAGGTCATTTAAAAGCAAGCCCGGGCCAAAAGCGTTACATGGGGTAATGATACCTGCCCAACTTGGGTCAAATCCTCTCGTTTTAAATGGCCATGAAAAAAGGCTCCTTTACCGGGCGGAAAAACTCAGGAAACTTGGCCTTAAAGAGCAGGCCCTGGCAATTTACCAAAGGATTTGGGAAAAGAGCCGAAATCCCCTGGTGGCGAACAACCTAGCGGCAATGCTCATGGAAAAGGGTCGTTACGAGAAGGCCCTTGAAATTCTTGAGCAGGCAGTGAAGGTGTCCCCTTCGGACGAAGACCTCAAGTACAACCTGGAACAGCTGCGGCTCTTTCTTGGCAAAACGAAAACTGCCTCAAGATAAACTTCTGGCGATACCCTTGGGCCTTTCTCAAAATGAGAAACACAGATCAGACAGGTTTTACCCTCATTGAATTTGCCATCTTCCTTTTTATTGCCGGAACAGTTCTCGGCGTGGCAGCGGCGGCCTGGAGCGTGCTGGTTCAGGGTCGGCAGATCCAGGCAGCCAGAAACATACTGGATGAGGCCAACAACTGCCTCATGGACTACCTGGTTTTATCCAAAAGGATTCCCTCGACCCTTTATTTCACCAATTCATGCTCAAAGGGGGACCCTTGGGGCAACAGCCTGAGGTTTGTCACAGGAGCCGCAGG
>JALWYS010000055.1 GCA_027003115.1 Deltaproteobacteria bacterium | reverse complement strand
CCGGCACCTGGGGATAGAGATACCCCCGGTCCCTTTCTGCCCTCCAGTAGAAAGACTCGCCCCGCCTGCTTTTTACGCCTTCCTTGGACGAATAGGTTCTGTGGCGAAGTCTTGTGGTAAAAAGGGGAACGAATCCGTACACCGTCAGGGCAGCCTTGGTATTTCCACCAGGTTTCGCACTCAGGGCCTTTTTC
The DNA here is from genome assembly GCA_027003115.1 of Deltaproteobacteria bacterium. Classification (GTDB taxonomy): domain Bacteria; phylum Desulfobacterota; class Dissulfuribacteria; order Dissulfuribacterales; family QOAL01; genus JAADCZ01. The sequence goes on along the minus strand of JALWYS010000055.1, from coordinate 6,897 downwards.
AGGTTTTCAATGTCCGTTTCTATGTCAAACTGAATAGAAGATATTCCCAAATTTTTAAGAAGGGCCATGGCCTTGGAATTTAAGACGTTAAGTTCGTAAGAAGATGAAAGCCTCGCCCCTTTTAGTAGAAGGGACAGATGCCATAGATTTGAAACCTGAAAATTTGAGAAGCCAAGATTCCTTGCCTCCCTGACAAGCCTTTTAATCTTCGGCAAATCCCGTTCCCAGCCAAGGACAGGAAGGTGCCAGACAAGTCTTTTACGAAGGCGGTCTGAAAAACCAAGCCTTTTTGCCGCACCAAGGTTTTTCTGGGTAAGGGGAAGAATAAAACCCTTCACATACCTTTGTTTCAAAAGGGCCCTTGCCTCCTTTAGGTGGTTTAGAAACAGGAAAATCTCAGGCTCAACCCCCGTTTGTTTTTCAATTAGCCTGTTTCCCAATACCTTTCTGGAAAGCTCCTTTCCAAGTTTCTCTGCCTCTTTGATAAGGGCCTTGTCCTTAAATTTTTCTAGCCTAATACTGGACCATGGTTTCTCGCCTGTCTTGGCGCTGTCTGTTTTAAAGACAAGGGCGCAATTTATGGGAAAATCTTTATTGCCTTCTGAAAACCCTGCCTTTTTATCCAGAGTGAAACTTCCATCATCTGAAACCTCCTTAACCAGGGCGGTAAACTGCCTGTCACTTTCTTTTAAGACAATACGCAGCCTGTCCCCTGGATAAAGGGTTTTTGAAGCAGACAGCCTTAGCCAACCATCCTGGAACGTAGAAACCCTACCAAGAAATACGCCTGTATTGGCCGTTCTCGTGGGGGAGATGAGGTCCCTTGGGTTTTGGCTAATGAAAAAGCCCCGTGAAAGCGGCCTCCCCATTGCTTCTTTTACCATTTCCGTGGCACGTTCCATGTTTTCCTGGAGTTCTTTGCTCTCAGAGTCAAGTATCAGCCTGTATGCCTTAACCACTTGGTAAACATAAGAGGCGGGTTTCAGACGCCCCTCTATCTTAAGGGAAGTGACACCTGCCCTTGAAAGCTCTGGGACAAATTCCAATCCGCAAAGATCATCCATTGAAAAGAAGGTACCCTTTGCGCCTTGCCACTTGTACATTCTCCTGCATGGTTGTACGCATCGTCCCCTGGTGCTCGATTTTCCGCCAAAAAAACTGCTGAACCTGCAAAGCCCAGATACGGAAAAGCACATGGCCCCGTGAACGAAGACCTCTGTTTCAATATTGCTTCTCCTGGCAATATGCCTGATCTCAGAAAGGGTTAGCTCACGGGCAAGTACCACCCTGGAAAATCCAAGCCTTCTGCACGCCTCCACCCCAAGGCTGTTGTGAATGGTCATAAGTGTGCTTGCATGGAGCCTGAGGGAGGGAAAATGTTTCCTGGCAATGTCCAGTATGCCAAGGTCCTGGATTATTAGTGCATCCACCCCTATGGCATCAAGCTGAGAAAGAAGACCCATGCAGGGTGCGATCTCTTCTTCCTTCATGAGGGAGTTCAAGGCAACCAGGACCTTTACTCCTTTTTTATGGGCGGTAACCGTAAGATCCGCAATCTGATTAATCGTAAAGTTTTTTCCATAGGCTCTGGCATTCAGTATCTTTGGGCCTATATAGATGGAGTCTGCGCCTGCCTCAAGGGCAGCAAAGAATGCCTCAATTGTTCCCGCTGGGGCAAGGAGCTCCGGTTTGGCATGTTTTATGGGTAAGGGTCTGCCTTTTTTGGACATGATGAACCGATGGGAAAATATCATGAAAAAGCCCCCTGCATCAATGGTATGCAGGGGGCTTGCGTATTTGGCTTGTTATGTTTTAGGACGATAGCTGGGTCTACTTATGTTCTTCCGGCTGTTGGGTTCCTTCCGGATGAAAGGGCGTTATCTTTGTTCCCTGGAGTCCAAGGCCAGCCATGAGGCCCTTTTGGCTGAAGATAAAGGCGTAGATATCCTTTTTGGCAGTGGTGGTTGTTAAGTTTTTGGCGGTACCTGCATCCACAACCACAATGCTTGGCCCAACGCCTATCTCCCATCCATTACTGTTCAATATGTATTTTAGGGCGTCATCTGTCATGAAGAAAAGTACATAACCAAATTTCTGAGCTCCTGCCTGAAGGCCGTAGGAGGCACCGACACTCTTGAAATAGGCAACCGTGTGTCCCTTGACCCTAAGCGCCCCTTCACCATACTGGCCCCCAACGATAAAGCCCGCCTTGTAAATCTTTGGAAAGACCAGTATGCCCTTTGCCATCTTGGCAAGCTGGCGCGCTTCAGGTGACTTTTCAAAGAGCTCTTGAAGGGCCTTGTCCACCTCCTTGTCTATCTCCTGGGCTGTTGCAGCAAGCACGTAGCCCGAGCTTGCAAGAAGGAGAAAGAAACTGCAAAGGCCAATAAGTAGAGTTTTGATTTCCTGTTTTTTATGTAATCTCATTTTTTTCACCTCCAAAGACTAGATTTACCCTTTCATGAATTTACCAGCTGTAGGCAAGCCCAAGCCCGCCTATCCACTGGTTTGATGAACCCCTTTTGTCCACCACAGGGCTGTCATCGGCATCGCTTACAAGGCGGCGGTACTGAACGCCTGCTGCAAGGTGCCAGTTCATGTTAAGATGCATGACAAAGACCGGGTTTACCCTTATGTCCTTGACTCCACTGTCTGCATCAAAGACCGGAAGACCAGTCTTTGCAGAATCACGCTTGCTTACCCCAAAATAGGTGGACATATAGTTGTCACTTGCATAACAAAGGCCAACACCGAAGCCGAAATCAAACATCTGGGAAAGCGGATACCAGAATCTGGTGCTGGCAGTGATGGTGTAGCCGTCGTGTTCGTTCCCCACGTCTGTCAGGAAATCTACATCTGCAAGGAACCGCTTACGGGGATTTTGTTTGTCAATGAACTCAATTCCAATGAATCCACCTGCTTCTACTGTGTCGTCTATCTTTTTCATTTTTTTGACAACGGAGTCATCCACGTCATGGTCCCTGCCAAAATGGTAGTTTACAGAAGGGCCAAGGCGGAACCAATCGTGATCTATAAGATTTATCTGGAGCTCGTAGCCTTTGATGAGCAAATACTGCTGATGGCCCTCGAACTGAAACCTTGCAAAGGGGGCAACACCGAACATGTAATCGTCTGATCCTTCGTAGTCTGGAGCAAATCCCAATCCAACTCCAAAGATCCTAGGCATATTGTCTATAACAAGGTTCATTTCGCCACCACACCTTGCTGCCTTTGGCTGAAGTGCAAAAATGGCGGACAGAGTTACCACTAGTGCGATATTTAAAAATTTCCAGTTGATTCGACCCATGAAAACCTCCATTCCTAACTGTTGAATTTTTGATTTTGAAATTGAATTATTCAAACTACAATGGTGTGGTAGCATGTGCAAGTTCTTTGTGCAGTTAATGGGTTGCTGGAGCAAGGATCATTAACAAGTGAATAGGAAATGAATCAGTCTTCATCCGCTTTTCTAATGAAAAGCCAATGTTACTATCAAGAAAGCCAATCCTTATTTTTATTTTTGTTTGATTTTTTTTCCAAAGAGAAATAATCTTTATCTAACTACTTGTCTTTTAATAAAAAATCGTATAGCCTTTAAATAACTGCAACTCGGCAGGGAGGGGAGATCATGGTTCGAATGGTTTGCAGGGCAGTTGTAACATTTCTGCTTCTTGCCCTTGCTCTATCGTTGTCCGGGTGTGGCGACAAGGAAAGGAAGCTTCCAAGATATTCCCTTAAAGACATCCCCCTTTTTGACCTGTCCAAAAGTTACAGTAACTGCCGATGGCGGAACAATCTCAAGTATCTCTATCAGCCCCTGCCAAAACCCCTCAAGGATGCAAAGATAGTGGTCAATAAGAAACGCCACATACTCTATCTCTTTTCAGGTGATACCCTCATGAGAATATATCCCATCAACCTTGGCCCCGACCCTTTGAACGACAAGATCAAGGCAGGGGATGGCAGGACGCCAGAGGGCCGCTATTTCATCTGTACAAAGAATCCAAGGAGCAAGTACTACAAGGCCCTTGGCATCAGTTACCCCTCTAAGGAGGATGCCTTAAGGGGGCTCAGGATGGGTTTCATTACCAAAAAGCAGTATGAGGCAATTGTTTATGCCATTGACCACGGTAAGAGACCGCCATGGTTCACCAAGCTTGGCGGCGCAGTTTGTATCCATGGCGGAGGTATCGGTTGGGATTGGACAAGGGGCTGTATCGCCCTCAGAAATGCCGATGTCCAGGAATTGTTCGAGGTAACAAATGTAGGCACGCCTGTCATAATATTGAGTGGAGTTTCTAAGGAGAAGGAAAAGGTGCCGGCATCTTTAATGAGCACGGCTAGTAGTGGACATAAACAAAGGTCCCTGGATTAGCCCTGTTTGCCTTTACGAATTTCCCTGGCGGTGCCACAGGACGTGTCCAGTTGAAAAGCCAGTAGGCATCCCGTGGCGCAAGATTAACGCAACCGTGGGACTGCTTCATTCCAAAATTATCGTGCCAGTAGGCCCCATGAAGGGCGATGCCTGCTGAGAAATACATATGAAAGGGTACGTCTTCCAAGAAATAGTAGTCAACACCCTTTTGCCCACCACTCATTTTAGCCATTCTGACCTTGCCCCATATCCGGAAAAGGCCGATAGGCGTCTCAAATTCTGGCAGACCGGAAGATATCAACGTTGCATATACAAGTTTGTCACCCTCAAAGGCCTCAAGGACCTGCTCATACAGATTTACGTCAATCCATTTGGCTCCAGGAGGAATTTTGGCAGGTCTGGAAGGTTTAGTAATCAAGGCGACCCGTCTTCCATCAATCCATTTCTTTTTTGCGAGCTTAAGCCATTTTTGCCCATGTACCATCTTTGTTTTCAAGACCTTAACGAGTGTGTGCTTTTCAATGAGCTCCCCATCAATGTATTCTTGTTTACCAGGAATAAAGGATGTATAGGTATCAAGGACAAGCCATCCATAGGTGCCTTCCAGGGGTTGTTCCTTGAAATCTATGCCTTTGAAAGTTGAAACCTTGAAAAAGGAGAGATAGGTCTGCTCTAGGAATTCTCCCTTGTTAATCTGGTACCATGTGAAATTGCCTGAATCTATTGGAATTGGGGTCTCAAGGGAAACCCATATGAAGCCACCGTCAAGAGTCCTTTTCGGTTTTTTTCCAGTAAGTTCACTCCATGGGGCCTTGTATATAGGCGCAGGCTGAGTGGTGACCTGTGCGTAACTGTACGGGAGTATTTCCCTATGCCCCGACCAATTGAAGGTGTTGTCTGGCAGGATTTTAAATACATTTTCTGTCTCATTGGCCCCCTCTTCTTTGTCGCTGGGGATATGGATGTCCAGCTTGTCTGTTTTTTCAGTTGAATTGGTGGCGTTCGCAGCCTGTTCTTGCGCAATGACGGTTAGCGGTGTTCCAAGTATAAGGACCATGAACAGCATCAGGGCGAAATGTCCAGTAAGCTTTTTCCCCGTCAAGATATCTACCCCTTTATTACGGCCAATGGTTTGAGTCTCGCAACCTTCCTGGCAAGACCAGAACCGTGGGTGGCCTCAACCACCCTTTCAACATCTTTGTAGGCATCTGGTGCCTCCTCTGCGGCACCTCTCAAGCTTGCTGCCTTTAGAATAATTCCTTGTTTTTTGAGGGCATTAATTACTCCCTTGCCCTTCCATCTTTTAAGGGCAGCCCTCCTGCTCATGGACCTTCCTGCACCGTGACATGCGCTACTCCAGGCAAGCTCCTCACCTTTTAGGGTGCCAACAAGTATAAAAGAGGATGTACCCATGGTACCACCAACAAAAAGAGGTTGTCCCACCTGCCTGTAACGTTTAGGAAGCTCCTTATGCCCAGGGCCAAAGGCACGGGTCGCCCCCTTCCTGTGCACAAAAAGTTTGTGCATTTTACCACTTACCTTGTGCTTTTCAACCTTGCATGTATTGTGGCTTACGTCATAGATAAGGTCGCAGGAGGCTTCAGGAATCACCCTCTGCACTACCTGTCTCGTCAGGTGACCAATCACCTGTCTGTTTGCCAAGGCGCAGTTTATTCCACAGCCTACCGCCTTGAAATAGTCCATACCCTCTGGTGAGTTGATGGGGGCGCACACAAGCTCTCTCTCTTTTATGGGAATGTTGTACTTCCTGGAAGCAGCCCCAAGGATTTGGAGATAGTCGGTTCCTATCTGGTGGCCAAGAGCCCTTGACCCGCAATGTATTGAAATCACAACATCGTCTTCCTCAAGGGAAAACGCCTTTGCCGCATCCTTGTCAAAGACTTCCTCCACGAATTGTATTTCAAGGTAGTGGTTCCCGGAGCCAAGGGTTCCAATCTGCTTTTTTTGTCTCTCCTTGGCCATAACAGACACCTTGGACGGGTCTGCATCCTTTATCCGTCCACCTTCTTCTATGTATTCCAGTTCCTCTGCCGAGCCATATCCCTTTTCAACTGCCCAGTGGGCTCCATGTCTGAGTACGTAGTCAAGCTTTGAAACCGTAAGTTTTATCTTGCCTGTGGAGCCAACTCCTGCGGGTATGTAACGAAAGAGCTCCTCAATAAGGGTCTCGAGCTTGGGAAGTATCTTTGATTTTTTAAGGCCTAGCCTGTGGCACCTGACACCGCATGATATGTCATAGCCCACACCGCCAACGGAGATGACCCCGCCACGGTCAGGATCAAAGGCGGCTACACCGCCAATTGGGAAGCCATAGCCCCAGTGGGCATCCGGCATGGCCATGGCGGCCTTGACGATGCCTGGCAGTGACGCAACGTTTGAAAGCTGGACAAAGACCTTGTCATCCATCTCTGACAAAAGTACCCTGTCTGCAAAGATAAAGGCAGGGACTCTCATATCCCCTGACTTGGGAATCTGCCAGACATAATCATTCACTTTATTGA
>JALWYS010000054.1 GCA_027003115.1 Deltaproteobacteria bacterium | reverse complement strand
TGAAGCCACAAGGGGCTCGTAATTTCACCGAATTTGCTGCGTTGTCGGGCACTTGAAGTACCATAGTACGTCTGCATGCCCTCCGCCTTGCACCTTCGGCAAACTTACGAGCTGCATAATCCGGGTTGAAGTTTTTTCTTGATAAGTGTTACGATTTCTTAAAGGACTGTTATGGCCGTTATTGGTTTTGATACCACCGTTTTCCCTAAGCTTAATTACAAGAATCCAGAGGAATTCTGGCAGGGGATAGAGGAGATTAAGGAATTTTTTTCTCTTCACCAGGGGCAACTGGATGAGGTCTTTGAGAAGGCGCCTGCCTTCATGGCCGCCTTTGAGAAACTTGATCCCCTCATCCAGTCCTATACCTCCAAGGTGTGCCCCTACTGCGGCACGGTCTGTTGCGCCAACAAGTTTGGATTCCCGGAATTTGCAGACGTGGTGGGATTTTTGGCCCTTGGCCTTGAAATACCAAACTATGACCTGGACGTGGATGAAGAGGCAATATGCCAGTTCATAGGGGAGAGGGGCTGCGTGCTTCCCCGGCCCCAGCGGCCCTACCGCTGCACCTGGTATTTCTGTGACCCACTTCTGGTACAGCTTGAGATAGGCCCTGCCCGTGACTACCGAAGCTTCATTAACGATCTTCAGGAGCTTAGCAGGGCAAGGGGAGAGCTCCTTGAGCGCTTTTTCAAGATTTGGAAGGAAAACCAGGCAGAAAAGGACAGATGAGGATAACTGCCAACCAGATAACAAGCCTCAGAATAGTTCTTCTTCCGCTTCCCCTGTTTCTCATTTATGGTGGGCCCCTTTCGCGTCTAATGGCCATTCTCATACTTGCGGTCTTGGGGCTTACCGACTACCTGGACGGCGTTCTTGCAAGAAAATACGGGGTCACCTCCCTTGGAAGGCTCCTTGACCCAATAGCAGATAAGATATTCATAGCGGTAACCCTTGTACCCCTGGCAGATCTTTTCATCCTTCCAATGTGGATAGTGTGGCCCATATTTTTCAGGGAGTTTCTGGTTACCGAGATGAGACGATTCATGACCCCTGGCCAAAAGGGCTTAAGGGTGACAGAACTTGCCAAGATCAAGACGACCGTCCAGATGACAGGTGTGGGCCTCATCCTTTTAACCAATACCTTTCCAGACAGGCTTCCAACCATATTTTTTCTTGCCGGCCTGTTCCTTGCCACTCTGTTCCTTTCCGTTGCCATTTTTTCAAAAAGCGGCGAGATTACAAGCAGGCTCAAGAGCGCCTTACTTCTTGAAGGCATAGGCCTTACCATAGCCGTGGCCCTTCCTGCAAGACAAGTGGAGCTTGCCTACGGCATACTGCTTCTTTTGATCACTCTAGCCTCTGGTGCCCAGTACGTTCTGGCCTCCATGCCCGGTCTTCTCAAAAAGGGTCTTTGGCCCGTTGTGGATCTTTTCCTTTCTTTGCTGAATCCACTTTTTGCCCTCCTTGTTCTTCCAGTTGCCCCTCCACCTGCGCACCTTTTGGTGGTACTTATCCTTGCAGTGGAGTTTGCCGTTCAGGGCATAGACATGTGGGCAGTGCAAGAGGGAAGGCCTGATCTTTCCCTTTACAAGAAAAGGTTTTTTGCTCCCTTTCTGCTTCTTCTATTTGGCGCCATGCTGGTATCTGGAGCAGGCCTGGGTGCAGCCACAGCAACCTTTTTAGTTTTTTGCAGTTTCGGTTCGCTTCTCTACCTTTTTGTTGACGTGTGGATTCACAGGAGTCTTTTTGCCAAGGGAGATTTTTTCAGGTAATACCCATTAAAAATGGTCAACTTCCAGGGGCTGTGGTTTTTTGTTCCTAAAGGTCTCTTTTTTCTTGAAAGAACGTATTTTGCCTCAACCACCTTTTAAGCTATTGCCTGCAACTTTTATAAAAGTTATAACAGACAACATGTATATTGATTCTGGAACGGGTCTTAAGATCACAGGGGCCCTGACGGTAAGGGACGAGCTTGAGCTTAGGGAAGAGCAGACACTTAGCCCTTACGCCTGTCTTAGCAGGAACACAAGGGGAAGGCGTTTTAAGACCAAACCCTGCTTCATAAGAACCGCCTTCCAGCGGGACCGGGATAGAATCGTCTACTGCAAAGCCTTCAGGAGGCTTAAGCACAAGACCCAGGTGTTTCTCTCTCCCATGGGAGATCATTACCGCACAAGGCTTACCCACACCCTGGAGGTTGCGGAAATCGCACGGACCATAGCACGGGCCCTGAGGCTTAACGAGGACCTGTCAGAGGCCATAGCCCTTGGACACGACCTAGGACACACGCCCTTTGGACACGCTGGGGAGACGGTACTCAACGAGATAGTGCCAGGAGGCTTCAGCCACTGCCGCCAGAGCCTTCGTGTGGTGGATGTACTTGAAAACGGAGGAAGGGGCCTAAACCTCACCTATGAGGTCAGGGATGGGATACTCAAGCATTCAAAGGGCTTTGGCAACATAATTCCCAAGGAGCCTGGGGAGTCGGCCCAAACCGTGGAAGGCAGGATCGTCAGGATTGCAGACGTAATAGCTTACTTGAGCCACGACCTGGATGATGCAATAAGAAGCGGAGTCATCAAGCAGTCCCTAGTTCCCCATGAGGTGACCAAGGTCCTGGGCAATACCCACAGTAGCAGAATCTCCTCCATGATAAAGGACGTGATACGGGCAACGAGGGTGACCAAAAGCGGCATTGAACTTGACATAAGCCCTGAGATGCTAAAGACCATGCTTGATCTGAGGGCATTTCTTTACGACAATGTTTACAGGGCTCCCCAGGTCCACAGGGAATTTGAAAAGGCCCGCAAGATCCTCTTTGAACTTTACGAATATTTCCTTAAGAACAAGGATGCCTTCTTGCGTGAAAGAAGGAGGCTTTTTGAGGAGGAAAGGGCCATTGAGGATGAAAAGACCCCTTATGAAAGACATGTCTGTGACTTCATAGCAGGGATGACGGACAGGTACGCCCAGAACCTGTACAACAGTATCTTTATGCCTTCATCGGTGGTCTGAAATGTTCAGGGCCAGTGGCAGATCCATAACCCTGTTTCTTGTTTTTCCCCTTTTTTGTTTTTTCTTCACCCTTCTTTGTTCAAGTTCGAGGGCCAGTATCAAGAAGAAGGAGCCCTGGGACATCAAGGCAGAAAAACTCGTTTTTTTCCACAATTCAAAGGTTGTCATTGCCCAGGGTTCTGTGGAGGTCAAGCGCGGAAAACTCAGGGTCTATGCTGACAAGATTATATACGATCAGGATCAAGGAAAAATTTACGCAAGCGGACATGTGGTCATACATCTGGACCAGGATGTGCTTAAGGGTTCAAAGGGGAGTCTGGATATCAAGACATCAACTGGGGAGGTGGAAAACGCCTTTTTATACCTTAAGAGAAACAATATTCACCTCACTGCAAAAAGGCTTGAGAAAACAGGACCCGAGGAGTATCACGCCAAGGAGGCCACGGTAAGCACCTGCCCCATGCCCAACCAGGACTGGAGGTTCAGGTGCAAGGAGCTCACCCTCACGGTTGACGGTGAGGCAGAGGCAAAAAACACATTCTTTGAGATAAGGGAGATACCCGTCCTTTTTACCCCGTGGCTTTACGTGCCAATAAACAGATACAGAAAAACGGGCTTTCTCATACCAGAGTACACATCTTCAAAGAGAAACGGCATTGGACTTGACGTACCCTTCTTCCTGGCGCTCAATGACTCAATGGACCTGACCTTTTACCAGCATCCCATGTCCAGCAGGGGCTGGATGGAGGGTATCGAGTACAGGCACGTCTTTTCCTCTACGGACAAGGCCGTTGTCAGGTACAACTTTCTAGGTGACAAAAAGGACGACAACGACTTCAACGGAGATGGTCACACAAGGGGAAACGATTTCAGGTGGTGGCTAAGGGGCAAGTTGAATCAGTCCCTTCCCCTTGGTTTTGATGGAAAGCTCGATGTGGATCTCATGAGCGACATGGATTATTTGCAGGAGTTTGATACTGGTCTCATGGGTTTTACCAGGAGTGACGAGACCTTCAGAAAGTGGTTTCACAGGAATCTGGCCGAGGATACAGACAAGATACGTCCCTCTGTTGCCCAGATTACAAAGGAGACCCAGGACATGTTTCTTGGTCTCCACGGCAGATACAACGACAACCATTTCTTTGGCCGAAGGGGTTTTACTGTCCAGACCCTGCCAAGCGTATTTCTGCATTCCTTCAAACAGCCCCTTTGGGGAAGGCGTCTTTACTACGAATTCGACTTTGACTACACGGATTACTGGCGGGAGCAGGGGACAAAGGAGCACAGGATAAGGCTGAACCCTGCCATTTCCATGCCCTTTGACCTTTTGAATTGGGCAGATCTTGTGGTGACAGGGGCGGTGGAAGACAGTGTATACGTGGCCTACGGTCGGGAAGAAGAGAGCAATATAAACCCTGATGATACGGCAAACAGGTTTCGCTATTCCATTCAGGCGGACATGACAAAGACTTTTGCCAGAAATTACACCCACGGAAAGGCCCTGTGGCGTCACTACATTACACCGCGCATAAGATACGTTTACTCCCCATACAGAAGCAGCCGTGACATCCCCACAATAGACAATCGTGACCTTTACCCTGAAAGGAACAAGGTCATCTTCAGCCTCCTTTCCTTTGTAAGCAGCAAAAGGAGCCTTGGTGGGGGAAGGTACTCCTACTCGGACCTTTTTCGTATTAAACTTGAACAGTCCTATAATTTTCACAAGGAGCCAACCGTTCTTTCCGCACAGGAATTTGACAGAAAGAGGCTGTCTGATCTTTACGGGGAGTTCGATTTCACACCTTTCTACAATTTCTGGCTTCGCTACGATACAAGCTATAATTTTTATGGGGACGGGTTTCGCACACACAACGTAAGGTGGAGGTATACAGGTTACAGGGGAAGCACCTTCGATCTGGATTACCGCTATCATAAGCTTGAGGACATAAACGAACTGAATTTTGATATGACTGCAGTTCTTACGGCTGCATGGTCCTTCAGGTTCCATATCAAGCAGGATTTTGAAAGGAACAAGCAGATCGAATCCAAGTACGTTCTTCGATACACATCCAGTTGTTGGGCCATTGAGGCAAAGCTCAAAACCGACTCTGACGATACGTCAATACTGGTTAATTTGGAACTCCTCGGAATCGGTGGATGGACTCCTAAATAGTACCCTTGACGTTGAAAGGGTGGGCTTTGTGACAGCCCTTGTCACCCAAATTGCTGGATTTTAAGTCCAAAGGGCCCCTTATGTTTTAGATGCAGGTTATAGACAGGGGCGAGCATGTGTTGGAGGTGGTTATGCGACTTGATGATGAAAGAGAAAGTCAAAACGTAGAGGACAGGCGTTTTGAAGGGGGCAGAAGGGGCATGTCCATGCAGGGTCTGTATCTTATGTGGCCCCTTATCAAAATGCTTCTTCAGACCAAGTTTGGATGGGCTATTCTTGCCACCCTTGCAGGGGCTTACCTCCTTGGATTCAATCCCTTTGCCCTGTTTCAGCCTCAGACAGTGCCTACCCACGTGCAAAGGCCAGCTGATGATGCACAGGCGGTTTTCATAAAGAAAGTGCTTGCCACCACCGAAGACGTGTGGGGTACGGTCTTGCCAGAGTATGGATTAAGGTATCATCCACCGGTTCTTGTACTTTTTCGTGGTGCAACCCAGAGCGGATGCGGTTTTGCAAGTGCTCAGACAGGCCCTTTCTATTGCCCCAGGGACCAGAAAATATATCTCGATCTGGGTTTTTTTGACCAGCTCGTAAGCAGATTTCATGCCCCTGGAGATTTTGCCCAGGCCTATGTCCTTGCCCACGAAGTTGGCCACCACGTGCAAAATATAATGGGGATCCTTGGAAAGGTGCATGCCCTTCAGGAAGAGGCCTTGAGGAGGGGAGAGAAGAAGAGGGCAAACCACCTCCAGATTCCAGTGGAACTGCAGGCAGACTGCTTTGCCGGGGTTTGGGGGCATTTTGCAAGGGGTAGGCTTGATCCTGGAGACGTGGAAGAGGCCATGAACGCAGCAAGCAAAATCGGTGACGATACCTTGCAGAAACAGGCACAGGGATATGTTGTTCCAGACAGCTTTACCCATGGTACTTCAAAACAGCGCCTCCAGTGGTTCATGAAGGGCTTTAAATCCGGAGATCTAAGGGCATGCAACACCTTTGAGTGATTTCCAGCGGTGCTTTTAAAAGAGAACAGGTTATGACCATGTTTTTCTATGTATTCTTTTTTGGTCTCGCAGGTGTTATTGGGTTATGGGCCCTTGCCTGTCTGGTTTCTGCCCTTATAAAAAGGGGCCCCATAGGCCTAATTAGTGACTACTTTTCTGCCATTACCGGAAGACAGCCTTCACCCAAAGGGAAAGATCAACAAGACAGGTGACAGTCCTTTAAATTGTGTGGCATCTTGGTTCAAACCCATTTTAATGGTGTGATTGAGGCAATTGATAACAAAAAAACTAAAAAATTTCATATTGACTGAAATTAAATGGTGGTCTAACTTCCTGTTTCAACAGGCAGGGGAGAGGAAAAGTGAAATTTTTTATAATTACAGGTAGTTTCTACCGCATATGTAAGTATTAAGCTAAAGGAGGGAAAATGGCTATTGTTCTTGCATTTGTGGCTATCGGGCTTAGCATCTTCGGTATTCTTGCATACCGGAGGCTCACTGCCCTGGAACAAGATATCAAAGAGATAAAACAGGCCCTTGAAAGTGGTAAGCTTCGTGGGCCAAAGGGTGATCCTGGCCCACCTGGACCGCCAGGCAAACCCGGGCCACCTGGTCCCAAAGGTGAACCAGGTCCCGAGGGTCCTCCAGGTCCGGAAGGACCTCCTGGGCCAAAGGGTGACAAGGGAGAACCTGGTCCACAGGGACCACCGGGTCCGGAAGGACCTCCAGGCCCACAGGGAGAGCCAGGACCTCCTGGTCCTCAAGGGCCTCCGGGTCCGCAGGGAGAGCCTGGTCCAGAGGGTCCGCAGGGTCCGCCAGGTCCTGAAGGCCCACCGGGTCCCAAGGGAGATAAGGGTGAGCCTGGACCTCAAGGCCCACCGGGTCCGGAAGGACCTCCAGGACCAC
>JALWYS010000053.1 GCA_027003115.1 Deltaproteobacteria bacterium | reverse complement strand
TTTTCAGGTCCTTAAGAAAGAAGGCAGGCCTTGACACCATAAGGTACTTTGTCTCTGGCGGCGCTGCCCTTCCTTCCTTCATACCCACCTTTTTCAGAAGGCTTGGGCTTGACATCATACAGGGTTACGGGCTTACGGAATCAAGCCCTGTCCTTACCATTAATCCGCTTGATAAGCCAAAAAATGAAAGTGTTGGACCACCTCTTCCAGGAACGGAGGTGAAGGTGGTAAACGCAGACAGCCAGGGCGTTGGAGAGCTGGCCTTTCGGGGCCCTATGATCATGAAGGGCTACGTTAACGACCCGGAGGCCACAAGACAGGTGCTTGATGAAGAAGGCTGGCTGTATACCGGCGATCTTGGCTTTGTTGATGAGGAAGGGTACGTGCACATCTGTGGAAGGGCAAAGAACGTGATAGTCACCTCTGCCGGGAAAAACGTCTATCCTGAGGAGATAGAGGCCCTTTTGAACAGGAGCGACATCATCCTTGAATCCATGGTTTATGGAAAGCAGGTGGAAAGCGGCGGGGAAGAGGTATGCGCAGTCATTGTGCCTGATTTTGAGGTCCTTGCACAAAGGGGCAAGGAGGCCCTTGATGACAAGGTCCTTGCCACAATGGTGGACAGGGAGGTGCGGGAAGTAAACAGGCTTCTTGCCTCATATAAGCGCATAAAGTCCTTTCACATAATAAACGAGGAACTTCCTAAGACTTCAACAAAGAAGATAAAACGGCATCTTTTCAACCTGCAGATCCTTAATAAGAAACCTCCCAAGAGATAGACCTGAAGAACAACTTGGACGTAAAAGACCTTCTCAAAGATCTGAATTCCAGACAAAGGGAGGCGGCCACCTCGCAGGGAAGCCACCTACTCATAGTGGCAGGGCCTGGAACCGGAAAGACAAGGGTTCTGACCTCCAGGATAATCCATCTCATGGAACAGGGTGCGGCCCCGGAGGAGATTCTTGCCGTCACCTTCACCAACAAGGCAGCCGCGGAGATAAGGCAGAGGCTTCGTTTGGTGGCTGGAGGCAGGCTGCCTCAGGTCGCCACCTTCCATTCCTGGGCATATCACCTTATCTCCAAAACCCTGGGTGAGGCCCCGTACGTCCTTGGCGAGGCCGAACAGCTAGAAATCGTAAGGGAAGCCAGGGCCAAGGCAGGCATAAAGAAGAGGCCAAAGGAGCTCTATGAAAGGCTCACACTTTTAAAGCAAGAGCCTGATTTCGACACGAGCCTGGAAGATGAGGAATTTCGCCCCTTTTGGGACGAGTACCACAGGCTTCTTGGGGAATACGGGGTTTGGGACTACGATGATCTTCTCATAAGAGCCCTTACCATCTTGAAAAAGGGCCATAGGCCACCTCTTAGCCACGTCCTTGTTGATGAGTTTCAGGACGTAAACAGGCTTCAGTACGCCATCTTAAAAATTCTTGGAGGCTTCTGCCACCTGACTGCCATAGGGGATAAGAACCAGTCCATCTATGGATTCAGGGGGGCAGACCCTGCCCTGATCAAAAGGTTTAAAAGGGAATTTTCCCCCTTAAAGACAGTGGAGCTTCTTTACGCCTACAGGTGCCCCCAAGGGATTCTTGATGCAGCAGCAATGCTTCTTGGTGAAAAACGCTCCCTTGTCTCAAAAAGTTCCAAAAGGGCAGAAATCGTCTTTGGCGTCTTTGAAAACGAGGAAAAGGAGGCCTCCTGGATTGCACAACAGATAGACAGGATTTCAGGGGGCATGAGCTTTGAAAGCTTTAACGTTTCAGGCCATGACGGCTCTGAGCAAAGAAGCCTTTCAGATGTATGCATCCTTTACCGGACAAGGTCCATGTCCCAGAAGATCGAGGCGGCCCTTACAAGATGTGGCATTCCCTTTCACACCCCCTTGAGAACCAACAGGAAGACAGAGGAGATACTTACTGCCTTTCATCACCTCCTGGAATTTTCAAGGGGAAGGGCAAGGAGATTTCACCTTAGCAGACTCAAAGTGGCAGAGGAAGAGGCAAAGAACCTTTCGGGCCTGCTTGAAGCCTTAATCAGGGGGCAAGCGCAAGGGCATGAGTTTTTTAAGGGCCTTGAAAAGGCTCTTGGGGTGGAACTTACTGAAGAGGAAAAGACCTTGATCTTGCAGCACCTTGGGCTTTTTGACAGAAAGGAGCCTGCCTCCCTGGTTTTTAAGGAGGAACAGGACGAGCTTGACTTTTCAGTTGAGGCGGTGACCCTCATGACCCTTCATGCCTCAAAGGGGCTTGAGTTTCCTGTGGTCTTTCTTGCAGGCATTGACAGGGAAATCGTTCCGTGGAAGGAAAGCGACCAGGAAGAGGAAAGAAGGCTTCTCTACGTTGGCATCACCAGGAGTTCCGAGAGCCTTTTCATCACCTCTTCAAGGCGAAGGCGTCTTTACGGAAGGATGATTACCACCGGCCCTTCCCCTTTCCTCAAGGGCCTGGAGGGGCTTTTTTCCCCTGTGCAAAGCTCCTCAAAAAGGCCAAGGAAAAGGAGTATGAAAAAGAAACAGAAGGGTCTCTTTTGACTTTCTTGCCTTTTTGCCTTTTTTTGTGTTGTCTAACGGTATAATTTTAATGGCAAAAAAGAGTCACAGGAGCAGACACATGGCAGAGATCACCATAAAGGAAGTTGAACATGTGGCAGAGCTTGCACGATTGAGATTTTCGCCCCAGGAACTAGAGGAGTTTACAAGCCAGCTCGATGCCATCCTCAAGTTTGTTGGCAAGCTTGAGTCCCTAGATACAGAGGGCATTGAACCTACCTACAGGGCCATAGAGATGGTCAATTGCTTCAGGGAAGATGAGGTGAAGCCGTCACTTCCCATTGAAAAGGTAACGGCCAATGCCCCTGAAAGCGAGGAAGGGGCCTTTGTTGTCCCGCGCATTATTTAGGCAAAGGCCTTGCCAGGCCAAATCAGGAGAAAATCATGGCTGAAGTTTTGGATCTGACCATATCAGAGCTTAGGGAGCTTCTGGATAGCGGCGAGATTTCTGCCCAGGAGCTTACAAACCTCTATCTTGAACGAATCGCTACTGTTGATGAAAAGGTCAAGGCCTATGTCACGGTTACCGAGAAGGAGGCCCGTGACCAGGCAAGGGAGGCGGACAAAAAGATAAAAGAGGGAAGCGCCGCTCCTCTTACGGGCATTCCCCTTGGAATAAAGGATGTCATCTGTACCGAGGGCATACCAACTACCTGTTCATCAAGGATGCTCAGGGATTTTCGCCCGCCCTTTAATGCAACCGTGATGGAAAAACTTGAGGCCCAGGGTGCGGTCATGCTGGGCAAGCTAAACATGGATGAGTTCGCCATGGGATCATCCACTGAAAATTCTGCCTTTTTTTCCACCAGGAACCCCTGGGATCTGGAACGGATTCCAGGAGGCTCAAGCGGAGGCTCTGCTGCAGCGGTTGCTGCCCGCATGTGCGTAGCCTCCCTGGGCTCTGATACCGGCGGCTCCATCCGCCAGCCAGCCTCCCACTGTGGAGTGGTTGGGCTCAAGCCAACCTACGGGCTTGTCTCCCGTTTTGGCCTGGTGGCCTTTGCCTCATCCCTTGACCAGATAGGCCCTCTTACCCGCTCGGTTGAGGATGCTGCCATCCTTCTTGAGGCCATTGCAGGCCATGATGAGAGGGATTCCACAAGCCTTCCAAGGCCCGTTCCAAGACTCCGTAAGTCCTGCCAGGAAGGGCTTAAGGGCATAAGGGTAGGCATCCCCAAGGAGTACTTCATAGAAGGAGTCCAGGAAGAGGTGGTTTCTGAGATAAAAAAGGGACTTAAGGCCATGGAAGAGATGGGCGCAGAACTTGTTGACATCTCCCTTCCACATACCGAGTATGCCATTGCAACCTACTACATAATCGCAACCGCCGAGGCCTCCTCCAACCTTTCAAGGTACGACGGGGTTAAATATGGCTTCAGGGCGGAAAATTATTCCAACCTCATGGAGATGTATAAGGAGACAAGGGCCCAGGGCTTTGGCCCCGAGGTCAAAAGAAGGATAATGCTCGGGACCTACTGCCTGTCTGCCGGTTACTATGACGCCTTTTACAAGAAGGCCTCCCAGGTACGCACCCTTATCATCGAGGATTTCAAGAAGGCATTTGGCATTTGCGATGTTATTGCCTCCCCTGTTGCGCCTACCACGGCCTTTAAAATTGGGGAAAAGGTTCATGACCCTTTGCAGATGTACCTTTCAGACATATTTACCATTCCGGTCAACCTTGCAGGCATTCCGGGTATGTCTGTGCCATGCGGATTCGACGAGAAAGGGTTGCCTGTTGGCGTCCAACTTATGGCAGGACATTTGCAAGAAGAAATCCTGTTCAGGGCCGCCTACAACCTTGAAAGGGGCCTCGGCCTTGAAAGAAAATGGCCCAGTTTGAGTTGAAGGTGTAGAAGTGCAGAGAATACCAATAAAGCTTGCAAAGGCGGAGATGGTCCTTGCCAAGGACGCGGTCACCCCTGAGGGGCAGGTTCTTTGCGGGGCAGGAACAAAGCTTAGCGAGGAGCTCATTGCAAGGCTCAAAAAGCAGGGTGTGCTGGTGCTCAGCGTAAAGGGGCACCCGGTAAAGGAGCCTGGCGAAAAATCCCTTTCCGAAAGGCTAAAGGCCCTTGATGAACGGTTTTCAAAGGTGAAAAAGGACCCGGTACTAAGGGCCCTTGAACACCTTATAGGTGAATACTGGATAATTGAGGAAAAGGGAGAGGATTTCCTGGAAAAGCTCAAGGCGTCAAAGTAAATGGACAAGGCCGAACTGAAGAAAAGACTTAACGATATCCAGTCTCTGCCAACGCTTCCGCCCATTGTCTCAAAGCTTAACGAAATGGTGGCGGATGAGGATATTACCGCTGTTAAACTGGGAAAGGTCATCGAGAAGGACCAGGTCCTTACGAGCAAGCTCCTAAAGATGGTAAATTCTTCCTTTTTTGGCTTTCCCCAGCGGATCAGCACGGTCTCAAACGCCATTGTGCTCCTGGGCTTTAACGTCATAAAGACCCTCATTGTCACCTCATCCATTTTCGAGGTCATGCAGGCCTCGGATGTGGGACTTTTTGAACATTCCCTTGGCTGCGCCACTGCCTGCGGCATAATTGCAAAGATGCGCCAGATCAAGAACCCAGAGGAGGTTTCAACCGCTGGCCTCATCCACGATCTTGGAAAGATCGTGCTTCGCTCTGAGCTTCCTGAGGAATATGAGGCCATAGTGAGGGAGGCCCAGGAAGAGGGGCTTTACATGAGGCAGGTGGAGAAAAAGCGCCTCGGTGTGGGGCACGGCGAGATAGGGGGCATGCTGGCCAGGCAATGGAATCTCCCTGAAAGGCTGGTCTTTCCCATAGAGTTTCACCACAAGCCAGAACTTGCACCTGAATACAAGGAAATTGCCGCCATTGTCCATTTTTCTGACATCCTCATAAGGGCAGTTGGATTCGGTTACGGGGGTGATCCCTGGGTGCCAGGCCTTGATCACGTGGCCTGGGAACGCATCAAGCTTTCAAAGAGCCAGATGCGGGAGGTCATTGCAGAGCTTGATGAAAAGCTCATAGAGCTCCAGGACTTCACCCTGGAGATAAAGGTGGAAGGATAAAGGCTGCGGGATAATGGCAAGGATCGCCCTTGTGACATCAAATGCCTTTAGCAGACAGGATGAAAGGCTCTGTCTCGAGGCAAAGGGCCACGTTGTAAGTTTTAAAAGGGATGTGGCCAAGGCCCTTGAGGCCATCCTTTCTGACCCTCCTGACCTTCTCATCATAGAAAAGGGCCTTGAGCGCAATCTGGACAGGGAGGTGATCTCCGCCCTCAAAAACAACCTCCAGCTCGCCCTCATGCCAATAATACTGGTGGTGTCTGAGAGGGATATTGCAACGGGCCTTGACTGGGATTCGTACCAGGTGGACGATATCGTCTCCAGCCAGGCAACCGTTGAGGAGCTATTAACCCGCATCGAGCTATCCCTTGCACGCTCCCACAGGGTGGCCGATAACAACCCCCTTACAAAGCTTCCCGGAAACTCATCCATCCTTAAAAGCATCCAGAACATGCTGGATCAGGGACAGGGCCATGCCGTCTGTTACGTGGATATTGACAACTTCAAGCCCTACAACGACAAGTATGGCTTTTCCAGGGGGGACGAGGTCATAAGGATGGTGGGAAGGATTCTCGTGAACGTGGTGCAGGAGCACTGTGGAAACGAGGGTTTTGTGGGCCACGTTGGAGGCGACGACTTCGTTTTTCACGTGCCCAAGGAGGAGGCAGAACCGGTCTGTCAGGACGTAATAAAGAGCTTTTCCGCCCTTATTCCTCTCTTTCTTGACGAGGAGGACCTTGAAAAGGGCTATTTTACCTCCAAAGACAGGCAGGGAAACACTAGGACCTTTCCCCTTACCTCACTTTCCATAGCAGTTGTTCCTTGCGAGAAGGGAAGATATTCCCACTACGGCGAGGTGGCAGCAACTGCCGCAAGGCTCAAGAAGAAGGTCAAGGCCCTGGATGGGAGCAACTACTTCATAGATAGAAGGAGTGCATCCTCCGGAAAGTCGTGAGGTTTCTTCTTGTAAATCCGTGGATAGCAGACTTTGCTGCCTATAATTTCTGGGTCAGACCCCTTGGGCTTTACCAGCTTGCCAAGTGGCTGGACAGTCTTGGCGCAGAACCAATACTTCTTGATTGCCTTTCTCCCTTTCCCGCCCCTGGAAAGTTCAAGAGAAAACCTGTTGCTCTTCCCGTAAAGGAAAGGCTCCCCATAAAGAGGAGCTTTGCTAGATACGGCATAGGCCGCCAGGAATTCAGGGCGCGCTTTAGGGCAGCCGGCCCCTTTGATGCGGTCTTTGTAACCTCTGTAATGTCCTACTGGTATCCAGGGGTGAAATGGGTGGTTGAGGAGATAAGGCGGCAGGCGGATAACGTGCCCATAATCCTTGGTGGGATATACGCCACCTTGTGGAAGGAGCATGCCCAAAGGAGCCTGGACGTGGATCTTGTGTGTGCAGGGCCCCTTGAAGGAAACAAGGAGCGCATAAGGAGATTTTTGGGCCTTGGAGAGATAAAAAGACCAGAGAGACCCTGGTACAGGCTTGGTTTCTGGGACAGGGCAGGTTACGGGG
>JALWYS010000052.1 GCA_027003115.1 Deltaproteobacteria bacterium | reverse complement strand
GTTTAGGCCTGCTGCATGGGCAAGGGCCTGGAATATGGATCTGTAATCCTCTTCCACAAAGGAGAGGGAGACCAGCTGGATATCAAGGGGGGATAGCTCCTTGAACCTTGGTTTAGGGTGCTTGGGGGTTATTACCTGCTTGTTAATGCCAGACGGTGCCTGCTTGGCATTCTCCTTTTTTACGTGGAAGTTTCGTGCAGATAAAGAGGGCTTTCCAAGAGTCTTGGAAGACTTGGAGGCCGCCTCCTGGTGCATGGCACATCCAGAAAGGCCAAGACCTAAAATAAGCAGAATGGTTAAAAAAAATATCCTGCCTTTATGCTTAAAGGTCAGCTGTTTTGCGTAAGAAAAAGCCATTGTTCCTTTCCCCTTCTTTTCACCAGGACTCCGTCCTCTCCAATGAAGCTTACCTTGAAATCAGGGCCGGCTTCCCCTTCCTTGTACAACCTTCCGTTTACCTTGCACATTTTCTGCCTGCTGTTGATTATGATCATGGTAAGACTGAGCAGGGGAAGGGGTTCTTCTGCAACCATTTCCGTGTCGGGAAGAAGGAAAGGGTCACGAAGTGTTGCAAAAGTCCTGGTATGTTTCTTAAGGGCCGGCATGTCATAGGCCACTGTTTCAAGTTCTTTGATGTCAAAAGAGGTCACCTTAATGGTAGACAGCCTTGGCCTGTAACTAAAAAAGGCAACATAGACCGCCAGGGCTGCACCCACTATTAAACAGATGGCAGGAAGGCCCAAGAGAACGTTTTTCTTCACAAAGTCTTCTGTCACATGCATAGGAGCCTCCCCGTGATCTTAAAGCCGGGCCTGGCTGGTTTTACAGTTGACTTCTGTTCAGGGTTTTGACTTCCTTGCTCCATATCCTTTCGCACCGTTTCAAATCTTGTAAGAACAAAGAGACCATGTTTTTTGTATTTCTCCTCTATCTCATGATTTAGAAGGGACAGGCGCGCAAGAAGCGAATCAAAATCAACTGGTTCAAATTCAAGCTCCACGTCTTCCCATCTGTAGCTAATTCCTTTGGCACCATCTGGAACAAACGCCTTTTTGATTTTGGCAAATTTCTCTATTTTCCTAGAGATCCGGTCAAGTCTGGCACTTTCCTGTTCAAGCTGCACGCAGGCCCTTTTTACGTTTTTTGTCTCAACATAAAGAGAAAGGTTCCAGTAAAGGGCCAGTGAAAAGAGGATCACCACTGCTGTCTGGGCAATGAGCAGGGCACCTTTGGGTAAGGGCCATAATCTTCTCATCCTCCGCTCACCTCCCTTTTCAAAAGATCACAGGTCAGGTTCCCGAGTCCCTTTTCTTCCTGGTATTTCATGGTCACGTTACTGACAACAAATCCCCTCCCAAGCTGGTGAGCCGCCCTTTGAAGGCGTGTTTTCACCTCCTGAAAACTGCCCGTTGTAACGAGATCGAGGTGGACAATAAGGGGTCTTTGGTAAAAGGCGTGGGCAGTGGTTTCGGTTTTCGTATTGGTCTCCTGAGGGTTGGTAAATTGTTCAGGAGGCGGAATCTCCCTGGAGTTATTTGGTTCGTTTTGGCTGCCTTGCCTTTTTATTGACATTTCATGAATGATGACATTTTCCGGGATGTGGCGCGCAACTGAATAAAGGAGCTGCTCAACAGGCTCTTCCTCATTCATGCTCTTCCAGACCCTTGCTATACGTGAAAGGTTTAGTACCTCGTGGCTTTCCGGAATTCTCGCAACGATCTTTTCCTTCTTTGCCTGCGTTACCGAATAAAGCCTGTTGTACCTGGCAAGTGCCCTGCTGTGTTCAGCCATGAGAAAAAAGGCAGACGCGCCAAGAAAAACCAATCCTGTTGCGGCAAGTCCAGCAACTGCCTTGTTCAAATCCTCAAAAATGTAAGTGGTTTTTAGCTGCTTGGGCAGGCAGTCAAAATCCCTTGAAACAAAGGGCGCACCAATGAGCTCTGGATACTTCCAGAAAAGCGGCTCGCTTTCTGGTGGTATAAGGCCTTTTAGCTCAGGCCGCCAGACCTCCTCGTCACCGATTTTTTCAGGCACCTGGACATTTTCTTTGGTGAAGAAAAGAAGTTTCCCAACCCGCTTGTTATATCTGGTGCTGATTATCTGGCGTACATTAAAGATGGCCTGGGCAAGGACTTCAAGATCCAGGCCAAGCCCGTGTTCAAGCGGGGAAATCTGCGAGTAATAGGGGATTCCTTTTTCAGCAACCAGGATCTCAAGGTAGCCCATGGCAAGGAAGCAGGCCATGACAGGTTCATGGGTCAGCCTGCCAGTTAGCGCAGATATTGAAGCAACGTGCGGTATACAATGCGTCACCCGTATGTGGGAACCCTGGATTGCAGAAAGATTTTTCTCGATGTCTGATCTGGGCAGGGAGATTATTGTATAGGTATTAAGGCTGTTTCCCTTCTCTGCAAGGTGCATGCAGTGGTAAAGGGGGGTGTCCTCGTTCCATGGGCCAAGATTACGAATCCGTTCTTCCACTTGAAGGTTTAGAATATCTTGTTTCATGGGCGGAAAGGATTCAGTGGAAATAAGGATCCTTTCCGAGTGGATTACAAGGCTCAGGGCTCTGGCAGGAAGCTCTGAAAGCCCCTGGCATACAATGTGATCCTCTATCTTTATGGAGTCTTTAGCACGTCTTAGACAAAGGCAATCAAATTGGCCTTTGTCCGTTGTGCCTGCTACCCATATCCTCTTTCCTTGAAAAGGAATTAGCCGCACTTAAGCCCCTTTCTACCTGAGTTTTTAATAACCAGCCCGTAATGGTCTTCTTGTCCTTGTTTTGGGCCATCACCTTGTACCATTTGCCCATCTCATCCAGCACAACCACCCTGCATCCTGCCCATGCTATGGTCAAAACGCTGGACTTTTTTGATGGCATCACATGGATTCTGGCACTCTTTACTGAAACCACTCCAGGAATGCCTTTGGACAACTTATCTGGAGTATTTTGGGCCACAGTTTCAGTTTTTATCTTCCCAGTACCGTGATGAACAATTGAAGCCATATTTGTTCCCAATAGAAAAAAACAAAGAACTATTCCAAGCATGCAGCCGGCACCGCCATAAGCAAGATTTTTCCCAAGGCTGAATCTTGAGACGAGGTCCTTGAATCTGGATGTCTCAATGCCTGCTCCCGGTTCTGGAAGGGTTGAAAGTGCCTGGTCAAGGTGGAGCCTTTCCAGCCCCTTTGACCCAGCTGCCGCGGCCATTAAGAGTGCCCGATCCATTGCCCTGTTTATAAGCCGTGGAAGGCCTCTTGTGCGCTTGTAGAGGGCAGCAAGAAAGCTCTGGGAAACGGGAAGATCTGGCCTGCCCGCCCTAGAAAGGCGGAAACGGATGTAGTCAGTTGTTTCCTGCTCATCCAGGGGGGTGAGTTCCTCGTTTATGACAATCCTCTGGGTCAACTGGCAAAGCCTGGGATCTGCAAGAAGATTCTTGATCTCAGGCTGGCCCACAAGAAGAATTTGGATCAGCTTCTTTTTGCCCGTCTCGATATTTGATAGAAGTCGGAGCTGTTCCAATGTTTCAAGGGGCAGGTCCTGAGCCTCGTCCACCACAATTAGCAGGCCCTTGTTTGTCTGTGCAAGGGCCAATATGTGCTCCTGAAAGTCCTTGAGAAGCAGGGCAAGTTCTGAACGCTCCGGCGGAATTTTGACGCCAAGCTCCTCGAGAAGAAGGTTCATAAGGCCTTTAGGGCTCACCGCAGGAGTTACAATCAGCGCAACCTGTTTGTCTTGGCGGAGGCCCTGCAGCAACAGTCTCAAAAGCATGGTCTTGCCTGTTCCAGCATGGCCGCTTAAGACCATGAAGCCCTCACCCCTTGAAATGCCGTAATTCAAGACATCCATAGCCTGTTTATGGGCCCGGGAAGGGAAGAAAAAGTCAGGGTCCGGAGACATCCTGAAGGGCTGTTCCTTGAAGTGAAACCAGTTGAGATAGTCGGGTACGCTTTGAGTCATTTACTTGAGGCTCCCCATCATGTCATATATCGGTCCCAAAAGACCCATGACTATGATTACAAATATTATGCCAGCAAATATTATAAGTGCCGGCTCAAGGGTCTTGGCCATGGAATCAACCAGCCTGTTTACCTTTTCCATGTAAAAATTTGCCAGGATCTTCATCTGTTCAGGCATGTTCCCAGTGCCTTCCCCCACTCGGATCATACGCAGGATAAAAGGCTCAAAAAAGGAGCACTCCCTGAATGCCTCAGACAGGGAGTAGCCAGCCATTACCAGATTTTTTATTTTTGTTATGTCTTTTTTGAGTATCTGGTGGGTAATGGCATCCTCCATTATGTCAAGGCTTTTGATTACGTCTATGCCAGAGGACGTCAAAAGGGCGAGGTATTCGAAAAAGAAGGCAAGCTGAGAGGCCTTGATCACCCGTCCAACAAGGGGAACTGCGGACCATAGGATGTCCCAAGCGAGTTTTAGTCTTGGGATTCGCGTGGCAAAGACACCGAAGACAAAAAGTACAAATATGAGCAAGGGAACAACGAACCAATATGTCTTTACGGTCTCAACAGCCGCAAAGAGTATGCGCGTCATGAGAGGGAGTTCCTTGAGCCCTAAACTCTTGAAAAGCTCAAAGAGTTTGGGAAGGACATAGATGAGCCAGAATGCCAAGGCCCCCATCATGGCTGTCAAAATTACGACAGGGTAACTGAGGGCACGCTTGGTCTTGTCAATGATTTCCTGTACCCTTTCAAGGTGCAAGGCCGCATCTCTAAGGGTCTGGTCAAGTTTCCCTGTTTCTTCGCCAAGACGTGCGAGCACAATGACTATATTAGGAAATATTTTCGAGTGATGGCTCAGTGCCTCGGAAAAGAGTTCCCCAGCCCTTATTTTTTTCATAATGTCTTTGATGATGAGTTTCAGACACTTATCACTAGGGGCGTTGGCCATGTCTTCAAGGGCTTCGACCAAGGGAACCCCGGCCTTGAGCACCAAGGAAAGATTTCTGAAAAATTCCGCAAGAACCGTGCGTTTTATGCGTCTTTTGAAGTGGAATCCAAGGTGAAGAACCTTTTTTTTGTAGTGAATCAGGACTAGGCCTTGCTGTTTGAGGGCTTGGTAGAGTTCTTTAGCGGAAGAGAAATCTCCCTCGTCCTTTATCTTGTTACCATCTGGTGTAAGTGCCTCGTAAACATACCATGACATCAGCCAACCACCCTCCTGACCTCTTCGGGGCTTGTAACACCGTCAAGGATTTTCTGTCTTGCCTGGGTCTTAAGTGGGCTAAAGCCTTCAGAGCGCGCCTGGGAAAGTATTTCACTTATTGGTTCGTCACTGGCTATCTTCTTTAGCATCTTGCCTGAAAAACCCAGTACTTCCGCAACAACGGTTCTTCCCATGTAGCCTGTGTTCCTGCACTGGTTGCAACTGCCTCTTCGAAAGATCTCTCTCTCAGGTGGTATGTCAAAGTAGGAGCTTTCAAACTCTGTGGGCCTTGAAGGTACTTTGCAGTATGGGCAAAGCCTCCTGACCAGCCTTTGGGCAATGATGCCGGATAAAGAGGTGGAAAGGAGGTAGGGTGAGATTTCAAGGTCCTTGAGCCGGGCTACTGCACCAATGGCGCTGTTGGTATGAAGGGTGGAGAGCACCAGGTGGCCTGTGATGGCAGCCCGGGTTGCAAGGGAGGCTGTCTCACTGTCCCTTATCTCTCCTACGAGTATTACGTCCGGGTCCTGTCTGAGGAATGTTCGAATTGCCGATGCAAAGGTGTATCCTGCTTTGGCATTCACCTGGGTCTGTCTGATCATCAAGAACTGATACTCAATGGGGTCTTCCACTGTGACGATGTTCTTTTCAATGGCATTTTGACGCCTGAGAGCGGCATAGAGGGTGGTGGTCTTGCCGCTTCCCGTTGGCCCGGTAACCAGCACCATGCCAAAGGGCTTTGAGAACAGGGATTCTATCTGGGAAAGCTGTTCCTTTCCAAAGCCGAGCTGTTCAAGGTTAAGCAGGGATTCTCCCTTTGAGGGCAAGAGCCTTAGGACCATGTTCTCCCCGAAGTTGGTCTTTACCGTGGATACCCTGACATCAAAACTGTCCCCAAGAAATTCAAAGGACATCCTGCCGTCCTGGGGTTTTCTTTGCTCGGATATGTCCATTCCCGCCTTTACCTTGAGGTTCGTTATGAGTTTGTTGTGTATCTGGTGGGGAAAGACGTATCTGGCGTCGAGCACCCCGTCTATTCTGAACATGATTCTGCAGGAGCGGTCACTGGGGGTAATGTGGACGTCGGTAGCCCTTTGTATTACGGCCGAGGTTAGTATAAGGTCTGTAAGGCTGGAGACGTCTATTTCGGCTCCAGGACGCTGGCTCAGAAGGTTGATGGCCTTTGAGATGTCTTCATCAATGGGATGTTCTATGAGATAATAATGTCTTTCAACGAGTTTTTCGATCTCGCCTTTGGCCCCTACAAAAAGTCTAGCTACGAGTCCGGTTGCCCTGAGTATGATCTGGCTTACGTTTATGTCGTAAGGGTCGGCAGTTGCCACCTCCATCTGGTTGCCATTCATTCGAAGAGGAAGAATTTTCTGGGTCCGGGCGATGTGGGCAGGAATTTTTCTAATTGCTTCCTTGTCTGGGGAAAAGGACTTGAGATCTATGAAAGGAACGTCTGTCTGCTTGGCTAGGGCAAAGGCAAGTTCCGCATCGGTTATGATACCAAGGCGCAAAAGACACTCGCCCAGTTTTTCTCCCGTGGCCTTTTGCTCGGTAAGGGCGAATTGGAGTTCCTGCTCTGTAAGAAGCCCCTGTTTCTTTAAAAGGGCACCTAATGGTTTCCTTTTTCCTTCCATAGTATTCTAACCTGAAGGTTTTTGTTTATCCCTTCCTAATGGAAGGTGAAAATGCCAGGCCCGCCTGAAGACGGGCCTGGTCCCAGTGAGGAGGTGGTTGAGGGTTAGAATTCTACTATCCAGGCGGCGTGGGTGTATGGGGTGGTGCTGGCGTCAGGCCACTGTCCGCTGTTGCACGTTGTCCCAGGAACTGCAACAAAGGAGCCTGAGGCGCAGTTTGCGACCCCGTCGATCATCCTGTCCAGGGCTATTGCAAAGTCTGTTGGCAGATTTTGAATCCTGAGGTAGTTCCTGTTTCTTCCGTTAAAGTTGGCACTATAATAACC
>JALWYS010000051.1 GCA_027003115.1 Deltaproteobacteria bacterium | reverse complement strand
TGCCTTCTGCTGGCAATTGTGCCAAGCCGAAGGGCAAAGGAAAAAAGCACCAGGGAGAAGACGGCTTCTGTGAAAAAGATATGGGTCAACTGCCAAGGCATTGGAGAAATGGCGAAAAGGAAATACTCAGAGGCAAGAAGTGGCAGGGCAAGCAGTAGTTGGATAATGGAAAGGGCAAGCAGCCTTTCAGGGCTTTTTAGCCAAAAAACCAGCAGCTGGGCAGTCACAACAAGGGTGAGAAGTATGTAAAAAATCGTTGTGGTCATTTATTCCAATTACCGTGGCCTTAACATGGATTTGATTCCGCTTTTTTCTTTTTTAACCTGTTCTCTTTGGATTACGAAACATATATACAACCAGTAATAAATGAAGGCATAAATATGCTGGCGATCGAAAAGGAAAAAAATAGAGGAAAAACAACTTTTTGCCATCATTTAATCGCAGCCTTTAGAAGTGAAAATTGTAAGTTCGTAGCCTCCCTATTGCTTTGCCAATCCGCTTCCCTGAATATATACTGGTCACGTTCGTCTTTTCAAAAATACTGAATGACTACCTGAAGGGTGGAGATGACATGAAAAGTCGTTTGCTTTTATTCTCAATAATCACATTCAGCGGTGTCTGTCTTTCATGCTGCAGCAGCGTGTACTATAGCACCATGGAAAAGATGGGGGTTCACAAGAGGGACATCCTTGTGGATCGGGTGGAAAAGGCCAAGGAGAGTGAGGTGGAGGCAAAGAAGGAGTTTGCCTCGGCCCTTGAACGCTTTTCAAGTGTCGTAAACTTTAGCGGCGGGGACCTTGAATCAAAGTACAATGAGTTGAAGGACGAGCTTGACGACCTTGAGGCAAGGGCGCAAGAGGTTCATGACCGGATAAATGCAGTTGATGACGTTGCCCAGGCGCTTTTTGACGAATGGAAAGAGGAACTTGATCAGTACCATAACCAGAGACTCAGACAGGCCAGCGCACGAAAGCTCAGGGAAACTAAAAGGCGCTATAATCAGCTCATAAGGGCAATGAGAAGGGCGGAGGCGAAAATCGACCCAGTCTTGGTCCCACTAAGAGACGAGGTGCTCTTTTTGAAGCACAACC
This sequence comes from Deltaproteobacteria bacterium, assembly GCA_027003115.1. Taxonomy (GTDB): domain Bacteria; phylum Desulfobacterota; class Dissulfuribacteria; order Dissulfuribacterales; family QOAL01; genus JAADCZ01. The sequence goes on along the minus strand of JALWYS010000051.1, from coordinate 6,065 downwards.
TCAATGCCAGGGCCATTGCCTCCCTAAAGGGCGAGCTCACAAAAATCCAGATGGACGTTTCTGATCTTTTAAGGGAGATGGAAAGAGCCATAAGGGAGGCAGATTCCTTTATTAAAACACTTCAAAACCAAAAGGAGTGATTCGCTTCACTAGATCTTTTTCTCCATCAAAAGCACTTCTTCTTTGAAATCATTTAAAAAAACCCTGAAATTACATCCATTGACAACCAGTCATCATGCTTGACTTTTTATACGCAATGCGTATATTAAAGACAGGCTAGATATCCGACAAAAAATAAAGTGATCACAGGCTAGCATGACCCCTAAGGAACTAAAAAAGATCAGGGAAAATCTTGGCCTTAGCATAAGGGAGATGAGCGAGCTTTTGGATACTCCCTACCGAACCTATCAGGATTGGGAGCTTGGCAACAGGCGAATACCTGGCATCTGCCAGGTGGCCATATACTGCCTTCTCACATGCAAAAAGGCATTTAAGGTTAGGCGTAAAAAAGGAAAGAAGAAAAGTTTAAAAAAGGAGGTGTACATCATGGGACGTGAGATAATCCTTTTTGAAACCGAGGAAAGAAAAAATGCGGCAGAGGTCTCGGCCTTCCTTCGCACCTTGGCAGACAAGATTGAATCAGGCGGGCTTACGCTAAAGGCTGGCTCCAATGAGGTGGCCCTGAACCTTCCTAGGAATCTGATTCTGGAAGTGAAGGTTGAGGAGGAAGAAAAGAAAGGCAAGACAAAAATGAGCCTTGAAGTAGAAATCGAATGGATCGTAGGGCAGGAAGGCGGACCTGACGAAGGAGTGGAGATTGCCTGATCATGAGGTAATAGTGAAGCCCTCAGGATTTTTGCCATTACAGGCCCCTTTTGAGCCTTAGATTAAAAAAGGGGCCTTTTATTGGCTTTTCTTGCGAAAAAACCGTAAATTTTCCTCTCAGGCGTTGACATTCACCACATTTTTGCTATTCAAATATTTGAGATCAACATTACCCAATTGATATCTAAACCAAAATGGATGAGAGGAGGGTAAGGAATGAATGTCGTCTTAAGAAAAGGAAGTGGTGATTCCCCGTTTTCTTTCAGCTTCAAGAATGGCGAGAAAACCATCGTCAAAAGCGAAACCTACAAGGCCAAGCAAAGCGCCTTGAACGGCATCCAATCGGTAAAGAAAAATTGCAAGGAAGACAAGAGATACGAGATGAAGGTGGCAAAAAACGGCAAATTTTTCTTTAATATCAAGGCTGCCAACGGCCAGATTGTTGGAACGAGCACCTTTTTCAAAACCGAGACAGAAAGGGACAAGGCCATCAAATTGCTTAAAAAAGAAGGGCCCCGCGCCAAGGTTATTGAAAAAATTTAAAAAAAACACCACATTAAATGGTTTGGAAGCCCAAGCGTGGTCATAGTGTGCTCTTTCGCTATCGTGATCGAACCTGGGCTTCCAGGTACTTGTTGATCTTGGAGATGGTTTCTTGCTTTCTTGTTGCCCACTTTGGGGCAACAAGTTCTCCTGGAGCAGGATCCCCTGTGAGTCTTTGAATCACGGTTTCTTTGGATAGAATCCCTATGGCCTTTGCCACCATTTTTGCATAGAAGTCCTGGCTTATGGGCTGGTATCTTCCCTGCTGATACATGCGAGAAAGGGGTGTACCGCGCACAACGTAGAGCTCGTGAAATTTGACCCCGTCTATTGCAAGATCCCTTAAAAGTTTGACCGTCTGTGTCATCTCCCTTTCACCCTCCCCAGGAAGGCCAAAGATGACATGGGCGCATATGTAGAATGGATATTTCCTGGTAAGCTCGACTGCGTCAGTAAAATCCCTTACTGTGTGGCCTCTGTTAATTAGACGAAGAGTGGTGTCAGAGGCGGTTTGAAGCCCATATTCCATCCATACCATCTTATCCTTAAAGATTGTGTGGATAAGATCGAGAACTTCCCTGTCTATGCAGTCCGGCCTTGTGCCTATTGCAACTGCCACCACTTCAGGCACATCGGCAACCTGGCTGTAAATCTCCCTCAACTTTTCTATAGGGGCAAAGGTATTAGAAAAGGCCTGGAAGTAAGCGGCGAACCTCTTGGCCTTGTACCTTTTTCTTGCCCAATTCATGCCCATTTCCAGTTGCTGCCTTATGGAAAGGCCCTTGAAGGATGCGCCGGTTCCAGAGCCCTTTTCATTGCAGTAGATGCAGCCACCTTTTCCACTAACCCTGTTGGGGCACCCAAGGCCTGCATCAAGGGGGATCTTCTGCACCCTTTGGTCAAAATGGGACCTAAAAAAGCTATTGAGGCTTAGGAAACCGTGCTCTGCCTTCATTTCAGTGAAAAATCCTTATCAAACCACCCTTTGACCGTTTAATGAAAATGCCAATGAACGGAAATCAAAAAGGTTAAACAGCCTTTACGTATCTTATAAAAAAATTTCCTTTTGTTTGCCAACTCCACTTGAAGATCAGCACGCTCAAAAAAATGCGACGCAAATGACTAAAGGCTTTGATTCCGAACAATAGTTAAAAAAGGGAAAAAGGAATGATGAGATGAAACAAAAAGGACTACCCTCAATTGGGCAGCCCTTTAAAAATTTTTGGCGGGGCCGACGAGACTCGAACTCGCGACCTCTGGCGTGACAGGCCAGCGTTCTAACCGACTGAACTACGACCCCGCAAACTTCCTGGCTATTTTGTTGGTAGGCGGAACAGGGATTGAACCTGTGACCCCCGGCTTGTAAGGCCGGTGCTCTCCCAGCTGAGCTATCCGCCCATATCTAAAGGCTCGTAAGCTATACCATACAAGTTTTGTGAGTGTCAAGACTCATCCAGCTCCCACAAACTTGGCTGAACCGGCTGCTGCCTGGACTCTTCCCTTTCTTCGGAAGGTGGTCCTTTCTGTCCTTTTGCTCCTTCATTACGGGGCAGGAGATAGAAATATCTTTCAAAAAGGTGCTGGTAGCCAGACCAGCTGTGCCCCTGGCCTTCCTCCATTGAGTCCTTGAGACCAGCAAGAAAATTCAGCTTTGCATCAAGATCGTCCAGCATGTGAAACACCAGGGCCTCTTCGGTCATGGGAAGGACAGGGGAACCAAACTCCCTCTGACCGTGGTGGCTAAGGATTATGTGTTTGAGCGCGCAGACCCTTTCATTCTCTGGCCTAATGCCAAGATCCATACAGGCCTGGTCCACCATCTGCACCCCAAGGCTTATGTGGCCCAGAAGACGACCCTGGTCTGTGTAGTCTATTGGCGGACGGCTCCAGGAAAGCTCCCTTATCTTTCCAAGGTCGTGAAGCAGGCAGCCGCTTAACAAAAGGTCCATATCCAGGTGGCCATATTTCTTCACAACCTGTCTTGTCAGCTCCACCAGGCTTGCAGTGTGCTCAAGAAGCCCGCCTATGTAGGCATGGTGCATTTTTTTGGCAGCAGGGGCCTTAAGGAACGCGTCACGTGTCTCCCTGTCGGAGAATATTCCCTTCACAAGGATGGCCAGGGTCCCATCCCGCAGCTCATCCATGGCCTTCTTGCATGTACGCCAGGCCTCCTCAAGATCGCAAGGTGAGACCGGAAGAAAGTGCGCCGGGTCAACGTCTTCATGACGGGCCTTTTCAAACCTGTTGATCTTTAGCTGACACCGGCCTGAAAACTCCGTTGCCTCCGCCTCTACCACAAGTATGTCGCCCTTTTCGAACTCACCGTTGAGTCTGGCTGCATTGTCCCAAATCCTTGCCTCAATATTTCCTGTCTTATCAAGAAGGGTAAGGGTAATAAAGGGAGAGCCACTCTTTGCGGTTCTAAGGGACTTTGAGGCAACACAAAATAGCCCCTTCACCTTCTGGCCTGGTTTTATGTCACTAACACTTGCGCCCTTTTCCATGGTCATATGGGCCTGTACGCATGGGCCACAGGGTAGCGTCTTCCGCAGCAAAAGGCCTTCATGGTGATCTTGGGGCCAAGGGGTGCCTGAAGCCTCTTATATTCGTTCCTGTCCACCATGGAAACCACACGCTTCACGGTCTCTTTGTCAAAACCCATCTCTACTATCTCCAATGGGCTTAGCCTTTGTTCCATGTAATATTCCAATATGGGGTCAAGGACCTCGTAAGGGGGGAGATCGTCCTGGTCTGTCTGACCTGGTCGAAGCTCGGCAGATGGCGGTTTTTCAAAGACCCTTTCAGGGATAAAGGCCTCCTTCTCGTTTACAAACCTCGCAACCTTGTACACCAGGGTCTTTGGAAGGTCGGAAATAAGCGCATACCCACCAGACATGTCCCCATAAAGAGTGCAATAGCCCACGGCAAGCTCGCTCTTGTTCCCTGTGGAAAGGACCATGTGCCCAAGCTTGTTGGAGATGGCCATAAGCAGGTTTCCCCTGATCCTTGCCTGTATATTCTCTTCGGTAACATCCATGGGAAGGCCTTCAAATACGCTTGATAGGACGTCCAGATAGGCGTCAAAAACAGGCACAATGGAAAGGGTGGCGGTTTTTATGCCAAGGTTTTTGGCAAGGGTCTTGGCATCCTCAAGACTTTCCCTGGACGTATAGGCCGAAGGCATGAGCACGCCAAGAACGTTTTCTTTTCCCATGGCCTTTGCGGCAAGAACGGCGGTAAGGGACGAATCTATACCGCCGCTGAGACCCAGGGTCACCTTTTTTATGGAGCAGCGCCTGGTGTAGTCCTTGAGGGCAAGGACCAAGGCTGAAACAACCTGTTCCTCGTGGCACACCGGCCCCTGGCGCACCTCTCCCGTCCGGGCATCAAGGTCCACCATCACCTGATCTTCGCAAAACTGGCCCGCCTTGGAGATGATTTTATCCCCTGGCATCATGCAAATACTTGCCCCATCAAATACGAGACAGTCCTGCCCGCCAACACTGTTACAGTAGATAACAGGGGCGTTGTATCTATCTGCAATTCCTGAAAGCACGTTCTGCCTAAGCTCAAGTTTTCCAAGGGAAAAGGGGGAGGATGATATGTTTATGAGAACATCGGCCCCCTTTTTAAAGAGGTCCTCAACAGGGTCACTGTCATAGCTTTCGCAGTGAGGGCAAAGGGCAGGCTCGTTCCAGATGTCCTCACAGATGGTCACCCCGAGACGTTTTCCGTGAAAGTAAACCGGCTCTGAAACAGGCCCGGGCCGGAAATATCTTGCCTCATCAAAGACGTCATAGGTGGGAAGGAGCTGCTTATGAACGGTGGCAAGAATGTTTCCGTCCTCAAAAAGCACTGCAGAATTGTAAAGGGGCTTTCCCACGCCTGAATGGTTTTCAGTAACGGTTCCAACCAGGACCCCTATACCCCTTATCTCATCTACAAGGATGGAAAGGGACCTTGCTGCCTGTTGTATGAAATCACGCCTTTCAAGAAGGTCCCTGGGTGGGTAGCCGGTGATTGCAAGCTCCGGAAAGATGACCAGCTCACAGCCCTTGCCCCTTGCCCTTTGGCAGTGCTCACGGATCATCTGCCTGGTCTCTTCAAAGGCCCCTATGGTAGGGTTTATCTGGGCAAGGGCTATTTTCAAGGTATTGCCTTTTGTTTTTGCTCCTTTGGGCTACATGCCCTTATGACACTCTTCCACGGCCTGCTGGAGCTCTTCGTCAAGCTCCTTTGGAAGCCCCTCTATCTTCACGTTTAGAAAGCCCCTTACTATGGTGCTTGTGGCCTCCTCCTCGCTTAAGCCGCGAGCCATGAGATATTCTATCTCTTCCTTGGCAATTTTTCCAACAGCAGCCTCGTGGGACATGTCCACGTCTGCCACATGGGCCTCAAGCTCTGGAATGGCGTGGATGACGCCCTTTTGCGCCAGCATGAGCCCCTGGCACTCAAGATGCGCCTTTATCTCTGGGGCCTTTCCCACAAGGTGCCCCCGGGCCACAATGTGGCCGCCGTAGGATATGGTTCTGGATATGATCTCGCCCCTCGTCTCCGGAGCCTCAAGGACTATCCTGGAACCTGTGTCAATGTGGGAGCCTTCAGGGGCAACTATAACCGAGTTGAACCTGGCAATGGCCCCCTTGCCCTTTAGGGTACAGGTGGGGAAGGCCTGTACGGACTTCACCCCTTTTAAA
>JALWYS010000050.1 GCA_027003115.1 Deltaproteobacteria bacterium | reverse complement strand
ATCTGCACTTGACCTCATGTAGCCTCGGTGCCTGGCTCACCTTCTCCACCCCCTGGCCCAAAACAGAAGAAGGGGCTTCCTTTCCGCCAATCACAATGGGGGCGAAAAAGAAAAATGCCTCGTCAACAAGCCCTTTGTCCCAGAAGGAGCCGTGAACGTGCGCCCCGCCTTCTACCAGGACGGACTGGATGTTGCTAGCACCAAGAAACTTCACGAGTTCAAGAACGTCAACCTGGCCCTCTGGGCATGCTGGAAGCTTAACCACCTGAACCCCTTTTTTCTCAAGGGCCCGGATCTTTTCCCAAGGCGCATCCATGGTTGTTGCAACCAGTGTCGGCGCCTCCCTGTTTACTTCAAACACCTTAAGGTCAAGGGGCAGAGAGAGCCTTGAGTCTAGTATTACCCTAAGAAGCTTCTTTGAAGGCCTTCCCCTTTTCCTGAAGGTAAGGCTCGGATCGTCTTTAAGGGCAGTGTTTTTGCCAACAAGTATGGCGTCACTCCACTGGCGAAGCTCCTGGCCAAAGCCCCGGGCCCGCTCATTTGTGATCCACTTTGAGTGCCCAGTCCTTGAGGCGACCCTGCCGTCAAGGCTGCTTGCCGCCTTAAGCCTCACCCAGGGAAGCGCAGTACGAATATGCTTTGCAAAGGGCGCAATTAGGCGCATGCATTCTCCTTCCAGACATCCTGTTTCCACCTGAAGGCCTTTTTTCCTCAGAAACTGCGCCCCGCCTCCCTTTACCTTTGGATTTGGATCCATTGCGCCAATCACAACCCTTTTTATGCCTGCCTCAAGTACTGCCCTTGTGCAGGGAGGGGTCCTGCCTGTGTGGTTGCACGGCTCAAGGGTCACGTAAATGTCTGCATCCTTGGCCTCTGGACCTGCATCCCTAATGGCATTTACCTCTGCATGGGCAGTACCCGCCCTTTTGTGCCAACCGCGTCCAATGACCTTGCCATCCTTAACTATTACCGCCCCCACTGCGGGGTTTGGAGTGGTGTAGCCAAGGCCTTTTCTGGCAAGGCCAAGGGCCATGCGCATGAACTTTTTATCCGTTTTGTCAAAAGGGGTGGCACTCATCTTATTAATTGCAGGAAATGTTGGCACTTTATCCAGGTTGAGGGCATTATTGTTAAAAAGTAAGAAGGCGTCAATAAAATAAAAGCCCCTTTTTTAGGCCGTTTTCTTGTGTTTTTGTAATCAGTTTGTAATCAAGGTAAGTGATTTGAAATAGGATGCCATTTTGGCTGCCTTTTACCGTTGTGTATTTACAGTCTAAGACCAGTTTAAACATGGCGTTATGGGAGAATCCGGAAATGGAAAGCAACAGGAGTTTTGAAAAGATGGCAATGGAGGCGGCAATCAGGATAGCAGTGGTTGCCGCCCTTGTGATATGGACTTATCAGATCATAAGACCGTTTCTTCTGCCCCTTGTCTGGGGCGTTATAATCGCCATTGCAGTGGACCCTTTCATAGAAAGGTGCTCTCAGCTCCTTGGAAACAGGAGGAGGCTTACAGCCGCTCTTTTTGCCCTTGTAATCATGGTCACCCTTGTGGTTCCAGTGGTTATGCTTTCCACCTCATCCTTCCAGGCTCTTCAGCCCTACATGAAGGATATTCACAAGGTACATCTCACCATACCTCCACCCCCAAAGAGCGTCTATGCCTGGCCGGTTATCGGCCTCCTTGTGGCAAAGTTCTGGACAATGGCCTCCCATAATCTTGGGGCAATAGTTAAACAGTTTGAGCCACAGCTAAAAGGCATTTTTCTTTATCTTATTGGCCTAGTGGGTGGGGGCTTTAAGGCGGTCTTTCTTTTTGTCATCTCCATAATCACTGCAGCGGCCCTCCTTGCCAATGCCCAGAAGGCGGCATCGGTCACTAGGCGAATAATATGCAGGTTTTCCGGAGAAAAGGGCCCTGAGATAGTTGTTCTTGCCAGCGCCGCCATCAGGGCTGTTATGCTTGGGGTGGTAGGGGTCGCCATTATTCAATCGGTCCTTGCTGCCATAGGAATGATAATCATGGGCGTTCCCCTTGCCGGGCTTTGGGCAGTGCTTGTGCTTGTCTGTGCAGTCATGCAGCTTCCACCCCTGCTTATCCTTGGGCCTGTTGCAGGCTGGGCCTTCATGACATATGACACCACCCCTGCGGTGATCTTCCTCATCTGGTGCCTCATTGTAAGCGCAAGCGACAGTTTTCTAAAGCCGTTACTCATGGGAAGGGGCGTAAAGATTCCAATGCTGGTTATCCTTCTTGGCGCCCTTGGGGGCATGATGGTCTCCGGAATCATAGGACTCTTTCTTGGTGCGGTGATAGTGGCCATCAGCTACGAGCTATTTATGGCCTGGGTGGCAGAGGTGGATGAGTCGCGGCCAGGTTGCAGTTAGCCCGAAGTCTTTAGATTGATAGGTTACGCTAGATTTTGGTCTTCTGCTCTATTCATTCTTGAAAAATTTTCCATAAGGTGTAGTTTCAAAAGGAATAATTCAAGACGAAAGGAGGTCTGTCATGAACATCCTTGTTATTGGTTGCGGGTCATACATGGATGCCGGCTACGGTTGTCCTGGCGAGTATAAGTGCATAAATGCAGTTAAGGAAAAGAACGGAGAATTTGCCAACTATGATGATCCAGTGCTTGTAGGCTTTTTGAGATGCAAGTGCCCAGGCAGGGCTACTATCAACAATATTGGCATGGTGATGAAAAACGTAAAGGTAGATGCCATTCATCTTAGTAACTGTATGGTAAAGGCGCAGCCCATGTGCAAAAATCATGATTTTGAGCAATTCAAAAAGATAGTTGAGGAAAAATATGGCGTAAAGTGTGTGCTTGGCACACATGCCTACGGTTAAAAAACAAAAAAAGAAGACAAGTTAATGGGGCCTGCTGGCCCCACTCATTTAATCCAAGTCTGTTCCTGGTCCGTTTCAGGGTGAAATTTTCAGGAAAGAATCTGCCAGTTCTCAGGCAGCAGGTCCCCCACTGTTTTGCCCCCCTCAATTTCTACCTTTGAAAGCCTTCTCATAAAGGACTTGAATCTCATGGTCTCATCTGGCGGAATGATAAAGCAGGGAAGGGGCCGATTGGTCTTTATCCTTCCTTCCATGGTGTCTGCAACTTGCTGAAGGCCTTCCCGGTTTTCTGAAACCAGGGTTACCATATCCAGCAGGTTTCCGTACCATCCCTTGGAATCAATATGTTCCAGTATCTGATACATGGCAAGGTTCACTGTTACCAGAAAGGGTGCCATGAATGCCTCACCGCCTTCTGTGCAAAGGGTTTCCGAATTCATGGCCCTGCATGAAAAAGGGCGCGCCTGGTAAATGGAGCAAAGGCCGTCATGGGTCAGGAGCGGACACGGGTCAAAGGTGATAGGGGAGGTCTCTTCGGGCATCTGGTTTTCAGAAAGGCACATGGCTGCAGAGGTATTTATGGTGGTACTTGGCACGAAGTGATCCTGCAAGGCCGCCTCCCTGACCTTTTCCGCAAGCCTTTGTGTCAGTAAGCCAGAGTCCAGGATGTATTCCACCTCCAAAGACGTTACGGATACGTTGGTGGTGCAGCAGGTTGCGCATCCCTTTTTGCAGGCAAGGGGAGTGCCCTTGAGAAATTTATCGTAAAAGTCGTATATTGCCTTAAGGGTCTTTGAATTTGTCACTTGCTTCTCCTCGATTTTTTCCAAGGATAAATCAAAAAAGGCGCCAAGTACAATCTTTTAGCCTTGACAATCCAACGAGATTCATATAGTAATCCGAATGCCTTTTAATGAGGCAGACAAGATATGTGTGTCATGAGCAAGGAGAGCACAAGATGAAGACCCCGCTTCCAAAGGTCAACGAAATAGAAAAGAAGTGGTACGTTGTTGATGCCACTGACAAGGTCCTGGGACGTCTTGCCACTCAGATAGCCTTGAGGCTTAGAGGTAAGCATCGTCCAGACTTTACACCCCACCTCGATACCGGTGATTTTATAATAGTAATAAATGCGGAAAAGGTCAGGCTTACAGGCAGAAAGCTCGACCAGAAGATGTACTATAAGCATTCTGGTTATCTCGGCGGGCTAAAGAGCATGACTGCAAGGCAGATGCTTGAGAAGAAGCCCGAGGAGGTCATTCGGCTTGCTGTGCGCCGCATGCTTCCAAAGAACAAGCTTGCCAGGCACCAGCTAAAAAAGCTCAAGGTTTACAGGGGAGGCGAGCATCCCCATGAGGCCCAGACTCCTGAGCCCTTGGAAATTTCAGCATAAAGGAAGGATGGACAGGTAGGACATGGATACAGTTTACGCCACAGGTAAGAGAAAGAGTGCGGTCGCAAGGGTCTGGATCAGCCCAGGCACTGGACAAATAACAGTGAACGGCCGTGATTTCGATGACTATTTCGACATTGCGGTTGCAAGACTGGTTGTAAGCCAGCCCTTTGAGATAACAAACACCCTTGGAAAGATAGACGTAAAGGCAACAGTTAAGGGTGGCGGAAAAAACGGTCAGGCAGAGGCCCTGAGACACGGGATCGCAAGGGCCCTTCAGCTAATGGACCCGGATCTGAGGCCAGCACTTAAGAAGGCAGGCCTTCTTACCCGTGATGCCAGGGTCAAGGAAAGGAAAAAGTACGGTCTTGCTGGCGCAAGAAAGAGGTACCAGTACTCCAAGCGTTAACAGGCCATGCAATAGCAGGTGTGATTTAAGGGGAAGGCTTGGCCTTCCCTTTTTTGTTTTTTTATCCTTGTAAGGAGGAGAAAAAATGACAGTCAAGGCGTCCATACTGGGCGGTTCCGGTTATACAGGGGTTGAGCTTCTAAGGCTTCTTTCCATGCATCCCGAGTGCGAGGCCGTCTCTGTTACCTCGCGAAAACTTGCAGGCAAACGGGTTGACGAGGTCTTTCCTTCTCTTACTGGTTTTTGTGACCTATCCTTTGAGGAACCCTCCCTGGATGCCCTGGCCTCTGGTGCAGATTTCGTTTTTACCTGCGTACCCCATCAAACCGCCATGGATGTGGTCCCGGGGCTTCTTGAGCGAGGGGTAAAGGTCATAGATCTTTCAGCGGATTTCAGGATCAGGGACAAGGACGTGTACGAGAAATGGTACCAGCCCCACAGCTGCCCCGAATATCTTGAAGAGGCGGTTTACGGGCTGCCTGAGATATACCGGGAGAAAGTAACAAAGGCGCGCCTTGTGGCCAACCCGGGCTGCTACCCCACAAGCACCATTTTGCCCCTTTTTCCCCTTTTGAAAAAGGGCCTTTTAAGCCCTGAAGGCATTGTGGTTGATTCAAAGTCAGGGGCAAGCGGCGCTGGAAGGGGGGCAAGTGTGGCCACACTTTTTTGCGAGGTGGATGAGGGCTTTAAGGCATACAAGGTGGCTGAACACAGGCATACCCCGGAGATAGAGCAGGAGCTTGGCGTGGCCTCTGGCACCACTGTGCGAATAAACTTCACTCCGCATCTCGTTCCCATGTCAAGGGGAATCCTGACCACCATTTGCGCCACTGTTTCAGGGGGCGTAACAGAAAAGGATCTGAGACAGGAGCTTGCCTCCTTCTACCAGGGCTCTTTCTTCGTAAAGATCCTTCCCCAAGGCTCCTTCCCAAACGTCTTGAACGTACGAGGTTCAAACATCTGCCACATTGGGCTAAAGGTGGACCCACGAACAGGCAGGGCCATAATCGTCTCTGCCATCGACAACCTCTGTAAGGGGGCATCTGGCCAGGCAGTTCAGAACATGAACCTCATGGCAGGTCTTGATGAGGCCACAGGGCTCAGGCTTCCAGGGCTTTATCCATAATTTTCAAACCTTCCTAAGCCACAAGATAACCCTATTAGTTTTTAATTAGCCTCAAGTAAAGGGGCCCCGTGCTTAAACTTGCAAGGGGCACCAGACCTTTCTCATTGGTTAGTACCGAAAACGCCTTAAAAATTTGCGAATTTAAGGCATTGAACAGGATGCTTCTGGCATCTGACAATGGCGTTTATGCCAAGAAGATGGCAATGCTTGCGGACCAGGGCTTTGCCCTGTCAAAACGCACCACGTATCTGATGTCTGCCGGCATAGTTATTGGAATAATCCTTCTGATCTGTGTATCCCTGCTTTTTATTGCATTCATTACGAAGCCGCTTAACGAGTTTGGCAAACTGATTTCCAAGATGTCTGACGGAGCCCTTTCTGGAAGACTTTCAGAAAATGGAAAGGATGAACTTGCCGAGATTGCAGTGGCATTCAACGAGTTTCTTGCAAAATTCTGCAAGATAGTCTCCAGGGCATCAGATACTGGCAGGAGCCTTGATGCCAAATCAGACAATCTGGAAACCCTTTCCAACCAGATGATAGAAGAGGCAAAACGTTCTGTGAAGGCCAGTTATGATGCAAGTAATGCCACCGATCAAATCACGCTTCTTGCCCTTAATGCCACAATAGAGGCAGCCAGGGCCGGCGAGGCAGGCAAGGGCTTTGCGGTGGTTGCAGATGAGGTGAAGCAGCTTGCAAAGCAGACCCAGGATGCAACCGAGAAGATAGCCCCCTTGATAGAGAGCATTCAGGCAAACGTTAAGCGTGCTGTCAGTGTGATTTCAAACTGCAGCAGCGCCACCCAAGAGATAAACGATGCCATTGATACGGTTGCGGCGGCTGCAGAGGAGCAGACTGCCACTTATCAGGAGATAAATTCCCAGATCGATTCCGGTGTGGAGCTGCTGCATGGCATCAAGGACGAGGTGAGCGTTCTGAAGACGGAATCAGTGCAAAACCTTACCGAATCCGAGGAGCTAAAGGACATTTCCTCAGAGATAAAGGAGGATTCCACCGTACTCGAAGAGGTAATCTTAAGTTTTCGCTGTTAAAATAAGACATGCCTTTTTCTGAGCAGAAACCTGAAAAAAGACAAACAATCACATCAGGGGAGGTCTTAACTACTTGGTCCTTTGGGGCCCGAATCTTTTTCTTTTCACCACCAAGACCTCCTCACCCTATAATGCAGATTTAAAAAACGATTCAGGCGCACTATTGCCAAAGCTACGGCACCTTATCGAAGTTTTCCTCACCTGGGATAAATCACTTTAACCCAAATTATGCAGTTCCGGAGCAATTCGGTCCCGAGGCCGATTTTTTGCTGAATACTGGCAGCACAATTACCTCAGTCCAATAATATTTTGATGATATTTACTGGAATACTGCTATTCAATTTGAT
>JALWYS010000049.1 GCA_027003115.1 Deltaproteobacteria bacterium | reverse complement strand
TACCGATATATCTTACATTCTTAATGGGCCTGGTCCTGTACATCCTTTTCAGCTTCAGCTTGTGGATATTCTTGATCATATCCCAGCCTACTCTCATAAAATTTGCTACATCCTTTATGGTGGCCATTTTGAGCAAGTCCAGTACCTGAAGAGCAAATGACCGGGCATATGAATGTTTGCCCAGCATGAAAGAAAGCTTAGGCCACCAGATGCGTCTACACCCCAGACACTGTACTCTATGAAATAATAGATCCAGCAAGCATTTCTTGCGACCAATGGAAGGCAGCAGCAACTGCCTTCGCTTACTACCTTTGAAAATGATATCAGTCTTGCCGCAGTCCGGACAGGGTATGTCCTTGGTGACCATTTCAGCCTCAAAGATCAAATATTCACCCTCATAGCGAGTGGCCTTATACTGAATACCCTTGAGCCCAAAAGCATGGTACAATATGGACGTGGACATGACAGAGACCTCCTTTTATTTGATTAGGCTCAAATATTTTGTCTCTGTTTATGTCCACCTTCAACTCTCTAATTCAACCCAGGTACTCATATGCCGGAAGAACCTTATTTTTGACATTTCTGATTTTGTAATCATGGGTCGAGATTTGATCAACTGGTTTTGTTTGTGCGCCGTATTAATTCTATCCTTAACCTCTTGTAACAACTCTGGGAAAGGTGATTTGCCGGTTTTTCGTTTTTCCATAAATGGCATAGACGCTGAATGTTCGGTTGCATGCACAAAATGGGAGCAAGTAAAGGGGCTTTCAGGAAAGGCACTGAACATAGTTAGTGAAAGTTCAAATTCTACAGAAAAGGGCATGTGTTTTTTTTATCCAACAGATACGATAATGATTTTCACCATGGCGGATGTCCCTGAGCCTCTTGATCTGGTACTTCTATCCTCCAAAGGGAAGGTGATTTACACTACTACCATGAAGGCCATGTCAAAGCGGCTTTATTCCTACAGTAAGCCTGCGAGAATAGCCCTTGAGTTCAGAAATGGCCTTGTTGAGAGGGCGCTTATACGGCCTGGGCAACAAATTTTATCCAGTCAGGATATTTCTGCCCTGGAACTTCTCTGCGAAATGGGCGCGCGAAAGGGTAGATGAAAACATCCCTCAAAGCCTTAAAAGGCACGCTTTTTCACGTTTTGCGCCTGTTGCGTGTGCATCATTACAGTAAAAACCTTTTGGTCTTTGCACCAGCGTTCTTTGCCCAAGAGCTTACTGACATGAGAGTGCTTTACAAGGCAGCAATGGGGTTTGGGGCCATCTCTTCTGCTGCCAGCGCAGTTTATATTCTCAACGACATATTTGATGCTCCCATGGACGCAAAACACCCCTATAAGAGCCAAAGACCCTTAGCTTCTGGTGATGTTTCAATCCAAGCGGCCCTGTTCTTACTTGCAGGATGCGTTTTTATGGCCGTACTAACGGCCCAATTCCTCAATTCAAAAACCACCTTGATAATCCTTACTTACCTCATGCTTGGGCCTGCATACACACTTGTTCTCAAGAAAATACCTATCTTGGACGTGTTGGCAGTTTCAGCCTTTTTGGTCATGAGGCTGTTTGTGGGCTCCTTTGCCACATCCGTTGAGCTTTCTGGTTGGATTGTCCTTATGACCCTTTTGCTATCGTTATTTTTGGCCCTTGGAAAACGAAAGGACGACGTGATGATTTATCATAATAACCGGGTCAGGACGAGAAAGGTCGTGGGAGGTTACAGTAGAGGAAATTCATATTTGAATATATTTCTTATCTTCATTGCTTTATCCATCATCTGTGTCTATCTGTTGTATATTCATACTGAAAATGTACAGGAGCGCGTCTGTGTACCATATCTATATCTAACGGCCATTTTCGTTGTCATTGGTATATTGCGCTATCTTTATCTTGTATTTGTCCAGAGGGATTCAGGGTCCCCTGTAAGGATTTTTTTTAAGGACAGGATAATCCAGTGTGCACTTGCAGGCTGGATTATAACCTTCGGATTCGGGCTGTATGGGTGAGTCTGCGCCGCTGATCATAAAGCAAAAAGTCAGGGATTTTTCAGCATGGGGCCGTTATCCCAGGGTCGATGGGAAGCTGGTTTCTCCAAGTCATCCCAAGGGGCTGGGTTATTTCCTTAAAAGTGGTGACACTTTTATTCCTTTGGGAAACAGGCGCAGCTACGGAGACTCTGCCCTTGCAGCACGTATGCTGGATGTCAGACCCTGTAATTGCATGTTGCGTTTTGACACGGATAAAGGCCTGTTACATACACAGGCTGGGGTTTTGCTTTCGGATATCCTGAAGACATTCGTGCCAAGGGGCTGGTTTTTGCCTGTAACGCCCGGGACCAAATATGTCACAGTTGGCGGAGCCATCGCCAGTGACGTTCACGGTAAAAATCACCACCTGGATGGTTGCTTTAGCAAGTGGGTAAGGGAGATTTCAATCATGTTGCCAGGCGGCCAGGTGGTTTCCTGTTCCAGAAGGAAAAATCACGAACTGTTTCTGGCGACTTGCGGAGGTCAGGGCCTTACCGGTGTGATACTTGAGGCCAGGTTTTATCTGAAGAAAATTGACTCCTGTTTACTGGACCAGGTTACTGTAAGGACCAATAATCTCCAGGAAACATTCGATGCCTTTGAACAATACTGTAATATGCCATACTCCGTGGCGTGGATTGATGGCACGGCAAAAGGCCCAAAGACCGGACGTGGCATTTTTACCGCTGCTTCCTTTATGAACGGGGGAGATTATGACTACCGGCCTTACGGGAGTATGGACATCCCTGTGGAATTCCCACCTTTTTTTATGAACAAGGCCCTGCTAACGGGATTCAATTTCCTCTATTACCATGGCGCAAGAGAAAGGGTTTCATATCAGCAGGGTATCGACATCGACACTTTTTTCTATCCGCTTGACAGGATTGGTAAGTGGAACAGGCTTTATGGCAGACGGGGTTTCGTTCAGTATCATTTCATACTACCCAAAGGGCAAGGCTTTGATGGTATTCTTGAAATAATGAGGGAAATAGGCAAGTCCGGCATCAGTCCTTACCTGGCAGTTTTGAAACTTTACGGGATGGAAAACGAGAACCTGTTATCGTTTCCCATGGAAGGATATGGTCTTGCCCTTGACTTCAAGATTCAAAAAGGCCTGTTCCATCTCCTGGACAGACTCGATAACATAGTCGTCGCCAGGGGCGGAAGGCTTTATCTTACAAAGGATTCGAGAATGAACAGGAAGATGGTTGAGAAGGGCTACTCTGGTATTTGGCAATTTAGGCGATTTAGAAGGTCAAATGACATGGACAAGATGATTCAATCCCTTCAATCTAGGAGGCTGGGGCTTTAATGATGGAGTCCGTTCTTATTCTTGGGGCAAAGAGTGACATCGGCAAGGCCCTTGCCAGGGAGTATGCCCGTCATGGTTATGACCTGATTCTTGTTGCAAGGGATGCTGGAATTGCCTTGAAGGATTTTGCCTCTGATCTGCGCATCAGGAGCCATAGAAGCGTGATTTTGCGGGATCTCGATATTTTGTCCGTTGAAGCACACAAAGATTTCTATTTTTCTCTGGGCAAAAGGCCTGCGGGTGTAATTTGCGTCATAGGCTACATGGGTGATCAGACGACTGCATCAAGCGATTTCAGGGAGTTTAAAAGAATAACAGACACAAATTACACGGCGGTTGCCTGTTTCCTGAACGTGGTAGCCAATGATTTCCAGAGACGAAGCAAGGGCTTCATAATAGGGATCAGTTCTGTTGCTGGTGACAGGGGACGCAAAAAAAATTACATCTATGGTGCTTCAAAGGCCGCTCTTTCTGCGTATCTTTCAGGTTTAAGGGCAAGGCTCTATCCCCACGGTGTGCATGTGATGACTGTAAAGCCTGGATTTGTGAAAACGCGCATGACAATGGCAATGCAGCTTCCTCCTCTTTTGACCGCAAGCCCGGAAGATGCAGCAAGGCAAATATATGAGGCTCAACGGAAAGGTAAGGACATCATCTATGTAAAGGGCCGGTGGCGCCTTGTAATGGGTATAATCCGTCTTATCCCTGAGAGAATCTTCAAGGCATACTGCAATTTTTGAAGCCTCTTCAAAGCCTTTTGCATGCCTTAGGTGACAACTTAATTTCAAATCTCTGTTCAAACCCTGAAACGTGGTTTTAATGGCCATTTCTTGACACAAGCCAATTTCGTACATACTAAAATTAAAAGGCGTTATTTTTTGACAGGAACCTTTTGAGCTGTAACAGGGGGAGGCAACAAGATGAATCCAGAGCAAGCCAAGAAAATCCTGACCAGCGTCCTTCCTGAAAGTCCTGAAAAATCCTGCAAAATCACCCTCTGGAATGGAGAACAGCTCAAATTTGGAGACGGCCCTCCCCAGTTTGAAATAAGAATCAAAAGCCCCAACACCTTTGAAGAGCTGCTTGTCGAGCCCTCTCTTGCCCTTGGGGAAGGCTACATACAGGGAGACGTAGAAATTACCGGAAACCTTGGCGATGCCATGGAGTGGTTTTACAAAAATGCTGCAGAGGAGAGACTAACTCCATTTCAAAAGGCCAGGGTCTGCTGGCTTCATCTAAAAAAGAGGGCCACCATAAAACAGACCAAAAAGGACGTGCAGGCCCATTACGACAAGGGAAATGACTTTTACAAACTGTGGCTTGACAAGGGTATGAACTACTCCTGTGCCTTCTTTACCTCAGAAGACGAATCCCTTGAGCAGGCACAGCTTAACAAGATACATCGAAGCCTAAAGAAATTGAGACTCAAGGCCGGTCAGAGGCTTTTGGACATAGGATGCGGATGGGGTAGCCTTGTGATGGAGGCAGCAAGGAAATACAAGGTCAAGGCGGTAGGGCTTACCCTTTCCCAAAATCAGTTTGAACTTGGAAACCAGCGCATAAGGGATGAAGGCCTGGAAGATCAAGTGGAGATTCGGCTCCAGGACTATAGGGAGATTGGTGAAAGTGAGTACAAGAGTTTTGACAGAATCATCTCTATAGGCATGTTCGAGCACGTGGGCAAGGAGAACATTTCCGTCTTTTTTGAAAGATGTTCAAGACTCCTTAAAGACAAGGGGATAATGCTTCTTCATACCATTGGCAGAACAAAGCCCAAGGAGATGGATGCATGGATCACCAAATACATATTCCCTGGCACCTACCTTCCAGCCCTCGGAGAGCTTGTAGAGGCAGCCGAAGAGACAGGCTTTGACTTCGTGGACCTGGAAAACCTAAGAGGCCACTACGACCTCACCCTTGGTAACTGGGCAAAGAGGTTCGAGGAACATGCTGAGAAGGTGAAACAGCTGTATGATGAGAAATTCGTAAGGATGTGGCGTTTTTATCTCTACGGCTGCCAGATGAGCTTCAGGTACAATCCCCTATTTGTATTTCAGCTTCTCTTTACCCTGGGCAGAAGAAATGACCTGCCCCTGGTGCGGGAGGAGCTTTATGTTTGAAAGCCAGTAAGACATAGCTGCCGCCCTGAGCTTTTGCTGCCTAAACGATACCGTTTCGCCAAGAATTTATTAAATCCATTCGTAGAGAGCCGTTACCTGCTCAACAGTTCCCATTCTTGCTACCATCTTTTCAAAATGGAGGGCTTAAAGTAAAGCCATGTGTTCGAAGAGGAAGCTTTTTTCCTAAATGTTAAGACCGCGACAATTCCTTTGAGGCTGTCCTGTAAATCAACGGAGACACCACACTTTTTTCAAGCAGTTATTAGTAGCCCATGCTCGTTTTAAGGAAGCACAAAACAGGATATGTCTGAAAAAATAGCAATATCCTCCTATTTACCTGTCATTTTTCCTTTATTTAGGCCGTTATTGCTCCTTTTCCCAGGTTTTTAATATATAACTTCAAGATATTGTGCGCACTACACCATAGGCCAAACTCACCTCTTACCTTTTCAAGGCCTCGAAGCAGGAATCCAGAAAAACCATGGCATTGTTTCATCTGACCAAATACAGGCTCTATGATTCGTTTCCGAAATCCGTAAATATACCTTTCAACCGGCCTGCGAAGTTTCTTGTCCATGGCACTGTATCTTCGGGATCGGCGTTTTGAAGGAGAAGCTGTTCCCTTCTTCCTCATCTCCTTTTCCTTGCGGGTAGAAATAAGTCCGTCTATGTCCTTTCTTGATTCAAGATATTCAAGATTGGATTCACTGCAATACCCAGCATCTGCAAGGATTGTTTTGGATGGAGACTTCAGCATGGAAAGATTCTCCTGAGCCTGATCCAGCATGGGCTTAAGCTGATGATAATCATTGGCATCATTTACAACATCAAAAGCTGCTATTACCTGATCCTCAGTGGCTACAGCCTGGGCATTGTATCCTTGAAGGTATCCCTTGGCATTCTTCTGAATCCGGCTTTCAAAATCTGTCATATTGACCTTGGCATCAGGCTTTACTGTTTCATCTGATTTTTGTGGAGGATGTTTTCTTCTGTTCTTTCCATCTTCCCTTTTCTCTTTACCGCTGGCTTCGAGCTTCTTCTTGGCCTTTTTCTTAGCTTCCTCTCTGGCCTTTTCTTCCAGCTCATCTTTGACAGTTGATAAAAAAATATAATGTAAAATCAATAGGATAAGGGCGCACTAATATTCCTTGGCACTACCTCAGACCTCTTGATGGAAAAAATCATGCACCTTCTGAAATTTCACGAATTGTAGGTGGAACTGCAACTCTTACTGCCTTAAATACCTTGCCGCAGGTCCCCTGACACTCTGTCCTTACTGCCAGACGCTTTCCGTTTTCTTCTATGACTATCTGCTGAAGGGCTTCAAGGTCCTGAATAATGTCTGACCATTCAAGATCATGACCTGCTTCCTCAAGACGGCGGAGCAGCTCCTTTCGAAGCATCAGGGCCAGAAAGCTGCAAAACACATGGCCCCTTATTGCATCGTCACGCTGATGAAAAACAGGCCTGGTCTCCAGAACGGACTTCATGTCCCTGAATACATGCTCCACCTGCCATAACTCCTTGTAACTCAATGCCACTTCCTCTGGTGAAAGATCACTGTTGGTTTCAAGTACCCATTTGCCGTCATACCTGGCTTCTTCTTTTATCCTGGCAGTATCAATGCTGACACTGTCCCTTGATATCTTCAGATATCTTCGGTATCCCTTGTTGCCTATCATGGATTTAGGAGCTCGGGTTATTTTTTCCTTGAGAGCCTCTATTATTGCTTCCCTTGCG
>JALWYS010000048.1 GCA_027003115.1 Deltaproteobacteria bacterium | reverse complement strand
CAGCAGGCTTTATCATGTTCTGGCCCTACAGCACCCACTGGTACCTTGGCTGGATGGTTGGAATAAGCCTCCTGATGGATGGGATCTTTCTCCTGCTACTTTCAAGAAACGCCAGGGAGTGTGACTTCCCGGATATTGGATAGAAGTTCTGTGGTGCTGGCCGGTTCTTATGGGCCTGAAGAGGAGGTGGAATTGGACGAGGGCTGGCATACCCTCGCCTTTAATTCCTCAAGGCTTATGTATTCGTAAATGTCATCAAATGGCCTGTTTGACGGCACACCTGAGTTGTCGGCAGGGTAGAGATCCCCGCTGCATCCATAATCAAGTATTCCCACCTGTCCGCCTGAAATGGTGCTTATCTGGCGGTTGTAATCTGGCCCCTTTGAGGCAACAATGCAAGCCACGTTGGAAACGATGTTCCCTGTGGAACATGCGCCCCCGCCGGACGCCCCGTACAGGATGACGGACATCATGGGGGTTGTGGTTGCATTTACGCTGCAGACACTGGTTGAGCTTGAAAGGGCAGGTGCCGTTATTAGAAAGAGCTGGTTCCCCCAGGGATCCTGCCTGTGGGCAAGGTTTGTAAGGGCAGGAAGACTTCCTCCATTAATCATGGCATAGCCTATTATCTCATCCCTTGCCCTTTGTACCGTCTGTCTTCCGCTTTTGAGCTTGTCCCTTTTTATCATTGACATCATAAGTGGCGCCAGGGTGCCGATAATGAGCCCAACTATCACCAGCACAATTGCGATCTCCACCAGGGTAAAGCCCTTTTTATCTGCAGGCCTGCTGGTGTATCTCCAAATCTGATACGAAGACATAAACGTCATCTCCAGTTGAAAGGTCCAGACTGCTTCCAGCCTGGGAGTAGTCAAAGGCCCTGTTTGGTCCGGCACTTATCAAAATCCATGCGATATTGTTCCTTAGATCCGTGGAGGAAACCCTGACTGCCAGGGTTCCAGGGGTCTGGGCCGTACAGTTGATCCCCTGGCCTGCTGCCCCAGAGACAAACCTTAGACTTTTGCCCCACGAATCCGCCTTTGAGCAGGAAGTAGCGAAGTACTGGGCCGTGGGAAGCCTTTTGGATAAAATAAGGTAGTCCATGAGACAGTTGTTGGTCTCATCCAGCATATTCCTGGCTGCCCGGATCTGTCGACCTTGAACCAGTACGCTCCATGCCGCTGCTGCAACACCCAGGACCACCCCGGCAATAACTAGGAAAAGGGCGAATTCAATGAGAGTAAAACCTGTTTGATCTTTGTTTCTCATTTTTGAGAAAGGCCCAAGTGTGTCTCCTCAAGTTTACCTGGAGAGAGTTTCCGTTTTGCCAAGAAAGAGCCGCAGCTGTTCCAGGTTATACTTAATGTCTTCATCCGAAGGAGACACCTTTGCTGCCTGCTCAAGAATTTTAAGGGCCTTCTCGTAACGACCTTTGTCCATCAAAAGAGCCGCAAGGTTGTTTGCCACAAGGGGATTTCGCCTCTTTTCCCAAACCCTTTGGTAAATTGCCAGGGCCTGCTCTTTAAGGCCGAGTTTCCTGAGTTTTTCCGCCCGGTAAAGTAGCCTTTTTTCATGGCCGTTTAGAATAAGAGGATTTGAGGCAAGTGGGGCAGGTTTCATGGCCCCATGTAACGGTTTTGGCCAGGAATCGCCTTTAAGTTGCCTGTTAAGGCCTGAAGTAGCCCCTTTGGAACCCTTTGTGGGCCTGGAAGCAGCCTCTTTTAGAGGAAAGACCAAGGCATTATCGGTTCTGTTGTCCTTTTTTACGGCCTCATTCTTTGAGGCCTTGAGTGCCACCGCTTTTTCCTTTCCTGCTTCGGTTTTTGGGGAATCTTCCCAATGGTTTTTGATGGTCTCCGGCTGCCCCTTCATGGCAACAGGGACTGCGGACATAATTTTTCCTTTAAGCCCTTTTCCCGTGGCTAATTCCTGCTCTGAAACGGGATTCCTATTTGACACTGCAAGTTTTTTTAATAGAAATAGCGCGCCAGAGCCAGCTGCCAAGGTAATGATAAGGATTCCAATGGCCAAGGCCAGGGTCTTTCTGGGCCTGCCTCTTGATTCAACATCTGAAAATCCTGTTGTTTCCACTCTAAAGGGCGAGTCCACAACGGCCTGCCCGCTATCTGCCTCTAGATTGCTTATTGCTTCAAACAGCTTGCTCATCTTTTATCACATTTATTTTAAGTATTATTACCAGTTCCACCTTCCTGTCCGTATCTTGCTTGAAACTAAAGGGAAGGCTTAGAAAACCTGGGAGCCTGGAAAGGATGGGAAGGCCTGTGCTGCTTTTGCCCCTTCTTTCCTCAATAAGCCCGCCAAGTATCACCAAATCACCTGAATGGGCCCTGACTGTGGTTGAAGCCTCCCTGAGGTTGACCACAGGAAAGGTGTACAGGTTTCCATCTGTCAGCTCCCGCTGCTCCATGGAGATAATATCGCTCTTTATGGGAACCATGTTCAGGGTTACGTAGTCGTTCGCGTCTATGGTGGGAGTTACTCCAAGGAGTATGCCGTTAAAAATGGAGGCAATCTCCGCATTAGGAGTCTCGCTCCTGAAACCCTGCTGCTGGTCCACCATTATCTCGAATTTTCTAAGATAAGACACGGACTGGCCTACACTTATCATGGCAGGCTGACCGTTTAGAACCTTGAGCCTTGGGTTTGAAAGTGTTCGTACGTTTCCAAACTGTTCAAGGGCTTTGACCACCACAGAGAGATCGTAGTAGGGGTTGGTTAGGGTGATTCCGTACATGGTGGACTCCCTAAGGGCCCCTTCGAGGAGCTGACTGTTTAGCTGGAATGAGGTGCCCTTTGGATGAATCTGCCTGTCGCTTGCGTTTATTGTAAGCCGCCGCCAGTCAATTCCAAGCTCAGCACTCTTATCCAGCGCGACCTCGATGATCCTTGCCTCTATGAGTACCTGCCTCTGGTATTTTTTCTTTAGCGTATCAATGTAGTCTTCAATCCTCTGGACTACCTTTGGCGGGCCCTGCACAAGGAGTGTGCCCGTGTTCCTGTTCAGGAAATACTTTCCCTTTCCTTCAAGGTAGGCTTTAACCGACGAATCTATCTCCTGGTAGATATCAAGGGCCCCTGGTGATGTCTCCCCGGTTATCTCGAAGCTTCCAGTCAAGGGTGTGGCAAGCTCTCCTTCGCCCTGGGCGGTTATTCCCTGCCCCGATGAGCTGCTCCCGCCTGCCTGACCTCCAAGTACGTCTCCTCCAACGGTAACCTTGGCCTTGTGGGTGGAGGCAATAAAATCGAGGTTAAGGATCTTTTCCACAAAGCCCAAAATGTAGACGGTTCCGTCCCTTTCTTCCCAGCCAAGGTTGGAGGCCCTGCATACTGCATCAAGAACATTTCTGACAGGCTGCTCCACAAACTCCGCCGTTAGTTTCTTTCCCTGCGAGAGCACGGGAACTGCCGAGTCGTCTATAACCAGGTTAAGACCTGCTGCATGGGCAAGGGCCTGAAATATGGATCTGTAATTTTCTTCCACAAAGGAGAGGGAGACCAGCTGTATATCAAGGGGAGATAGCTCCTTGAACCTTGGTTTGGGCCTTTTTGTTCTTACGGGTTTCTTGGTGACGAGGTTTGGAACCTGTATGCTGCCATTGCTCTTTTGGTTGAAGTTTTTTGCCAGTGGCAAAGGCCCTTGTGGTAAATGTGAATGAGCTTGAGAGGTCTCATTATGGATGGCACAGCCCGAAAGGCCAATGCCTACCACAAGCAGGGATACGAAGAATATTATCCTGCTAAACCATTTTGGGATTGCCTTTGTGATTAGCTGTTTTTTGTGAGAAAAAGCCATTGTTCTTTTCCCTTTCTTTCCACCAGAACCCCGCTTTCTCCTATGAAACTGACCTTGAAATCGGGCCCTGATTCACCCTCCGTGTAGAGCCTCCCGTTTACCTTGCACATTTTCTGCCTGCTGTTGATTATGATCATGGTTAGCCTGAGCTGGGGAAGTGGTTCATCTGCGATCTTTGCCCTTTGGGGAAGCACGAACGGATCACGAAGTGCAGGGTATTTTGCTATTATTTTGTGTTTGTTCAAAGAGGCTGCCCTTAAGCCTGCTGTCTCAAGTTCTTTGATGTTTAAAGAGGCAACCTTTAAGGGAGAGATCCTTGGCTTAACAGTGGAAAAGGCGGTATAAACGGCAAGTGCCGTTCCCACAATGAAACAGATTACAGGAAGGGCATTTAGTATGTTTTTCCTAAAGGTCCCTGCTGCTACATGCATAAGAGCCTCCCTTGGATCTCAAAGCCGGGTTTAACAGGATCTTCAGCAGTCTTGGAATCAAGGCCTTGCCCCTTTTGTTCTGTGCCTTTACGCACGGTTTTAAAACTTGTAAGCACAAAAAGACCCTGTTTTTTGTATTTTTCCTCAATTTCATGGTTTAGAAGAGAGAGACGAGCAAGCAGGGAGGGAAAATCCACTGGCTCAAATTCAAGCTCCACGTTTTCCCATGTGTAATTCACATCTCCTGGGTTATGGGGGAAAAGTAAATGCCTGATCTTGTCAATCTCCTTTATCTTTCTGGAAACCCGGTCAATCTTCACGTTGGTCTCTTTAAGCTGCGCATAGGCCTTTTCAATGGCCTTTGTCTCCATATAAAGGGACAAATCCCAATACAATGCCACTCCAAACAGGAAAACGATAACTGTTTCTACAATGAGAATGGCCCTATGAGAGACGGGCAAAAATCTTTTCATCCGCCCTTCACCTCCTGCTTCAAAAGATCACAATGAAGGTATCCTCTGTCCTGATCTTCCTGGTATTTCATGGTCACGTTACTTACCGCAAATTTTCTTCCAAGCAGGTTAACAGCCCTTTGAAGGCGTGTTTTCACTTCCTGAAATTGCCCTTTTGTATAAAGCTCCAAATGAACAACCAGGGGCCTTTGGTAAAAGGCCTTATCGCCAGAATCAGATTCCATGCCAGGGCTTTGGGGGCTGACAAAATGCTCAGGGGGTGGGATTTCCTGGGTCTCTTGGCGCCTGTTCTCGCCGCCCTCTCTTTTCACCGACATTTCCTGGATGACCACGTTTTCCGGGATGTGGCTGGCAATAGCGTATAGGAGCCTGTCAATGGGCCCTTCCTTCCTTACACTGTCCCAGACTCTGGCTAACAGGGTAAGTTTTTTAAGCTCATCCGCCCTGGGCATTCTTGTATCAACCTGTGCTTTCTTTGCCAGGGTCGCAGAGTAGAGCCTGTTGTACCTGGAAAGGGCCTTGGAACGCTCATTAACCAAGAAAAAGGACGATGCTCCCAAAAGGACTAATCCTGCTGCAGCGACTCCGGCCACTGCCTTGTTCAAGTCTTGAATGAGATAGGTGGTTTTTAACTGTTTTGGCAGGCAATCGAAATCTTCTGATACAAAGGGTGCGCCAATGAGCTCAGGATATTTCCAAAAAAAGGCCTCGTCATCCTCTCCCACCAGGTCCTTTAACTGGGGTTGCCACACCTCCTCTTCTCCGATCTTGTCAGGTAATGGTCCCTCTTCCTTGCTGAAAAACAGAACCTTTTCAACTTCCTTGTTGTATCTGGTGCTTATTATCTGGCGTACATTGAAGATGGCCTGGAAAAGGAGGTCGGGGTCCAGCCCCAGCCCCAGCCCCAGTTCAGGGTCAATGGGAGATATCTGTGAATAGTAAGGTATTCCTTTTTCTGCAACCAGAATCTCAAGGTATCCCATTGCAAGAAAACAGGCAATGACAGGCTCGTTGGTCAGCCTGCCGGTCAGCGCAGATATGGAGGCCACGTGGGGTAGGCACCTGGTTATACGGATATTTGCCTCCTGGACAGCCTTCAGATTTTGCTCGATGTCAGATTGCGGAAGGGAGATTATGGTGTAGGAGTTTAGACTGCTCCCTTTTTCCCTGAGGTGTATGCAGTGTGAAAGGGGCGTGTCTTCATTCCATGGCCCGAGATTGCGAATTCTCTCGTCTGCCTGAAGCCGAAGTATGTCTTCCTTTAGGGGAGGATAGGAGTCAATGGAAATAAGAAGCCTTTCAGAATGGATTACAAGGGTTATGGCCCTTGCTGGCAGTTCTGAAAGGGCCTTGCAGCTCCTTTGCTCCTCTACCTTGATTGAGCCCTTGGCACGTCTCAGGCAGAGGCAATCAAATTGGCCTTTGCCCGTGGTGCCTGCGACCCAGATCCTTTTTCTGGGAAAGGGAATAAGCTGCACTGAAACTCCTTTCTACCTGTGTCTTCAATAGCCAGCCGGTGACGGACCCCGCCTTTTTGTCTGTGGCCATCACCTTGTACCATCTGCCCTTCTCCTCAAGCACCATGATCCTGCTGCCAGACTTGGCGATGGTTAAAACAGTGGATCTTTTTGAAGGCATAACGTGGATCCTGGCGCTTTTTACCGACACCACTCCTGGAATGCCCTCATGCAAATGGTTTTGTAAGGTTTCTTTCGTGACCACGGTCTTTGATTTGTTCGTTAAAAAGGCAGCAGTTGGGGCAAGATTCGTCCCCAAAAGAATGAAACAAAGCCCAATGCCCAGCAGGCAGCCTGCAGCACCATAGGCAAGATTTTTCCCCAGGGTGAATCTCGAAACTACATCCCTGAATTTTGAGGACTCCATGCCTTTTCCAGGCTCTGGAAGGGTCGATAGCGCCTGTTCGAGATGGGCAGGGTTCAAGCATCTGGAGCCTGTGGCTGCGGCCATCAAGAGCGTTCGGTCCATGGCCCTGTTGATAAGTCGTGGAAGGCCCCCTGTGCGTTTGTAAAGGGCTGCCATAAAACCTTTTGATATGGGAAGATCTGGCCGGCCTGCCCTTGAGAGGCGAAATCTTACATAATCTCTTGTCTCCTGCTCATCCAATGGGGAAAGTTCCTCATTTATGACTATCCGTTGAGTAAGCTGGCAGAGTCTTGGATCTGCAAGCAGATTCTTGATTTCTGGTTGCCCAACAAGGAGAATCTGAACCAGCTTCTTTTTCCCGGTTTCTATATTGGACAAGAGGCGAAGTTGTTCTACGGTTTCAAGGGGCAGGTCCTGGGCCTCGTCCACCACTATAACTAGTCCCTTGTTGGTCTGTGCAAGGTCTAACACGTGTTCCTGAAAGTCCTTAAGAAGTAGGGCGAGTTCTGAACGCTTCGGCGGAATTTTGACACCAAGTTCCTCAAGAAGAAGGCTCAAAAGACCCTTTGGACTCACTGCAGGTGTTACTATCAGGGCCGCCTGCTTGTCCTGATGCATGCCCTCTAAAAGCAGCTTAAGAATC
>JALWYS010000047.1 GCA_027003115.1 Deltaproteobacteria bacterium | reverse complement strand
GCTTGCTCCTTGCCATTTTCATGTCAGCAGGATGCCTCCGGCGGGGCGGTTCCCTAAAAAAATTAGCATATGCCAAACCGGACAGTTTATTTGCTATAAAACCGGACAACTCTATTTGTTGACAACACTATTGGAATATAAAGATTGCGCAGGGCACCAAAAGCATTATATATTTAGTGTTTCCATAAATTTTTGACCACGGAGGGAAAAATGGCAAGAGTCACTGTAGAAGACTGCCTCAGACAGATACCCGACCGGTTTTTGATAGTTCATCTTGCAGTGGAACGGGTTAAACAGCTCAGAAAAGGGGCACAACCTTTGGTTAAAAGCAGCAACAAGGAAATCATCACGGCCCTTCGAGAGATAGCTGCAGGAAAGGTAACCTTTGAAAACCTGGAAGAGCTCGCAAAAGAGGCGGAAGAAAAACGCATTATGGAAGCCCTTCGCATGGAGGTCGAAAAGAACGAGAAATGACAATGAAACGGGACTACTACGAAGTCTTAGGAATTGCCAGGAGTGCCTCCACTGAAGAAATTAAAAAGGCATACAGGAGACTTGCCCTAAAATATCACCCTGACAGGAACCCTGGAGACAAGGAGGCAGAAGAAAAATTCAAGGAGGCGGCCGAGGCCTATGAAATCCTGAAGGATCCTGAAAAAAGGCGCCTTTATGACGCCTACGGGCATCAGGGCGTATCCAACAACGGTTTTGGCGGCTTTACCCATACGGAAGACATATTCAGTGCCTTTAATGACATCTTTGAGGACTTCTTCGGATTTTCAACGGGAAGATCAAGGAGCCGTACAAACTATGGTCCTCAAAAGGGCTCGGATCTTCGATATGACATGACTATCTCTTTTATGGAAGCGGCAAAGGGAGCTGAAAAAGAGATAGAAATCCAGCGTCTCGAGACCTGTTCAAGGTGCTCTGGTACAGGCGCAGATGCTGACAACCAAGTGGTTACCTGCCCAACTTGTCAGGGACGAGGACAGATGATCCGCTCCGAGGGATTCTTTCAGGTCTCAAGCACCTGTCCAAACTGCAATGGACAGGGCACCATCTTTACCAAACCCTGCCCTTCATGCAATGGCAAAGGCAGGACTCCTCAGTACAGAAAGGTAAAGATCAAGGTTCCAGCCGGGGTTGACACCGGTTCAAGGCTAAGACTCAGGAATGAGGGAGAAGCAGGAAGCAGGGGCGGACAAAGAGGAGACCTTTTTATAGTAATCCATGTGGAACCTCATGAGTTTTTTCAAAGAAAAGGTAATGATCTTTACTGCGAGGTTGAGATCTCATCCATCGAGGCCTGTCTCGGCCAGGTAATCGAAGTACCCACGTTGGAAGGTACGGAACAGATAAAAATACCGGCAGGCACCCAACCGGGGGCAATTTTCAGACTCAAGGGCAAGGGGTTCCCGGACCTTCGGGGGTTTTCACCAGGGGATCAACTCATAAGAATCAAGATGAAGACACCTACAGACCTGACTGACAGACAGAAGGAGCTTCTTGAGGAATTCCTGAATATAGAAAAGCAAAAGGAAAAGGGCGGATTTTTCAAAAAGATATTTAAAAAGGTGGAATTCAATTAAGAAATGAAAAAAGACTTCTCCCACTTGGACAAAAAAGGCAGGGCCACAATGGTGGACGTATCGGCCAAGGAGCCAACCAAGAGGTCCGCCATTGCCTCTGGACTTGTAAAGGTGGGAATGGACACCTTTAAACGCCTTGTTGAAAGGGACATACCCAAGGGTGACGTCTTCAGCACTGCCAGAATTGCAGGAATAATGGCTGCAAAACAGGTGGGAAATCTAATTCCCCTTTGTCATCCCCTTCCAGTGGAATTTGTTGGCATTGAATTTGAGCTGGCAGAGGATATTCCAGGTGTAAGAATCACGGCTACCGCATCCATCCATGCCAAAACAGGCGTTGAGATGGAGGCCATGACCGCAGCATCTGTGGCAGCCCTTACCATTTACGACATGTGTAAGGGCTTGGAAAAGGGCATAGAAATAAAGGAAATAAAGCTTCTGAAAAAAACAGGCGGGAAAAGTGGACAATGGATCAGGAAAGACTAACACCCTGGACAGAATCCAGTAAATTCCCCCTTTTTGGAAGTTGTTGCACAATGAGGAGGATTTAAATGGATCAGGCTCAGCTTGAATACTTCAGAAAACTTCTTCAGGATAAGCTAAACCAGCTCCTTGATGAGGCGGATAAGACGCTTGAGGAGATGACAGCCATTGACAGTAAGGTGGCTGATCCGGCAGACAGAGCGACCCTTGAATCTGACAGGAGCTTTGAGCTGCGAATAAGGGACAGAGAAAGGAAACTCATAAAAAAAATCAAGACTGCCCTTGAGCGGATAGATGAAGGCACATATGGGATATGCGAGGAATGCGGCGAGGAAATCGGAATAAAACGCCTTGAGGCCCGACCGGTGACCACCATGTGCATAGAGTGCAAATCCAAACAGGAACAGGAGGAAAAGATCAAGGGACTATGACCCTTGTTGATTGATGCCAGAACTAAGAAGAGACCCTATCATTGGAAGATGGGTAATCATCGCCTCAGAGCGAGGGAAAAGACCCTACGATTTTGTAACCGAAAAGGACAAGACAAAGGGGGGGTTTTGCCCCCTTTGCCCTGGCAATGAAAATACCACCCCACCTGAAGTTCTCGTTTATGGGCGTCCTTCCCATGATCCCAACGGCCCACACTGGCAGCTTAGGGTAGTTCCAAATAAATATCCTGCCCTGATCATAGAAGGAGACCTCGATAAACGAGGCGAGGGCATCTATGACAAGATGAACGGAATCGGTGCCCATGAGGTCATTATTGAAAGCCCCAATCACCACGAAACCCTCTCATCCATGAGCGTGGAACAACTTGCCTTGGTGTTTCGAGCGTACAAAGACAGGCTAATTGACCTGGCTAGGGATCAACGCTTTAAATACATTATTGTTTTCAAAAACTTTGGGAAGGCGGCAGGTGCATCTCTGGAACACTCCCACTCACAGCTCATTGCCCTTCCCATTGTACCTCAAATAATTCAAGAGGAGCTTTACGGTTGCCAGCGCTATTTCGACTATAAGGAGCGGTGCGTGTTCTGCGATATTATTCGCCAGGAACGTTCCCAGCAGTTGCGCCTAGTTGCTGAAAACGATGACTTCATAACCATCTGTCCCTTTGCTCCAAGGTCACCCTTCGAGATGTGGGTACTTCCCAAAAGACATCAATCCAGATTCATTTCCCTGGACGATGGTCAACTTTACCAGCTTGCGGTACTTTTCTCATCCACAATGAAAAAACTGGACAGGGTTCTGCCCAACGTCCCATACAACTACATGTTGCATACAGCACCACTAAGGGACGCACACCTTGAACACTATCATTGGCATATCGAGATAATGCCAAAGGTCAGCACCGTTGCAGGGTTTGAATGGGGTACTGGCTTCCATATCAATACGGTTCCCCCGGAAGAAGCGGCTGCCATTCTGCAGGGTTCATGATATAATTCGTATTAGGAAGGGGGTAGCATGAGCGAGACGAAGAAAAAAATCCTTGTGGTTGATGACGAGGAAAGTATCCATCTCCTTTACAGGGAAGAGCTGGAAGAAGAAGGCTATCAGGTTATCTCTGCCATGACAGGTGAAGAGGGCCTTAAGCTGTTCCAGGAGGAAAAGCCAGACCTTGTAATCCTTGACATAAACATGCCTGGCATGGATGGAATAGAGGTGCTCAGGCAAATGAAGCAGATGCAACCGGACGTGCCTGTTATCCTTAGCTCCGCATATCCTGAATACAAACAGGATCTAGCATCCTGGGCATCTGATGACTACATAGTGAAATCATTTAACCTGGATGAGCTAAAAAATTCGGTAAAGAGGCACCTGAAAGCTCATTGAGCTGAAATAATGCAGCTTATCCTTTTGCATCAAGCTCTATGTAAAAGGAGATTTTCTGCCTGCCATTTCCGCCCACTGTCTCTATGGCTGTTTTATATTTTTTCTGGATAATATCGAAAATGGCTAATCCGCTTTCTCGTTCCAAAGGCATTTTTAATGCTTTGGCGTTGTGTGATATTGAAAGGACCACATATCCCTTGTCTTCATATGTCTCTATCTTTAATTTCCTTTCTTTCTGAATCTGCATCTCTCTGCTCAAACATTGGAGAATGGCAATTATGGCATTGAGCCAGTCGAAATATTCACCTTTAAAAAGGGGCAGTCCATCTTTAAGATCCAGGGACAAATCTATTTTTCGAAATCTTTCGTGGACACTCAAAATCTGGATGGTTTCCTCTACAAGTCTGTTCAGAGAAATAGCCGATTCCAGAGCACCCAGCTTTTCCCGTTCCCTTCTTTTGGCTGCAACCGTGCAGTGCTGGGTGATCTGATCCACCAGGGAATCAATGATTTCAAGTTCCCTTATCCAGTCTTCAACTGCACAATGAAAGGAGCCACTTTTTCTGTCCATTTTCATTTTTAACAGGTCAATCCTGCCCACTACAGCTGACAAGGGACTAATCAGGTCTTCCAGAAGTTCGTCAACAATCTGTCCCATGAGGGTAAATCGATATTGTTCAAATAGGTCTTTGTTCTTTCTCTCAATATTTTCCTTGAGCCTGTAAAGGGCCGTAACATCCTTGACCTGGATCAATACCGATTCCTTTAAAGGCGGGCCATTCAAATATCTATAGGAGATGTTGAAGGCGTGATTCTTTTTTTCACCATTTTTTGTAAAGTCTAGTGAAAGAGCCGTGTGACGCTTGTCCTTTCGCTTATAGAACACCTCTTGCAAGTCGTGTCTTAGATTTAGCTGATCTGATGAAAAAAGCTTTAAAACAGAAGGAATCTCCGTCACCTTTTCCCCACGCACTTTCTCCCTGTCCACATGCACAAGGGGTTGCTTCTCACTGACTGATATTATCCTCAGGTTAGGATCCACCAGAAAGGCCCCATCGGAGAATGCATCCAGCATCAGGTCAAGGAATTGGTTACTAAGTTCGTTATTGGAAATGGAATACAAAAAGGACAGAAACAGTTTCTCTGTCTCTTTGACTGAAATGCCGTTTAAACAGCCGTCCCGTGCCTTTTTCACCCATCTAACCTCCCCCTTCAGGGGCCTATTTGTAAAATGGGCAGCATTATGAGGGCGCAGGACTACATACTGACCTTTCTGGAAACATTTTGCTTCCGTTTTTATGAGAAGGCCGGCAGGGCAAATGTCAACGGTATATCCAACATTTTTTAAATTTTCTTCGCTGCCAGAGCCCAGGTAGAAATTCACAGGAATGTCCAAGGGAATTCTGGGGTATCTACGTCGATCGATTTCTGTCTTTGGTTCCGGCACAATTGGGCAGCTCGCCATCTCTAGAACCCCTTTCACAGGAAAAACTATAAAAAGTAAACTGCAAAAGAGATACCATTGAAAATCTTAGAAAAGTCTCTTTGTATTGTGTAAATATGGGGGAAAGTTTACGCGATTAAGAAATGGCGAAAAATTTTTCTTAAGCTCTGGAAAACTTTTTCGCACTAGACAGAAAAATTGTTCCTATCATTCTTGAACAACTGTAACGCTAATACCATCTTTCACATACTCCTCTCTGGCATCAGAGATGCCATATTCCTTTATCTTGTATAAAATTGCCTTGTAACTGATCTTCAATAGCACTGCGGCATCCCTTTTATTCCCTCCCGTTCTTCTTAGGGCTTCCTCGATAAAAATCCTTTCTGCCTTTGATTGTGCTAGCTTCTTGACCTGTTTCAAGGAGGGAAAGGAATCAGGAAAATCGTTTTGTATGCCGTCCAAAACCGAATCTATCAAATCCTCTTCTCTGGAAAAATCTTGCTGAACTATCTTTGGAGCGACATTTTGTCTTAAGTCACTCTTGGCCAACAATTCTTGTTTTACCCCTTCTTCGTCGCCCATCACTATGATTTTCTGGACATAATTCTCCAGCTCCCTAACATTTCCAGGCCAGTGATGTCTCATAAATATGTCCATTAGTTGATCGGAGATTTTTAATGAAGAAGTATTTCTATTTAAGGCCTTACTGTATTTTTTAAGAAAATGTTCGATCAATTGAGGAATATCTTCTTTCCTGTCTCTTAAAGGAGGCACTTCGATTTTAATTATGTTAATTCTATAAAAAAGATCTTCCCTGAATGTGCCCTTTTGAATGTCCGCCTCTAAGTCATGGTTGGTTGCACAGACCACCCAAACGTCTACCCTTTTGTCTTTGATACCTCCTACCCGGCAAAACTCTGAATCCTGAAGTACCTGAAGCAGCTTGGCCTGAAGCCCTATGGACATATCCCCTATTTCATCCAAAAACATGGTGCCGCCGTCGGCAAGCTCGAACTTTCCAGGCTTTGCCTCAGTTGCACCCGTAAACGCCCCTTTTTCATAGCCAAACAGCTCACTTTCCAGAAGCTCGTTAGGAAGGGCCGCACAGTTGACTTTTACAAAGGGTTTGCTACTCCGAGAAGATTGCCTGTGGAGACTCCTGGCAACCAACTCCTTCCCTACACCGCTCTCACCGGTGATCAAAACACTGAGACCCGTATCACATACCTGATTAATGAGCTGTTTAAGCTGTTTTATGGGTGGGCTGTTGCCTATGATCTCATTCATATCCGACTAGATGGTTTGACGACACCTTAATTAACATCCAATCAATTTACTTTGCTTTATTTTATTTATATCGTCAAGTTTGGACTTAAGAATTAAGAGGATAACTCCTGAAAGGGCTCTTCTAAAGACATTCAGGTATTATGTAATAAAAAAGCCCTCTAGTTCGACACCAGAGGGCTGAAATTAATCCCGGCGGTGACCTACTCTCCCACCCACTAACGGGGCAGTACCATCGGCGCTGAGGGGCTTAACTTCCGAGTTCGGAATGGGATCGGGTGTTTCCCCCTCGCCATTGCCACCGGAAACTGTGAATATATAAAAAATATAAATATGGGCTTTTCCTGAGGACCGTAGTTTGCATCTGGAAACAAAAGAAAAGATTTGGTCAAGCCTCACGCCCGATTAGTATCGGTAAGCTTAGGATGTCGCCATCCTTACACCTCCGACCTATCAACCTCGTGTTCTCCGAGGGGGCTTCAGGGGCTTTACGCCACGGGAGATCTTATCTTGGGGTGGGCTTCCCACTTAGATGCTTTCAGCGGTTATCCCATCCGAACATAGCTACCCAGCGATGCCGTTGGCACGACAACTGGAACACTAGAGGTTCGTCCA
>JALWYS010000046.1 GCA_027003115.1 Deltaproteobacteria bacterium | reverse complement strand
AAGGGCTTTATCAAGGCGGAAGAGTTTTGTAATTCCAAGAACAAAAAGGCATACTCCTACATACTCACTCCCAAGGGGCTTGAAGAAAAGGCCAACGTGACCATCCGATACTTCAAGAAAAAGATGAGGGAATACGAGCACCTTCAGAAGGAGCTTGCAGAGCTCAAGAAGGAAGTGGATAAGTTATCTGAAACAGGCATCAAGCCCCAAGGTGACAAGGAATGACAAAGTCTCCCAATGTGGTTTTTCATAAGGCCGCTGTCACAAGGCCCCGCCGCGAAACCCTCAATGGCCATAGAAGCATTAATCTTTGGTTTACAGGCCTTTCCGGTTCTGGAAAGTCTACCCTTGCACACGCTGTTGAGGAAAGGCTTCACCTTATGGGTTGTCGAACGTACGTTTTTGACGGAGACAATGTGCGTTACGGTCTTTGCAGTGATCTTGGCTTTTCAAGGCAAGACCGGGCCGAGAACTTGCGGCGTATAGCAGAGATGGTAAAGCTTTTTATAGATGCGGGCGTTATTTCACTTACTGCATTTATTTCTCCCCTTGAAAAAGATAGGCGCAGGGTCAAGGAAATTATAGGCCATGAAGATGTTATAGAAATCTATTGCAACTGTCCAGTTGAGGTGTGCGAGCAAAGGGATGTGAAAGGACTTTATAAAAAGGCGAGGGAGGGAAAGATAAAGAATTATACTGGTATTTCAGCCCCATACGAACCACCAAAGAACCCTGACATCGAACTCCAAACCGCCAGGCAATCAATTGATGAATGTGTCGAGGTAATCATCAGGGAACTTGTTAGAAGGGGTGTAATCTTCCGTCACGGATATTAACCACCTGCCTCGCTCAAGGACACAGCGAATTCCCAGAAAAAGACAACAAGAAAAAGCAACTGGCTAAATAAACTTACGTCACAGATCATCGCTCCTGCGACAAAAGAAAATCTATCGTTATGTCCTCGAGCAAGGCGTGTGATTGAAAAAGAAGGGATCCAATAAATGAATATCACAATGATTGGCACCGGTTACGTGGGCCTTGTAACAGGTACCTGTTTCTCAGAGTTCGGCCATCATGTAACTTGTGTTGATAAGATAGAGGACAAGATAGAAAGCCTTAACAGGGGCGAGATTCCAATTTATGAGCCAGGACTTGATGAACTTGTGGCCAAGAATGTCAAGGAAGGCCGCCTTAAGTTTACGATTGATCTTGCGGCTTCTGTGCCAGGTGCAGATGCCGTTTTTCTTGCCGTTGGCACACCGAGCAGCAGGAGGGGAGACGGATATGCAGACCTTACCTATGTTTATCAGGCTGCACGGGAACTTGCTCCACATCTTTCAGGTTACACCGTTGTGGTTGACAAGAGCACCGTACCTGTCGGCACTGCAAGGCAGGTGGCCAGGATCATTAAGGAAGAAAATCCTGATGCGGATTTCGATGTGGCCTCAAACCCGGAATTTCTTCGTGAGGGAGCGGCCATTAACGATTTCATGCGTCCTGACCGGATAGTAATCGGGGTTGACAGTGATGGCGCTGAAAAGGTACTTCGGGAAATCTACAAGCCCTTGTACCTGATTGAAACACCCATAGTTTGTACAACCATAGAGACGGCAGAGCTTATAAAGTATGCGGCAAATGCCTTCCTGGCCATGAAGATCAGCTTCATAAACGAGATGGCCAATGTCTGTGAGGCCGTGGGTGCAGACGTAACATCACTTGCCAAGGCCATAGGAATGGACAAACGCATTGGGCCGAAGTTTCTCCATCCAGGTCCTGGGTACGGCGGTTCATGTTTCCCAAAGGATACCCTTGCCCTTTTGAGAATTGCCCAGGAGTACGGGGAAGGCTTGCGTCTGGTTGAGGCAGCAGTTGAAGTAAACGCTGCACAGAAGGCAAGGATGGTGAAAAAAATCAAGGACGCCCTGGGCGGATATGTTGCTGGTAAAACAGTGGGGTTTTTGGGGCTGACCTTTAAGCCTGAGACCGATGACATGAGAGAGGCGCCATCTGTCACCATTATTCCGGCACTTATGGAAAAGGGAGCAATTGTGCGTGCCCACGATCCCCAAGGCATGAAAGAGGCCCGGAAATATCTTCCAGAC
>JALWYS010000045.1 GCA_027003115.1 Deltaproteobacteria bacterium | reverse complement strand
TTATGTGGGTGTTCCTGAAGGGCACGTATGTGACAGGGATTCCCGTGTCTGAAAGCTGGTTTTCAGGCACCTCTATGCTGGCATCCGTTAGGGCAGAGCCTCCTATCTTCTTAAGGTACTCAAGGCTCACCACAAGCCTCTGTTCCACCCTGTAAAAGTCGGCAATTTCATTAAAGGCCATAAGCTCCCTGCCCTCTGTCCTTTGCCCGTAATTCACGTGCAGGAATGCAGCCCTCTTGCACTGGCTTAATGCCACTGCCGCAGTGACACAGCTATCCAACCCTCCGCTCACAAGACATATGGCAAAGGAATCATCAGTTGACCTCTTTGGTTTCATGCTCATGGAAAAATCCAAGCCCTTTCAACTTCTTTGAAAAACTTTCTTCACTTCTTATATAAGGTCAGAAAGGGCCTTTGCAACAACAGGGGCTATGAATATCCTGTTACTGCTGTGGGGAACCGTATCTGTACTTATTATGCGTTTTATGCCGCTTTTTCTTAAAAGCGAACTTGCACCTCGCACAAAAAGGGCATGGGTAACTATGCAATGTATGTCTCTTACTCCCCTTTCAACAAGCCCCTTGGCAGCAGAAGAAAGGGTATGACCCGTACTCACTATATCATCAACCAGGATGATTTGTCTGTTTTTAAAGGCAAGCCGCGGAAGCTCTACGTGTACATTGGCATCGCCGAATCTTACCTTTTCACATACCCCATATTCAAACCCGCCAACTTGCGCAATGGACTTTACCCACTGAAGGGACTCCTCGTCCGGTCCAAGGATATACGGGGGCTCGGAATAGTTCTTTTTTATGTAACTGGCTGTAAGCTCTGCGGTCTTAAGATTCACGCCCTTGCACCCCGGAAGGACCTCGTTAATGTTCCTTACCCTGTGAAGATGGGCATCCACGGTGGCAACACCGTCAAAAAGGCCTGAAAGAAAATGCCCTATGACCCTCTGACTTACCACCTGGCCCTTCTTAAAGGCCTTGTCCTGTCTCATATAGGCAAGGTAAGGGGCCACAAGAACAAGGCGCCTTGCACCAACTTCCCTGCACCCCCTGGCAGCGAGGAGAAGCTCCACAAGTTTTTCATTTGGCTGGTTTAGACTTCGGTAAATGCATACGTTTTCCGCATCAAGCTGTGGAAGAGTAACAAGACTTTCTCCATCTGGAAAATGATGGACCTCTATTCTGGCAGAGTCAAGCCCTGCATGTTGTGCCAGCCTCAGGGCAGGCCCTTCACAGTCCGGGAAATATATAAGCTTGCAGTTCATATCCTTTTTATTGTTTGTTTAATGTTAGAGAAACTCCTGTGTCTTTTCTCACTACCCTGGGCTTGATTCTATGAGATAACCGGCGTAGTGTTTCTTGATAAAAGCCTTGGCAAAGTTAAAATCTGCCTCAAATTGCGAATAGAGCCTGTAAAGGGCCTCTCCCTCCTCCACCCTGTCACCGACCTTCTTATAAAGATATATGCCGGCACCCTTGTCAAGTGGCGCTCCTGCAAGCCTTGCAATGCGGTTAAGGACGTAATTGTCAATGGCAGAAACCACCCCATCCTTCTGGGCCCTGACCTCATGTACCATGGACCCTAGTGCTGGCATCTCCTTTTTTCTGCCCTGGGCATCAATGATAGCCTCCATCTTGGCAAGGGCTCTGCCGGATTCCAGTATCTCTCTAGCAATGTTTCTCCCCTGCCCTCCCCTTACGCCAGGATCAAACTCGATTAACCATCCTGCAAGATCAAGGGACTTGTTCTTAAGGTCTTGAGGGGCATCTTTCTCGTTTCTTAGTACGCTCATCACGTCTCGTGCCTCTAGAACTGGGCCTATTCCTCTGCCAATGGGCTGGGTTCCGTCTGTTACCAGGGCCTCAAGATGTATACCCATCCTGTCGCCAACGTATTCGAAAATCTTTCTGAGCTGATGGGCATAGTCCCTTTTTCTGACTTTGGCTGTTGGACCGAGGGGTATATCCAAGAGGAGATGTGTGGAGCCTGCTGCTAACTTCTTTGACAGTATGGAAGCAACCATCTGCCCGGGTGCATCAATACCCAGGGGTCTTTCCACCGTAATCAGAATATCATCAACCGGGGCAAGCTTTGATGTTCCTCCCCAAGCCAGACAGCCCTTTTCCTTCTTTACTATTTGTTTGAGCCTTTCAGGGGAAAGATTCACCTCTGCCAGCACCTCCATGGTATCGGCAGTGCCTGCAGGAGAGGTGATTGCCCTGCTGGATGTCTTGGGTATGGGAATGCCGTAGGCTGCCACGATGGGAACCACTATCATGGAGGTTCGGTTTCCAGGTATCCCGCCTATGCAGTGCTTGTCTGCCACCAGGGGCTCGTTCCAGTCAAGCCTCTGTCCAGTAGCGGCCATGGCCTTGGTGTAGGAAAGGACCTCGCTACGCTCTAGACCTGTCTCCACACAGGCAACCAAAAAGGCTGCCATCTCCATCTTGGAATATCTGTTTTCCACTATGTCCCTGGTAATTCCATAGAAGTCCTCCTGCTCAAGGACATCCCCTGATATTTTCCTTCTCACTGCATCCATGGAGGCGGGAGGTTCAGGATGATCCACCTGGACCCTGGTCCCCTCGGGAAGACCAAGCTGATGACAGGCCTGCTCTGAAAGTCCAAGCTCCCCAGGCGAGACGATGGAATCGTTCAATACCACGTTCAATACCGCAAGGATTGTCCTGCTGTCTGCCGTAACCTTCACCTTTGACATGGCCTGAAAGCCTGCCGCCCTGTAAACACAGCA
Organism: Deltaproteobacteria bacterium; assembly: GCA_027003115.1. Taxonomy (GTDB): domain Bacteria; phylum Desulfobacterota; class Dissulfuribacteria; order Dissulfuribacterales; family QOAL01; genus JAADCZ01. The sequence goes on along the minus strand of JALWYS010000045.1, from coordinate 4,513 downwards.
ATCGCTGTTCATGAAGGCCACGTTTTCCTTATATGTATCAATCCCTATCCTCTTTAGCCTGAGCCTTTTGTTCCTGACAGACTTTGGCATCTTATTCTCCTTAAAATCCATGGCAGAAAGGTAATATCAAAGCCTGAACATCGCCACCACAAAGGTATGATCAGATGGCTTTTCCATAAGCCTTGGTTTTAGATCTATAAATGAATCCTCAAGCCTCGAAGCCATGGAACGAGAAGACAGGATGTGGTCAATTCTCCAGCCAAGCTTCTTTTCAACAGAATGGGGAATGCGATAATCAAAAAAAGAATATTGCTCTGGCTCCCCTGGGTGAATGAGCCTGAAACAGTCAGAAAGGCCGGCTTTAATAAGCTTCTTGAAGGCGTTCCTGACAGACTCATGGAAACATACGTGGTTTCCCATAAGTTCCGGGGCGTAGACGTCAATGGGCTCTGGCGCAACATTCATATCTCCACACCAGATAAGTCTTTCCTGCCCCTTGAATTCTTCCTTTAACAGGGCCAACATCCTGGCAAACCACTTGAGTTTTGTCTGAAAGAGCGGGCTTTCAAGGGACTTTCCCTGGGGCACGTAGGAATTTATGACAGTAATGTCTTTTATCCTTACACACACCTGCCTTGCCATCTCTTCATCAAGGGTGCTATCTGGAAATCCGTAAAAAAGCAGTTCCATTTGGTGCGGGCTTACCACTGCCACACCATTATAGGCTTTTTGACCCTTGAATAACACATTTAGTCCTTGCTCCTTGAAGACCTGTAAAGGAAAATCCTTGTCCTGTACCTTGGTTTCCTGAATGCACAGGCAATCCACCTTATGCTCCTTAAGCCAGGGGAGTATTATGTGCAGCCTGGCTCTTATGCCGTTTGTATTGAAAGTCGCCAACGTGAATGAATTATTACTCATAATTTTCTCCTTTTATTACGGTTGGTTATATTTTCGTTTAGAAGAAGCAGTCAAATGCTATATTGACATTCGTGACTACACTGGTATTTTTTAACGCAATTTTTCCAAAAAAGGAGGAGATTATGAGTAAAAACCTGCAGGAATATTGGAGGAAGAATGTGACTTTCATGTCGTTTCTTCTTGTCATTTGGGCGCTGGTTTCCTACGGGTGTGGAATCATTTTCGTAGAACCCCTCAATGCAATTAGAATTGGCGGATTCCCATTGGGGTTCTGGTTTGCCCAACAGGGTTCCATTTATGTTTTTATATGTCTCATTTTTGTTTACTACGCCTACATGCAAAAACTGGATAGGGAATATGACGTTCATGAGTAGGCTGCCTGATTTTAGGCGTAGACTTGCAACATACAACCATTCAAAGATTTAAATAAAAAATCTATCTAATTTTCAGGAGAGGAGAAAGCTATGTCTATTCTGGCTTGGACTTACATAATGGTAGGGCTGACATTCGGCATCTACATATTCATTGCCTGGATTTCTAGGGTGCGTGATACGAAAGGTTTTTATGTTGCAGGTGGCGGCGTTCCGCCTCTTGCAAACGGAATGGCAACTGCAGCCGACTGGATGAGCGCTGCATCCTTTATTTCCATGGCCGGCCTTATATCCTTCCTTGGATACGCCGGCTCCATTTATCTTATGGGTTGGACAGGAGGCTATGTGTTGCTGGCCCTGCTCCTGGCCCCTTATCTCAGAAAGTTTGGCAAGTACACGGTTCCAGACTTTGTGGGGGACAGGTACTACTCTGACGCAGCAAGGTTTGTTGCCCTCGTTTGCGCCATCTTTGTCTCTCTCACTTACGTTTGTGGCCAGATGCGTGGTGTTGGAATCGTTTTCAGTCGCTTCCTGGAAGTCCCTGTTAATACCGGCGTTCTCATCGGTATGGCCATCGTTTTCTTCTATGCAGGTCTTGGAGGAATGAAGGGGATCACCTGGACCCAGGTTGCACAGTACACGGTTCTTATTACTGCCTACCTCATTCCGGCAGTTTTTATTTCCATGAAGATCGCTGGTACTGGTATCCCCCAGATTGGCCTTGGAAGCACGGTACATACTGGACAGTATGCGGGTCAGTACCTGCTTGACGTTCTAGACAAACTCAATACCGATCTTGGCTTTACGGCATATACGCAACCAGGGGCAAAATCCATGCTGGACGTCTTTTGCATCACCTTTGCCCTTATGGTTGGTACAGCAGGCCTTCCCCACGTCATTATCAGGTTCTACACCGTGCCAAGTGTCCGTGCTGCACGTTTGAGCGCAGGTTACGCCCTTCTTTTCATTGGAATCCTCTATACCACCGCTCCGGCAGTAGCCGCTTTTGCACGCTACAACATGATCGACACCATCAACAATAAGCCCTATGCAGAGGCCCCATCCTGGTTCAAGAACTGGGAAAAGACGGGCCTCATTGCCTGGGTAGACAAAAACAACGACGGAATAATCCAATATCGGGCAGGTAAGCCCTTTATTGGCAAGCCGAAATTTGTGAAGGGCAAGACCGGTCCTCTGGGCCAGAAGATAGTTGCCAATAAGCCTACCAACTCCCCCAACGAACTTTACGTAGACAGGGATATCATGGTCCTTGCAAACCCTGAAATCGCAAACCTTCCAAACTGGGTCATTGCACTTGTTGCAGCAGGAGGCCTTGCCGCGGCCCTTTCAACAGCATCGGGCCTGCTGCTGGTTATCGCATCTTCCATTTCTCATGACCTCTACTACAGGATGATTAACAGAAAGGCCACGGAAAAACAGAGGCTCATGGTAGGACGTTTAATGATTGGTATTGCCGTTTGTATCGCAGGTTACTTTGGAATCAACCCGCCAGGGTTTGTTGCACAGGTGGTTGCCTTTGCCTTTGGGCTTGCGGCCTCTTCCTTCTTCCCAATCATAGTTCTGGGCATATTCTCTGCCCGGACGAACAGGGAGGGGGCCATTTCCGGTATGCTAGCAGGCATCATCTTCACAGCCGCATACATCATTTATTTCAAGTTCATGGGCGGAACCAAGGACCAGTGGCTCTTTGGCATAAGCCCTGAGGGCATTGGGACAATAGGCATGGTAATAAACTTCGTGGTCACTTACGTAGTATCTTCCATGACCAAGGCTCCACCAAAGGAGATTCAGGATCTTGTTACATCAATTCGTACACCAAGAGGAGCTGGAGCAGCAGTAGATCATTAGCTTTAGTACATTCAATAACCAGATCAAAAAGGGCATCCTTGATTGAAAGGATGCCTTTTTTTGTGGCGTATTTCCTGTAAAATAACAAAAACTTCTGGAGGCAGATTAGATAATGAAAAATATAGAACTTATAATCCCAAGAAGGTGCTGTCTCGTGATCATTGACCCTCAGGAAAGGCTCATGAAGGCGGTTGAAAAGCCAGAAAAGGTCGTAAAAAACATCAATATCCTTTTAAGGACCTTTGAAGTCTTTGACCTGCCAATAGTTGCAACAACCCAATATGAAAAGGGTCTGGGGCCCATATTACCTGAGGTGGAGCTTCCCCGAAAGGGCCTGTCAAAAATTGACAAGACGGAATTTAACTGCTTTTTCAATACGGATTTCCTAAGGGTGATGGATGGGCTCTCCCCGGCAGTGGATACCCTTATCCTCGCTGGAGTAGAGGCCCATATATGCGTTTTCCAGACGGCGGTTTCTGCCATGAACCTTAGCTTTACCACATGGGTTGCCACTGATGCCGTCTCCTCTCGATCAAAGAAAAACGCTAAGCAGGCAATCTCTCTTATGCAGGCCAATTCCATATTCTGCTGTCCAACGGAAACAGTCGTGTACCAAGTACTTAAAAGGGCCGGCACACCTCAATTTAAAGAGCTGCTTCCCCATCTAAAGTGATTAGCAAAGACTTACTCGACGCCATAATGACCACATACCTTCCTTGGACACTCACTGCCATAAGCATCTTTGCCGCCGTGCTAAACATAAAGAAAAAACGCTCCTGCTTCGCCCTTTACACCTTTGCCAATATTGGCTGGATAGCCGTTAACATTTATCATGAAATATATGCCCAGGCCGTACTCTTTATAGTTTTCACAGGGCTTTCAACATGGGGATGGATTGAATGGGGCAGAAGAAAATGGAAGGGCTGAAACCTAGATGGCAAACCTTTGACCACGTTGCAGATATAGGAATAAGGGGCATTGGCAGAAGCCTTGAAGAGGCCTTTGAAAACGGAGCCAAGGCCCTTTTTGCCATCATGATCGAGAATCTTGATTCAGTTTCCTGCAAACAAAAACAATATCTAGAATGCTCCTCTTACGATCTTACCGGACTTTTTGTTGCATGGATAAATACGCTTATTGGTCTGGCAGACCTGAAGGGGATGGTTTTTGCCTGTTTTAATGTAGAGATAAAAGATACGCATTTAAAGGCAACTGTCCAGGGAGAAAAATGGTCTGAAAAGATACACGGGCGGGGTATAGAGGTGAAAGGGGCGACTTTCACAGAAGCAAAGGTAGAGGAGAAAGAAGGCCTTTGGATAGCCCAATGCGTGGTTGATGTATGACGAGGAGGC
>JALWYS010000044.1 GCA_027003115.1 Deltaproteobacteria bacterium | reverse complement strand
TAGGGTTAATGGCCCTCCCCTTAAAACAGTTTGAATTAAGCTCTTATGTGAAGATACAAAGTGGTCTTGGACATCACGCTTGTGGAAAATCAATGATTTATTATGGTTCTTCAAAAAACAGGAAACTATCCATGGCAACGAATTATATGCAGCTAGATTACATTACAGTCTATGACAAAGTCTTTAAAATTACATGGCGAAAAGGCGGGTGTCAAACTTATTGATTGATGAAAAGGGGGGGAAGAATCCTTGCCTCCACTCCGCCATTTTTTACCCCTTCTGCAAGTATGAGCCTTGCCTGGCGCTTTTCATCCGCGTGAACGAATTGTAGCCTTTTGGGTTCAAGTTTTTCAATGCTCATGTTTGTGATGAGCTCTACAGTCCTTTCTGAAGGAAAAACAATGGAAAACCTGCCCCCAGGTTTTAAAAGAAAGCGGGATATCTTTAAAAGTTCGCTTAAGGTGATGAGTATTTCGTGTCTTGAAAGTGCCTCCTGGGAGTCAAGGCAGAGCCGTCCTGTCTCTGGCTTCCTGAAGGGTGGATTTGAGACAACATGATCAAAACTTCCTGCCTTGAAGCGCTTTGGAAGCTCCTTCATATCACTAAGAAGCGGGGTAATGTTTGACGCGCGGTTTATCCTGATATTTTCTTCCATAAGTCCAAAGAGAGCCTCCTGGATTTCAACCGCCGTAAAGTGGCTGTCAGGAAATCTTTTTGAAAGAATAAGGGAGATTATGCCGCAGCCTGCCCCAAGCTCTATCACCCTTGAACTTTTTTTTATCCTTACAAAGTCGGCTAGAAGAAGGGCATCTACTGAGAACCTGTAGCCTTCATGCGGCTGTCTGATTTCAAGGCCAAGGTCCTTGGGGGATGTGTAGGCGGGGCTTATCCTATGTCTCCTTTTTTCTTTTCCTGATGAGTCCATATTCCTTAAAGGCTATCTCTTTGTTGATAAAAAGCCTTACGGTTTCGCCACCAGTTGTCATGGGGATATCCTCGCCGCTTTTTGCATCCTTTATGGAAAGAACGCGGAAGGGCCTGTCAACAAGCCCCTCGTCCATGTATTCAAGTTCGTCATTCGGCCTAATAACGTAGCTTGCCTTTATGATTGGATGTTTGTCTCCCTTAATGACAACTCCTACGGGTATGAAGAGCTGGGGTACCTTATGGCCCTGGTAGATCATGTCCTTTCTTTCAGGAGTGGATGAAAAGAAATTTTCCGTAAAACCCCTGGATGTTATGCCCATTAGCTCCTTCATAAGCCTTTTTCTGGAAAAGCCAGGGGGCTTTTTCCCCAAGACCTCATCAAGGGCCGCCCTGTAGGCCCGGACAACCGTTGCCACATAAAGCTTGCCCTTCATCCTGCCCTCTATCTTCAGGGAATCGACCCCTGCATCAATAAGCTCGTTAAGCCTGTTTATAAGGCACAGGTCCTTGGAGTTGAAGATGTAAAGTCCCTTCTCATCCTCTTCAACGGGAAAGAACTCTCCAGGCCTTTTTTCTTCCTGAAGTGCATAGGAATATCTGCAAGGGTGTGCGCAAAGGCCCTGGTTGGCCTCCCTGCCTGTAAGATAGAGGCTCAACATGCATCTTCCAGAATAGGCAATGCAAAGGGCGCCGTGCACAAAGACCTCGAGTTCTACCAGAGGTACGCGTCTTCGTATGGTCTCTATCTCGTTAAGGTTGAGCTCACGGGCAAGATTTATTCTCTTTATGCCCTGTTTCTGCCAGAAGAGGGCAGCGCCATAGTTTAAGGTGTTTGCCTGGGTGGAAAGATGAATTGGTACTTCAGGTGCATGCTCCTTGGCAAGGGCGATTACGCCAGGGTCACTTATTATCAGTGCGTCCGGGCCTATTTCAGAAAGGAGGGCGAGAAAGCCTGGAAGCCTTTCAATGTCCCTGTTTCTTGCAAATATGTTTACAGTAACGTAGGATTTAACCCCGCGTTTTCTTGCATAGGTGACTGCCTCTGAAAGCCCGTTTTCATCAAGATTTCCTGCCTTGGCCCTGAGGCTGAAGTCCTTTGCCCCGAAATAGACTGCGTCTGCTCCGTAGGCTATTGCAACTTTTAGCTTCTCTAAGCTTCCGGCAGGGGCAAGGAGCTCACACGTCTTCATAG
>JALWYS010000043.1 GCA_027003115.1 Deltaproteobacteria bacterium | reverse complement strand
CTCAAGATGGGAGAGCTTCTCATGCTGCTTAAGGATGCCGTTTCTGCCAGGGAGGAAAGGATGGATGCAGAAACCCTCTGGAAAAGGATTGAGAGGCCCCTTGAGGAGCTGGTTGAATCTGCCCTTGAGATGGCCCTAAAGGAGGGGAAGGCCACGGAAGATGATATCCGCAGGAGGCTTAAGCGAATAGAAGAGCTTGCAGCCCGTATAGAGGCCAGGGCCAAGGACAGCCTCAGGGAACAACAGCAAAAGATGCGGGAGAGGATAATTTCGAGGCTTGACGACCTTCCCTTTGATGAGCAAAGACTCATCCAGGAGGCTGCCATCCTCGCGGACAGGCTGGATATTAACGAAGAGCTTGTCCGTCTTGAAAGCCACATCAGCCAGTTCTACAAGTACCTTGAGACAGAAGACCTGATTGGAAGAAAGCTAGATTTTCTTTTACAGGAGATATTCAGGGAGGTGAACACTATTACGTCCAAATCCGCTGACTCTGCCATTTCGCATTTTGTAGTAGAAATAAAGTCAGAGGTTGAAAAGATCAGGGAGCAGCTACAAAATATTGTATAGAAAAAAAAACCGATTAATATGGTTTCTTACAGTTTTTGTTCAATTTGTTAGCTAATGCACATTACTACTAGATCGATTCTGAAAAATGACCAGACCAATACTGGCAGAACACGACGATTCAAGATATTCCCTCATTGAAAGGGAGAACCCACCTTGGGCTGTGCCAGTTGCATTTTTAATGGTCTTTTTTCAAGGATCTGAAAGCGAGGCAGGTGAACAATTATGAGTTGTAAATGTAAGCTTCTCAATATCGGTTTTGGCAATACCGTAGTGGCAGAAAGGGTTGTTGCAATAGTAAATCCGTCTTCAGCACCAATGAAACGTCTAAGGGAAGAGGCAAAGCAGAACAGTAAACTCATAGACGCCACCCAGGGCAGACGCACAAGATCAATTGTAATAACGGACTCCAACCACGTGATACTGTCCGCAATCCAGGCAGAGACCATCTCCCAGAGGCTTAGTACGGACCTTTTGAGCAAAAGCGAAGACTCTGACTAGGTCTGCAGAAAATACGGGGAATCGATGGAAAGGGGAGACCTCTTTGTAATCTCGGCGCCATCAGGCGCAGGGAAAAGTACCCTTTGTTCCATGCTCATTGAAAAAATGGAGTGGCTTGTCTTTTCCGTCTCCCATACCACCAGGCCACCAAGGCCAGGAGAAGTTGACGGAAAGGACTACTTTTTCGTCTCGGAGCAAGAGTTTGAAGAACTCGTTGCAGAAGACGCCTTCCTGGAATGGGCAAGGGTACACGGTAACTTTTATGGAACCCACAGGGCACGGGTTATGGAGCAACTTTCAAGGGGCATGGATGTAATCCTTGATATTGATGTCCAGGGTGCCAAACAGGTAAAGAGCAAGCTACCTGGAGCGGTTACCATCTTCATTCTTCCACCGTCATGGCAGGCCCTTGAAGAAAGACTGCTCAAAAGGGGTAGTGAGGACAAGGAGAAGATAAAGACTAGGCTAAAAAATGCCATGAAAGAGATTGAAGAGGTGTCAAACTACCACTACTGCGTTGTTAACGACAAGCTCGATGAGGCATTTGAGGAGCTTAAGGCCATAGTTTCGGCGGAAAGAAGCAAGACAAGAAGGGTCCTTGCTGGAAGGATAGACATTACCAGGTTAAAACCCAGCCCCGATTCCTGGTTTCTATCCTAGCTTGCCTTTGGAAAATGGTAACAGGGAGCCCAAGGGCTCAAAAAGAGACGGGAACAACGCCCAAGTGGAAAAATCGTTACTGATCTGGGGAATCCATCCTGTTGAGGAGGTCTTAAAAGTGAGGCCTCAATCCATAGAGTGGGTGGAGGTCCTTCCAAGCTTTGGACGCAAGAAAAATCAAAAATTCCTTCTAGAGAAGCTAAAAAGGGAAAACGTACTGGTCAGGAAGGTTGATGATTTCCACAGGCGTATGCTTCCAAAAGGAGCGGTACATCAGGGAATCTGTGCACGGGCCTTGGTTTTCTGGGAAACCAGCCTTGACGAGATTATAGATAGGGCGTTTTCTTCCAGGAACACAATAGTAATATGTGACCAGATAGAAGACCCCCAGAACCTTGGCGCACTAATAAGGGCTGCCGTGGCCTTTTTCGCAGCAGGAATCGTGATTCCCCAAAAACAAAATGCCCCCATAAATGGAACCGTTGTCAAGGCATCTTCTGGTGCGCTTTTTCATGCGCGCATATGCACTACAAAAAGCATCTTTTCTGCCATAGAAGAAATGCAAGAAAAATCCATATTCACAGTTGGACTTGATGCAAAGGGAGAAACACCCATTTACAGGCTTGGAACCAGGGGGCCTTGCTGTCTTGTGCTTGGTTCTGAGTCAAAGGGCATCAGAAAGAATCTCAAGAGACGTTTGGACACCCTGGCATCAATACCCATAAATCCTGTTCTAGATTCACTGAACGTCTCTAATGCCGCTTCCGTTGCCCTTTACGAACTGAACAAAAAAAAACAGTGATCTCATGAACTGGATAAGGACCTACTCGCTGCTAACAGGTGTGACAGCCCTTTTGGGGGATCCTGCCCTTGCACTTGTTGAGAGGTTTTCCAAAAAACCCTCCATTTGGAGCAGCCGAAGGGGCAAACTCCTGGCAGACATTTCTCAAAGGGCCCCATTTGATATTTGGATGCACGGGGCCTCGGTAGGGGAGATGGCAGCGGTTAAGGCCTTAACGGAAAAAATCCAGGAGAAACGCCCTGAAACAAGGATAATGGTATCAGCCTTTACGGAAAGCGGATTCAGCCACGGAAAAAGGCTTTTTAATGAAAATATCCCCGTAGCTCTCTTTCCATTTGATTACCCACAGGCTGCCCTCCGCGCCGCCTCCCTGGTCTCTCCAAGGATCTTTTGCAGTGTGGAAACGGAGATATGGCCCAATCTCCTGTGGACGTTAAAACATAAGGGCACAAAACTTTCCCTCTTGAACGCAAGGATATCGGCAGATTCCTTTCCTTCGTACAAGAGATTTCGTTTCTTCTTCAGGGAGGTCCTTGGGCTCTTGGACATTATTTGTGCAATATCCAGGCTGGACAAGAAACGGCTTTTCGCCATGGGAGCCAATGCCCAATTGGTGGAGGTCTGCGGAAACGCCAAGTATGAATATCTCATAAATAGGCCGGATAAGAAAAAGGCCAGGGACATGGCCAAAATGCTGTCCATTCCTTCGAATAGATACGTTGTGGTGGCTGGAAGCATAAGGGGGCTAGAATACCGCCAGATTTATCAGTGTGCGGAGCAGCTCCAGACTTTGGGGATCGAGACATTTTTCATCCTGGTACCGAGGCACCTTGAGCGCGTACAGGAGATAAAGGATTTCCTCTCAAAAAAAGGGGAAAGCTTTCAAACCCTTACGGAGAGACTTAAACACAGGGGCCGGACCCCCCCCCCGGACTGCCAGTTTCTTGTGGTCGATGAGATGGGCTGGCTCTTTGACCTCTATGGGCTTTGTGATGTGGCCTTTGTGGGCGGCTCCCTTGTTCCAAAGGGAGGGCAAAACATCATGGAGCCTGCTGCCTGGGAGCGCCCGGTGCTCTTTGGCCCCCACACGGAAAATTTCCAGGATGCTGCAGAGGCACTTACAGCCCAAGGGGGCGGATTTATGGTAAGAGATCACAGGGAGCTCACCGACAGGTTAAAGACACTCCTTTCAGAGGAACAATACAGAAAAGAGGCAGGGGCTTGTTCTCGTAAGGCACTTTTAAGGCTTGGAGACGGGGCTGCCACAAGGCAGGCAGAACGACTGTTGGAGTTTCTTTAACGTTGCATTGAATAAAAAAGGGGGACGAGACTGCGTTCGCCCCCCTTTTTCTGTCGCAGGTATCAATGTTTACCTGGGTCTAGGGGTTTACCCTTTCTTTCATAGGTAATGTACGCCTCAAGTGCAATCATCTTGGGGTCATCAAGCTTTAAAGGGTCCCCTTCAAGGGGATTTTGAATGCACCAGTTTATCATGTCCCTGAGCGCAACCACCTTTCCGATCTGTTTCTGGAACTTTGGATAGGTCTCCGGATGGGTATTCGCCCCATTTGGGTGGCACATGTCACAGGATACCTTGTTCTTTCCAAGGGCGCTGTGAAAAAGCCTTTCCCCTTCCTTGACCACGCTCATGAACTCCTTGTTCCACTTCTCAAGGTCCTTTTTGGTAAATTCATCTGCCTGTGCTGCAAAGGCCCCAAACATGCCAAGGGCAACTGCAATACAGATGGCTGCAACTATCTTTTTCATATGTGCTCCTCCTTTTAGTAGTGTTCCTGTGGTGGGATACGGTTTGCCGGGTTCTGGTAAAGGGTGTCCACTGGATAGCCCAGTCTCTCATCATACCTGAGTATCCTGTCCTTGTTCTCCCACAGTTTGTAGTGGTTGGTTACCCTGCCGTTTTCAAGGTTAAGAATGGACCAGCCTGTTGCATCCCTTTCGTGAAAGGGATCTGCCCTGTTCATGAAAACAGTTATCTTTGGAATCTGGTTGGGCTTCTTGATGTAACTCACCGGATAGGGCCAGGGCCATGCAGTGGACATCATGGCCTCAAATGTGATGCTCCCTATCTGGTTATATAGAATTTGATGGACGTGTCCATGGAGCACCGTCACCTTCTTAAAGGGCTTTAGAACTGCCTGCACCTTCTCTGCATCGTCGGTCCAGAAGTTCCAGGGCTTGAATATCTTGTAAAGGGGCGAATGGGACATGACCACTATTGGGGTGTCCTTGGAGACCCTGGCAAGATCCTTTTTCAACCACTGTATCTGTCTGTCCCCAACCATGAAGGGCGAGCCGTTGGGATTGTCAAGACGGGCCATGTTTGCCATGCGCTCTTCAGGGGTTTTCCACCTCTTTATCCAGGAATCGTAGGTGAGAATGGAATTTAGCACCACAAAGTGCACTCCCTTATGGTCGAAGCTGTAGGTGGTCTTTGAGATTTTGTCTTCCCAGAACCTGCCCAGATCCAGGTAGAAATCATGCTCTCCAATAACCCAGCGGACAGGGTGTCTAAGCTTGGACATTATCTCAAGTCCATGCTCCAGCTCTTCTTTCTTGCCAAGCTGGGCCAGATCCCCGCCATAAATCACGAAATCAGGTTTTGGGGACATGAAGTTGCACTCCATCACTGCCTTTTTAAGCCCCTTGTCAAAGTTTCTCACAAACTTTGTTCCCTTTATGTGGGTAAGATGCGAGTCCGAGATGTAGGCAAAGGTAAAATTTTGGGCACTTCCCTTGCCCCACGAAATCTCTACAAGGCTCAGGGGCAAGGTGGCTGCAGCAGCGGCCACTGCCCCCCGCTTTAGAAGTCCTCTTCTTGTAATCTTCTTCATATGGTCCTCCTTTTTACTTTTTGTCTTTTAAAAGACCTGCATATTCAGGGCTTGTAAGGGCCTTTAAAAACTCAACCAGGTCCGCCTTTTCCTGCTCCGTAAGCCCCAGGGGCCTGATCCCGCTGTCAAGCATGGGATTATCCTCACCTCCCTGGTCATAGAGCTCTATAACGTCTTCAAGGGTCTCCACGCTTCCATCATGCATGTAAGGGGCCGTAACTGCCACGTTTCTAAGTGTTGGCGTCTTGAACCTTCCTATGTCCTCTATGTTCAGGGTTACTACGAAGCGGCCAAGCTCCGAGATGTCCTGTTTCTGAAGGATGGTCTCGTCGAGCTTAAGTCCCTTCTCCTTGGCCTTTTTCACCTTTTCTACGATCTCCATGAGCCTTGGCTCTATGATTGAAAATCCAACTCCCAGATTGTGAAACTTGTTGTCAGTAAAGATGGCGCTTGTTTGACCAATGGGGTGACAATCCTGGCACCTTGCCTTTGTACGGTATAGCTTCAAACCCCTGATGGCAGCCTCGGACATGGCCCCCTTTTCCCCTCCATACATGTAGCGGTCAAAGGGTGAATTGCCTGATACAATAGTCCTTTCAAAGGATGCAATGGCCTTTACCACATGTTCTATGCCTATCTTTTCAGCGTTTATTCCAAAGGCCTTTTTAAAGAGTGAGAGATATTCCTTGTCACTCTTTATAACCTTCAAAATGGGGGAAAAATCCTTAAGGCCGTGTTCCACCGGATTTACAAAGGGTCCTTTGGCCTGCTCCTCAAGGGATGGTACCCTGCCATCCCAGAACTGAGAGGTATAGTAGGCGGCGTTTATGACTGTTGGAGAATTGCGAGTACCCTTTTTCTTTTTGATGCCTTCAGCTATGGGAAGGCCGTCTGTAAAGGCCTTGTCTGGATCGTGACAGGTGGCGCAGCTCACGGTTGAATCTGCACTGAACCTCTTATCCATGAAAAGCCTCTTTCCAAGGGCTATCTTGGCTACGTTTTGGGGATTATCCGAAGGAATTGGTACTGGCGGAAGTCCCAAAGGCACCTTTTGGCCAGCAAAAACCGCCACCTCCAAAGGGATAAGCAGCAGCGCCACTGCTGCCCAAAAGACTATCAGTACAAACCTGTTTTTCATTTCAAATACCTCCTTTTTGTTCTTTTATTCCTATTTTATTATATTAAAAATTTTATCCTTGGAAATGTTTCTTAATAAACAAAACCTATTACCCCGAAAGAGACCGAAATAAGTCGTTACCTTATTTAAGAAGTTTTCTGAATTAAATCGAAAAAATTTTTCTTACTTTTTTTCCTCTCTCTTTTGGCATTCTTTGCAAATACCCCTGATTTCCACTTGATGATCCAACACCTTTCCAAACTCCCAAAGATGCTTGGGCAATGGGAATTCATCAAACTCCGGCCAACTGAAATCGATTATCCTTTTACAAATATTGCAAACAAAGTGGTGATGCCGGGAAAGATCCGGATCAAACCTGATATGATCAAATATGTGCACCCTCTTTACCAGGCCAAGCTGTTCAAAGGTGGATAGCGTCCTGTAAACCGTATCCAGCGAAATGGTTGGGGCCTTCTTTTTGAGACGTTCATAAACGGCCTCGGCGGAAGGGTGGTCCTTTGCCTGACAAATTGCATCGTATATCATTATTCTTTGGTGGGTAAGCCTCAAGCCTACCTCTTCAAAGACCTTTCTAAGCTCTGAAAGGGATAGCTTTTTGCCAGACGGTTTTATTTTCCTCTTATTATTTTCCATAGAATACTTATTCAGAAAAATTCTGATTTAAGAATATCAGACAAATTTAATACACGCAAGTCCTAAGCTTCACCCATGTTACGAGCAAATAAATTGTCCTCCATTTTAACACATAACTTGTCCGGATTTATATGGGAGTTTAGGAGGTATCCATATGAGCCGGGCACATATAATGGAGGAG
>JALWYS010000042.1 GCA_027003115.1 Deltaproteobacteria bacterium | reverse complement strand
GGGCCACCTTTTACGTTTGGTTCAAGGTGCCGGATGGGGACACTTCCGCATCCTTTTGCGCAAGGCTCCTGGAAGAGGCTGGCATAGTCTGCACGCCTGGAAACGGCTTTGGAGAGCCAGGGGAGGGATATGCGAGAATGGCACTAACGGTTGATGAAAAACGCCTTGGGGAGGTCCTTGAACGGCTCGGTAACTGCCTTTAGATGTCAGATGAAAGAAAAAAAAGGCCTGCCTTCATTGCAGTGGGCTCAAACCTGGGTGACAGGGTGAGAAACTGCAGGGAGGCAATAAGGCGGGTCTGTCATACGCCTGGAGTTGAACTTGTTGCTGTCTCCAGCCTTTATGAAACTGCCCCTGTTGGAATTTCCTCTGACAAGAGGTTTATAAACGCTGTTTTTGAGGTCTCAACAACCCTCACCCCCTTGGAACTCATGGAAGTGCTTTTAAGGGTAGAGAAAAAGATGGGTCGTGACAGGTCCCTTGGCCCTGACAGGGTCATTGACCTCGACCTTCTTGCAGTAGAAGGCGAATTACGTATGCCAGATGAAAAGGGTGATCTGGAGCTTCCCCATCCGCGCTTTTCAGAAAGGGACTTTGTCCTGGTTCCCTGGGCGGAGATAGCGCCTCAATTCGTACCAGAGGGCTTTGACCTAAATATCAGCCAGATACTTGAAAAACTCACGGTTATTGATGCGTCAATGAAGAAAGTGGAGGAATCCTGATTGTACCGCCTCATCCTTTTCCTCATCATCGTCTTTGTCATCTACCACCTTTTCAAGAAATACGTCCTAGGGCCCTTTAGGCCAAGGCATACAAAACCCGGCAGAAAGCCTCCTCCAATAACCGATGAACTTGTAAAGGACCCTATCTGCGGCACCTATGTTCCAAAGAGGGAGGCCATAGTTTACGGCAGAAAGGGAAAGCTCTATTACTTTTGCTGCAAGGAGTGCCTTGAGAAGTTCAAGCACCCGGAGAAACAGACCAAGCCTTGACTTGTGGTGGTGCAAATCTTATCTTCTAAACCAGTTTAAAGGCAACAAGCCTCCCACCTTGTTGAAACCACGGGGGCGACACGGTTTCGACGAGGGTATGGAAGCTCAAGTTGCGTGCCGGGGTCCGCGACCTCGTTAAAAACGCGGAAAAAACACAAACGCCGACTCTGAATACGAGTACGCACTGGCTGCATAGTCAGCCACGTCCTGTAGGCCCTGCCTGTTGGACCTGCAGGGCGCTAAGCTAACAGGCTCGCCCGATCCAGTTACCTGCGCTGGAAAGGGTTAAACATCTTGCAGGTTAGCCTCGGAAAGACCCTGCCCGGATGGGGCTTTCCAGGCGAAAATCAATAATCCGGGATACGCACGTAGACGCTTGAGTGGAATGCCTTCGGACGCGGGTTCGACTCCCGCCGCCTCCACCAGCCTTCGCTTTGAGCGGAGCGAAAAGGGAAGGCTGCAGCGACGAAGCCCCTGGGCGAAGTCGGGCTCACTCAATGGACCCACCAAAGCTACGGCTCGGCAGGCCATAAAAGGAAAAGGATTTATCATAATTTGAAGTTCTATTATGTGTACATCCTGGAATCTCAAAATTCTCCCCGTCATTATTACATAGGCTTCACTGAAAATCTTGAAAATCGCCTTAAATCCCACAATAACGGCCAGGTTGCGTATACCTCAAAGCACAGACCTTGGCGTATTAAAACCGCTGTAGCCTTTACTGATCGTGAAAAGGCCCTGCAGTTTGAAAAATATCTTAAAAGCCCTTCTGGTCGCGCCTTTGCAAAGAAAAGCCTATAGAAATTGATTTCCTGTTTCAGATGTGATGGCACGAAGTTCCAGTATTTTTTTAGCATGTGAGAACTATTTTTGAATAAGCCTGTTCCCTTTCACCATTCCTTTACTTCATTGATAACAATTTCTTGAATTCCCCCGGGCCAGGCTACCCAAATCGACGTGGTCTTTTTCTGGATCGTGAAAAAAATCATCTGAAAGGCGGTTCTTGAAGCCTCTTTGCTGCTGCTTAACGTAAAATTTAAATAACAAAAAATTGTTAAGTTTTTTGTAAGCATGTGTGTCATAAACAAGAAAGGAGCGGCAGCCATGAAGAGAATTCTTATTTGTCACGACGGCCAAGAGATAACAACAAA
>JALWYS010000041.1 GCA_027003115.1 Deltaproteobacteria bacterium | reverse complement strand
AATGACTGCCATTGCAACAAACTACGACTTTTTTAACTACTTTACCTCCCTTGTAATCACACCGCTCTTTTTGTTTTCCGGGATATTTTTTTCCTTAAAGGCTGTTGCCCCTGCCCTTAGAAACGTACTTATGCTCCTTCCGCTTTCAAACATAGTGGACCTTTCAAGGATGCTTTGCTACGGAAGGTTCAACCAGACCATGCCCATTGAGCTCGAGCTTCTGATAATCCTTGGCTTTACCCTCTTATCAAGCTGGTTAGCAGTAATCCTGCTTAAAAGGAGAATGATTCAGTAGCCCCACTACTTAAGGGAACTGGCAGGAAGAAGGACAATCATCCTGGCCCTGCTTTTAAGGTGTCCTGCAAGCTCTCCGGCAGCCTCACCTGTTCCAGCATATAGATCCATCCTAAGTGGCCCCTTGATTGCACTTCCTGTGTCGTGATTAAGGACAAAAAGGGTTTTCTCTTCTCCTACCCTGCCCCTAAGCCACTTGGGGCTTTTTCCTGTCTCAGGAAGCTCAAGTCTTACAAGAAGCGGGACTGCCGGGGGAAAGACGCGTCTATCGAAGGCAGAGGAGACGCCAGGCACAAGAACCCTTCCGTAACAGCCAACTGGCCCCTCTTTTTCCCATTTAAAGAAGACGTAGCGCTCATTTTTTGACAAAAAACTGTTAAAAAGCCCTGGATTTTCCTCAGCCCATTTCCTGATGGAAGGCCAGTCCAGGCCCTTTTTAGGGAAAATTCCCTCCTTTATGAGAAGGCGGCCAAGGCTTACATAGGGCCTTCCGTTACTTGCAGCATAGTGGATAAAGCGAGTCTCATTTCCCGCCTCTATTATGCCTGAGCCTTGGATCTGAAGTTCGAGAAGGTCCACCGGACTCTTAAGCCAGCAAATGACAGGCATGGACTCAAGACGATCCTTAAGTCTCTTATCTATCTCAGAGCGCGAGTAATAGGGGACAAGTCTTTTGTTTTCAAGCCTTCCCCAAAGGCTCCTTTTGGGAAGAGAGTTGTCAAAATCCCATAGGCGCACCTGTATAAGGTCCCTTGGCCATCCAAGGACTGGTACCGAAAAGTCGGCGGTCCTTAAAAGAGAGCCTTTTAGGCGCGGCTGAAAGTAGCCTGTTACAAGCCCCCTCCTCTCTTTGCCCCCTTCTACAAGCTCAAAGGGTTCAAAGATGCCATCCAAGGCGCCCTTCAGATCACTTCCTTTGTCAAGGCGTCTTTCAAGAAGCTTTAGGGCGTGAAGTAACTCCTTTTTGTCTATTTTTCTTCCAAAAAGTGGAAAATAACGCTGATTACTGGATGAAAGGATGGAGATGGAGGTGCGAATTCCCTCCCTTATGTTTTCTGGCCTCTGGCACCAGTTACCTGGAATCTCAGAAAGGGAAAGGCGCGTGAGTATCAACCCCTTTCCCTTTTCCTTAATGTGAAAAACAGAAAAAACAAGGATCAAAAGCCCCAGGAAAAGGCAAAGGGACCCAATTATGTAAAGCCTCTTTTGGCCCTTGAGCTCCATCAAAGACCGGTTGCTGCAACCTGACGCCTTACTGCCTCCACTGATTTTTCAAGGGCTGCGCGTTCTTCATCCATAAGGGCAAACTCAACGATCCTTTCAACTCCTGATCTTCCAAGCACCACTGGAACGCCCAGAAAAACACCACTTATTCCAAACTCTCCCTCCAAGTAGGCAGCGCAGGGAAGAACCCGCTTTTCATCCCAAAGGACCGCCTGGGCCATCTCTATGGCGCAAAGACCAGGCGTTGTAAAGGCGCTTCCTGTCTTAAGATGCTGGACGATCTCGCCCCCGCCTGTCTGGGTGCGTTTTACAATCTTTTCAAGCTCCTGCTTCGAAAGGAGCTCCTCAACGGGAACCCCGGCAACACTTGCAAGTCTTGTAAGGGGAAGCATGTTATCCCCGTGGATCCCCATAACCAGGGCTGTCACGTCCTTTGGGGCAACACCCAGGGCCTGGGCAAGAAACGTCCTGTAGCGGGCAGAATCAAGAACCCCTGCCATGCCCACCACCTGGTTCTTTGGAAAGCCAGACACCTTGAACACCGTGTAAACCATGGCATCTATTGGGTTTGTCACCACCACTATCACTGCATTGGGGCTTTGGGCAACAATGTTTTCTGTTACCTGCTTGACGATCTGGAC
>JALWYS010000040.1:1229-7547 GCA_027003115.1 Deltaproteobacteria bacterium | reverse complement strand
CCAACAACTGCCTCATGGACTACCTGGTTTTATCCAAAAGGATTCCCTCGACCCTTTATTTCACCAATTCATGCTCAAAGGGGGACCCTTGGGGCAACAGCCTGAGGTTTGTCACAGGAGCCGCAGGCCAGGGTGTCAACTGTACAGCCCAGACCCCTGGCAGCCTGACAGTGAGACTTTCTGCCACGGATTTGAGGAACAACATAGCATGGATTTTGATAAGCGCCGGGCCAAACAGGGCCTTTGACTACATCCAGTCTGGAAGCAGCCTGGACCTTTCAACCGGAGATGACGTTTATGTCTTTATATCAGACATGGAAATACACCAGCAGACCTGCAGATAAAAAGGGATTCACCCTTGTGGAAATCGCAATTGTGCTGGTGATCGTGGGCCTCATTATCGGGACCTTGGCGCCACTTATGATGTCCATGATAAAAAGAGACAAGCTAAAAAGTGGAAGACAGACGGTTCAAAGGGCAAGAGACGAGATAATAGGCTACGCCATGATTAATGGCGGCAGACTTCCCACGCTTACAAGCCTTGCCCACAGGCAGGACCCTTGGGGGAACCAGCTTTTTCTAATAACCGCACCTGCCCTTTCAAGCTCAACCAGTGTCTGCAGCGTAAACGCAACCAACATGTCAGTGATTCTGTATGTGGGCTCCGGCGGGGGCGCATGTTCCACAGGGAACATCGTTTCCAACGTGGCGTGTATTGTTGCCTCGAAGGGGCCAGATTACAACCGCCAGATAAGCGCCATTTCAGGCGGACAGGTTGGAATACTTGACTACGGATGCAGCGGGGATCTCTTCCCTGCCGACAACGCTGGTGTACCATCAAACAGGCCCTTTGATGACGTTTACGAATACCTGAGCCTTGAGGAATTAAAGGCAAGGGTATGCCAGCCCTCTTCCAATTCAACCTCCTCTTCAGGCCCATAAGAACTGGCCAGCGCTGCAGAAATTCTACCCAATATCCGGGAAGTCACACTCCCTGGCATTTTTCGAAAGTAGAAGCAGAAAGATCCCGTCCATAAGAAGACTTATTCCAACCATCCAGCCAAGGTACCAGTGGGTGCTGTAAGGCCAGAACATTATAAAGCCTGCTGCAAGTGCCAGGGACACTATTCCGCTCACAAACAGAAAGAGCCAGCCTCTGTGCGGTTTAAGCTCAAGGGCCAGGGTGATACTTGCCACCCCGTCGAGGATGAAATAGATGAAGATGGCTATCCCCAGTACCACCACAAGGGCAAAGGGCTTAAGCGCTATGAATACGCCAAGAATAAGGGGGCTTAAAGCCTTGAGCCAGGAAACCCTGTCCCTTTGGCCGGTGAGGTAGGTAAAAAGGCACAAAACCACGCCTGTAAGGATGAGCATCAGTGCTATCACTAGGGAGACGGCAACCGCAATGAGCTTTGGGGCCAAAATGCCAAGGATGCCGATCAAGCAAAGCACAATGCCAAATATCTGAAGTTTTCTTGCAAGGTCCTTGTCCATGCAGACAAGAAAGGAAAAACGCTGTCTCATCCTATTTCTCCTGGATAGAAAGCCTATCGCTTCTTGTAGGTAAGAACATGTACATTTTGCAAGGTTATCATTCCCGCAGGTATCATCTTGTCCAGACCAAGCAGGACCTTTTCGATCTTTACAGGGTCATCCACCACCTCCACCACTATGGGCAAATCAACCGAAAGGGAGAGCAGATTGACTGTTCGAAAGTAGCTGTTTGGTCCATATCCGGCCATGGCCCTGTAAACCGTTGCTCCAGCTATGTCGCTTTCCTTAAGATAGTCCAGGATGGCCTTGTAGAGGGGCTTTCCCTTGAACTTGTCCTTTTCCCCAATGTAGATGCGCATGCACATCTGGTCTCCCTCTAAGCGCGTGGTGGTCATCTTGCCTCCCTTTTCATCCCATGAGGCGACTTACGACAAACCCAAGCCAGCCCGCCAGAAGACACAGGAACAGGTTTCCAAATACGTTAAGAAAGGCCACGGTATTGTATCCATCCTGGAGCAGGGACAGGGTCTCGAAACTGAAGGTGGAAAAGGTGGTAAATGCCCCGCAAAAACCGACAGTCACGGCCGCCCTGACCTCTGGGGATATTTGATACACTTGTAAACTCAACGGGAGAAAAAGACAAAGGAAAAAACTTCCCACAACGTTTACGAAAAGGGTCCCATAGGGAAAGCCAGGCCCCAAGAGCCTGTGTACGAAGGAGGCGGCAAGATACCTGGAAATGGCTCCAAAAAAGCCGCCCATTCCAATGAATATCAGGTCCATTTCGAAATCTTCTCCTAGACACCAATTTCAGAAGTCAGCTCAGATTAAGCCTTTTGGCAACGTTTGGAAAGCGGCTTAGGTCCGTATGGGGCAGGAAAAGGGCGCCAGTCAGCTGGTTCATGAAATCCCCCCTCACGTTCATCTCCAGGTAGGTGATTTTTTCGCAGATCTCATCCATCTTCTCCAGGGACTTTTGCTCAAGGAGCACGCGGACCGCACCCCTCCCCGCAGAATTTCCAAGGGGCTTGAACTTTTCTAGGGGGATGTCTGGTAGCATTCCTATGGCAATGGCCTTTTTGGGATCGATGTAGTTTCCAAAGGCCCCGGCCACGAAGAAGTTTTCTATGTCGTCAAAGGTGATACCAACGCTCTGTATAACAACGTTCAGTATGGTGTACATGGCCCCCTTTGAACGGATGAGATTTTTTATATCGCTCTGGGTGATGTAAACGGGTTTGTTGTCTGCCGTTTCTGACTCAAAGACAACCACATAGGCCCACTCGTGACCAATCTGTTTCATCCTGGCCGGGTCCTTGTCAACCATGAGCTTTCCCGTCTGGTCCACAAGGCCTGCCTCGAACATGGCTGCCAGAAGGTCGATTATTCCAGAGCCGCAAAGGCCCCTTGGCTTCTCATCCCCAATGGTCTTTATATGAACGGAAAGGTCCTTTGGATCTATCTCCACGCGTTCGATGGCCCCTGGCTGTGCCCTCATTCCGCAAGAAAGGATGCCTCCCTCAAGGGCCGGGCCTGCGGCGCCGGCACATGCAACGAGCCAGTCCTTGTTTCCAAGCACCACCTCTGCGTTGGTTCCAACATCCACCAAAAGAGAAATCTCCTGGCGCTCTGCCATCTTCGAGGCAAGGATTCCAGCAATGAGATCACCTCCAAAGTAACTTCCCACATTTGGAAGCACGTAGATGGAGGCCTGGGGATTTATTTCAAGGCCAAGCTCCGAAGGGCTTACGAAGTCAAACCTGTTTACCGCAGGGATGTAGGGCTCCTTGCAGATGTTACTGGGGTCGAGCCTAAGAAGGAAATGGCACATGGTGGTGTTTCCTGCAACGCTTACAAAGAGGATGTCCTGGGCATCTACCTCGCACTTTGAGCAAATCTCCTTTATGGAATCGTTAAAAAGATCCACCACCTCTTTTTGAAGCTCGCCAAGGCCTCCCCTTTGGGCAAACATGATCCTGTCCAGGATGTCTTCACCGTGGGCCCTTTGAGGGTTTTCCCTTGAAAGGGTCCCTAGCGTCTTTCCGGAAACAAGGTCCACCAGGTAAAAGACCACAGAGGTTGAGCCAAGATCCACGGCCAGCCCCAGCACCCTTCCGGGGCTCTCAAGGGGCCTGCATGCGCAAATCCGCCAGCCGCACTGGTCCCTTGTGAGCAGTGCACTGACACTGAAACCTGCAGAAGAAAGCTCTTCAGGAAGCCTGCGGGCAACCTCCAGGGGAAGATGGAAGGGGCCCGGGCCAAACTCCTGGGTGAGTGCATCACGGAGGCGCTTTTCAGGGCTCCGGTTGTCCCCCAGGACAGGCTCCTTGAGCCTAAGTGCGACAGAGCTTGCTACCGGATCAAAACCGCTCATGATCCAAAGAATGGGGTTCTTCGGACTGTGGTGTAATGTCTATTATGAAATCATCGTGTAGGTCCTGCTTAGCCATTTCCTGCTGGTGTTTAAGCATCTCTTCCTCAGCCTTTTTGATTGCCCTGGTAAGCCTCCAGGCAACGTATGCGCCAACGGTTCCAAATACCACGAAGGCACCAATCAGTATGGGAAGGGTGAGGAAAAAAGCACCAAGAGCCAAAAGGCCAAAGCCCAAGGCAGCAAAGGGTGTCATGTTGCTATAGTAATAAACCTGTCTTTTTCTCATTTTCTCTCCAAAAGGTATTAAAGTGTCTTGATTTCCTGGTCGATCCTGTCTGGATCGCCTGAGTTATAATATAAGATGTTTTTAAGATGGATAAAGACGTCTATATCCATGGCATCAAAGGAAAGGGCCATGCCAGAAGCGTCCTTTCTCACAACCTGGCCTTCAATGTGCAGCCAGAGCATGGAACTTGTGCCTGTAAGACGAAGGTTTATGGAACAGGGAGTTCCTGGAGGAAAGGGCTGGCTGGTAAAGCAGTAGATGCCCTTAAGGGATATGTCCTTTGAACGAAGGGACCTTATCTCCTTTCCTGTCTCAAGGTTCCTTACAACCATTTCGGTCTCAAAGGGGACCCTTATGAACCTTCGTCTTTCCTGCCTGTTCTCCACGCCTTTGTCCTTGTTACCAGGCCCCTTTACGTCTTTCTTTTCCCTTCCAGAAGCGACCTTATCTTGAGCCTGAGCCCCTGGAGCCTTATGAAGCCCTCTGCGTCCTTCTGGCTGTAAACCTCGTCTTCCTCAAAGGTTGCAAACTCTGGCTCATATAGGCTGAAGGGAGATTTTCTCCCTGTCACTATGCAGTTTCCCTTGTATATCTTGAGCCTCACTGTGCCTGTAACCCGCTCCTGGGTCTCGTCTATCATGGTCTGTAACATCTGCCTTTCAGGGGCATACCAGAACCCGTAGTAGATAAGCTCTGAGTACTTTGGTATGAGGCCCTCTCTTATGTGCATCACCTCCCTGTCAAGGGTGATGGATTCAAGGGCCATGTGGGCCGTGCGTATTATGGTGCCCCCAGGGGTCTCGTAAACCCCTCTTGACTTCATGCCCACGAAGCGGTTTTCTACAAGGTCCACCCTTCCGACCCCGTTTTCTGCTCCTATTTCATTAAGGGCAGAAAGCATCTTTGCCGGGGTCAAGGGGTTTCCGTCAAGGGCAACAGGGTCACCCTTTTCAAATTCTATCTCGATGTAAGTGGGCCTGTCCGGAGCATCTTCCGGGTTTTTTGTCCAGGTGTACATGTCCGCGGGCGGCTCGGCCCAAGGGTCTTCGAGTATCCCGCCTTCATAGCTGATATGAAGCATGTTTGCATCCATGCTGTAGGGCTTCTTCTTTGTAACTGGAACGGGGATGTTGTGCTTGTTTGCAAAGTCAATAAGTCTAGTGCGGGAATTAAGGTCCCACTCCCTCCACGGGGCGATTATCTTTATGGAGGGCTCAAGGGCCATGTAGGTAAGCTCGAAACGTACCTGGTCATTGCCCTTTCCTGTGGCCCCGTGACTCACCGCATCTGCCCCTTCCTTCCTTGCGATCTCTATCTGCTCCTTTGCAATAAGGGGCCTGGCAATGGATGTCCCAAGGAGGTAGACGCCTTCATATATGGCATTTGCCCTGAACATGGGAAAGCAGAAGTCCCGGACAAACTCCTCCTTCAGGTCCCTTATGTAAACCTCGCTTGCCCCGGTATCCACGGCCTTTTTTCTCACCGCATCCCAGTCCTCATCCTGGCCAATGTCCGCGGCATAGGCCACAACCGGGCAGCCGTAATTCACCTGGAGCCATTTGAGGATAACCGAGGTATCAAGCCCGCCTGAATATGCAAGAACTATTTTTTTGACATCCCCTTTATTCATAAAACACCCCTTAATCCCTGAGCCTCATTGCCCATTCAAGAACTGCCTTGTGGATGTGCATCTTGTTCTCTGCCTGGTCCCAGGCAACTGAATGTGGCCCTTCAAGAACCTCTTCTGTTATCTCCTCGCCCCTGTGGGCAGGAAGGCAGTGAAGCACAATGCAGTCGGGCTTTGCATGTTTTAATAGCGCCTCATTTACCTGAAAGGGCATGAAGACCTTTTTTCTTTCCTCTGCCTCTTCCTCCTGGCCCATGCTTGCCCAAACGTCTGTATTAATAACATCGGCATCCTCTGCGGCAGCAACAGGGTCCTCCATTACCTCGATGGGAAAGCTTGCCTCTGAACGCGCCCTGGAAAGTATCTCGTCGTCTGGCTCATATCCCTTGGGGCAGGCAAGGTAGAGGGGAAAGCCGATTTTTGCTGCCGCCTGTATCCACGACTGGGCCATGTTGTTTCCGTCCCCTACCCAGGCGACTTTCAGGCGTGATAGGTCCCTGCCCTTTGCCTCCATTACCGTCATGACATCTGAAA
>JALWYS010000040.1:0-1219 GCA_027003115.1 Deltaproteobacteria bacterium | reverse complement strand
TGGCAGGGGTGGTGGGAGTCTGTAAGGCCGTTTATGACAGGTATATCAGACCACCTGGCAAGCTCTTCCACCACACTTTGCCCAAAGGTCCGAACCACGAGACAGTCAAGGTAGCGGGAAAGGACCCTGGCCGTATCCTTTAGGGGCTCTCCCCTGTCTAGCTGAAGATCCCGTCTTGCCATGAAGGAAACACTTCCGCCAAGGCGAAACATGGCTGATTCAAAGGAGACCCTGGTGCGGGTGGATGCCTTTTCAAAAAGCATCCCAAGCACCTTTCCAGAAGCAGGTGCATACACCTTGCCCTCCTTCTGCATCCTCTTTAGTTCCATAGCCCTGTCCAGGAGGGAAAGAAGCGTTTCCCTGTCTAGATCCGCCACCTGGAGATAATGTCTGACGCTCTGTTTCATATTAAACTCCAAAAAAGATTCTTGATCACTTCACCTTATGTTGCCTGTTTCTTCAAAAAGCCCTCAAGGGCCTCTACCAGAAGGTCAATGTGTTCATTTTCTATGACAAAGGGAGGAAGAAGCCTGAGGAGCCGCCCATGGGCCACTATGGCCAGAAAGCCCCTATCAAGGAGGTATGTGGCAAGGCCTGGAAACTCCCAGTGAAATTCCACTGCCTGAATGAGCCCCATGCCCCTAACTTCCTTAATGACACCGTACCTGGCAGAAAGGCCTTCAAGCCTTTCTCTCAAATACTCTCCCTTCTTTCTTACCTGCTCGAGCACATCCGTTTCAGTCAGAATCCTCATCACCCCAATTGCAGCAGCACAGGAGATGGGGTTTCCGCCAAAGGTGGAGGCGTGGGTGCCTGGGCCAAGGTGCTCCATGACCTCTTTTCTTGCAAGCATGGCCCCGATGGGAAGGCCGTTTCCAAGGGCCTTGGCAAGGCACATGACATCTGGCTCAACACCTGTCTGCTCGTAGCAAAAAAGCGTCCCAGTCCGGCCCATTCCAACCTGCACCTCATCAAAGATGAGTAGCGCCCCAAGCTCACTGGCTATCCTTCTTGCAGCAGAGACAAAGCTCCTGTCAAGAGGCATTACCCCACCCTCCCCAAGTATGGGCTCCATAAGGATGGCAGCAGTGCGTTTTCCTGCTGCAAGCTCGAGAGCCCTGATGTCGTTTGGGGGAACGTGGGTGAACCCATCTGGCAGGGGTTCAAAGCCCCTTTGATAAACAGGCTGGCCGGTTGCGGTTATGGTGGCAAGGGTTCG
>JALWYS010000039.1 GCA_027003115.1 Deltaproteobacteria bacterium | reverse complement strand
TGGAGCGGGAAACGGGATTCGAACCCGCGACTTCAACCTTGGCAAGGTTGCACTCTACCACTGAGTTATTCCCGCCCCGTGTAAAATCCACGGCAAATAATAAGGTGGCCGCTTTTGGTTGTCAAGGTCTTTAGAAGTCTCAAATGGCCGTGAAAAAACGGGCTAGACCACTAGCTTGCACTTAAGATCAATCTTTTCTTTCTCTGAAAAGGCCCACTCCATCATCTCCGAAAGGGTCTCCCTGTCCAGGCCAAGATGCTGGAGGTGGGTGTCGGAAGGCTCAGGTGTCAGCGTATCAAGAAGCCCGTTTCCCATGGCGCTTGCAAGAAAGTTTGCCAGGCTTACTATGAGAAGGTACTTGGGAGGTGCGGCGTCTTTAAAGGGGTCGTGATGGCGGAATGCCGTTACCTGGAAGGGCTCAGGGAGGCCCCACTTTTCAAGGAGCTTTGCCCCCCAAAGTTCATGGTCAACGCCCCAGCTTCCCTGAATCTCGTCCAGTGTCTTTTCCTTCTCCTGGGATATGGACTGGAAAACGGTTGGCCCCTGGGACATGAGCACAAGCCAGCCCACGTCGTGAAGCATTGAAAGGGTGTAGAGGTCCGGCTCCTCGATGTCGGATTCAAAATCCTGGGCAAGTATTGCCGTGGTCATAAGGTGCCGCCAGAGCCTTTCTGCCTCAGCCTTTAGATTTGACGGAACAGTAAGAAATCTTTTGGCAAGGAGGCTGCTTATTGCAAGCTGGATGACCTCCTGATGTCCGAGAAGGACCACTGCCTGCTTGATGGAGGTGACCTCTGCGCTCAAGGCGTAAAGGGCGCTGTTTGCAATCTGAAGGAGCTTTGCGGTAAGCGCCGGGTCCTGGGAGATGAGATCGCAAAGCTGCTTTGTCTCCACATCTTCCTGGCACAAAAGGGAAATAAGTTTCTGCGCTATGGAAGGCATTGTGGGAAGATCTGCGCTGTTCCAGTCAATGGGAATGAGGGGCTGTTTCTGGGGTGTTGCTTCCATTTCCTAACCTCGGTCTTTTGGACTTGATGAAAATTTTTCAAGAAAGGGTTTTACAAGGTCGATTGGTATGGGGAAAAGTATGGTGGAGCTGTGTTCCTGGGAGACCTCCCTTAGGGTCTGAAGGTACCTTAGCTGAAGGGCAGCTGGCACGCTTTCTATTATTCGGGCCGCATCTGCAAGCTTCTGAGCCGCCTGGAACTCACCTTCTGCGTTTATTATCTTTGAGCGTCTTTCCCTTTCTGCCTCTGCCTGTTTTGCCATTGCCCGTTTCATCTCGTCTGGAAGGTCTATTTCCTTTACCTCAACCTTGCTGACCTTTACACCCCAGGGTTCAGTGTCTTGATCAAGTATGCTTTGTATCTTAGCATTAATCTGTTCTCTTTCAGACAGGAGACTGTCCAGCTCCTCCTGGCCGCAAACGCTCCTCAAGGTGGTCTGGGCAAGCTGGGAGGTGGCAAAGTAGAAGTTTTCCACCTCTATGACCGCTGCCACCGGGTCAAGGACCCTGAAGTATACCACTGCGCTCACCTTTACGGAAACGTTGTCCTTTGTGATTATGTCCTGGGGTGGAACGTCAAGGGTAACCGTTCTTAGATCCACCTTTTTCATCTTATCGATAACGGGGATGAGTATGATTAACCCTGGGCCCTTTGCCTTGAGTACCCGTCCGAGGCGAAATATCACACCCCGTTCAAACTCCTTTAGGACCCTTATGGAAGAGGCAAGAAAGACAATGGTAAAAAAGACAATAAAGATCAGTGCAAAAGGCATGGCTATTCCTCCTTTGGTTTTATCTCGAGCCTGAGACCCCTTACCCCCGAAACCTCTATCTCCTGACCTTCCTTAAGGTCATCAGGACCAAGGGCCTCCCACAGCTCTCCGTGAACAAAGACCTGGAACCTGTTGTGAGAAAGGCGTTTTTTTACCACCCCTGGCTCTCCCAAAAGGGCTTCCTGGCCAGTCTTTGGTCTTGAAAAGGTGGCCCTTGCGGCAAGTATGGCAATGGTTACGAAAAAGAGGATTACAAAAAGAAGTGTGGGCCAGAGAACAGATGCAGATATGTAAATGGTGCCATGGGAGTCAAAAAGCATCAGGGAGCCAATGGCCAGGGCAATGGCCCCAGAGATGGCAAGTATCCCGTGGCTGGTTATGAAAAGCTCGAGGACGAAGAGCACAAAGGCAAGGAGTATCAGCAGGACCGCAGTGGTGCTTGCAGAAAGGGTGTGAAGTGCGTAAAGGGCAAGAAGGAGACAGATGGAGCCAACAGAGCCTGGAAGTATCACGCCTGGGTGGGCAAGCTCAAAATAAAGCCCAACCATGCCTATCATCAAGAGGATGTAGGCAATGTTTGGGTCTGCAATCACCTTTAGCACCTTTTCCCTTATGCTTTCCTTTAAAAAAATAGGTTTGGGATTTTCCGGGGCCACTATGACTATTCTTCCGTCTGAAAGCCTTATGGGGCGTTTTCTCAGCTTTTTCATGAGATCCGGGACATCCCTGGCAATCACGTCTATTACGTGGAGTTTGAGTGCTTCCTGGGCCGGCGCAGAAACGCTCTTTCTCACCGCCTCTTCTGCCCATTTGGCGTTTCTCCCCCGTTTCATGGCAATGCTTACCGCAAGGGCCGCAAGGTCATTTTCCACCTTCCTTGACATGGTGCTGTTTGCCTCCATCTCCTTGCCAATGGTGACAGGGTGGGCTGCCCCAATGTTTGTGCCAGGGGCCATGGCGGCAATGTCTGCGCTAAGGGTAAGAAGGGCGCCGGCAGAGGCGGCCCTTGCCCCTGGCGGATATACAAAGACCGCAACAGGAACCGGAGAGGACATGACCAGCTGGATCATTTTCCGTACGGACGTAACAAGCCCTCCAGGGGTATCAAGTATGATGAGAAAAAGAGAGGCCCTTTCCCTCTTTGCCTTGTTTATTCCCCTTTTTAAAAGCTCCATGGAGGCAGGGTTTATGGCAGAGTCAATCCTTACTGCAATGACAGGGCCTGTAAGAACCTGCGCTTTGTCCTGACGGGCTTTTTCAAGATGAGTGTCAGGGCCTTTTTTTTGAGGCCCAACCTTTGCCTTTGAAACTTGCGCACAAATAAGTGAACATAAGGCAAAAAGAAGGCAGAATGCAAAGAGTTTACCTTTAATTTTCCATCTCCCCTTTGATCTTTTCATATTCCCTTTGAAGCATCTGAAGGTCGTGCCAGGCCTGTTTTTTCAGGTCTATGAGCCTTGAGCCGCCAAAGCGCAAAAGGTATGCGGGGTGATACGTGACCATGATCTTTCTGCCGTCAAGGTCGTGGAAGCGGCCCCTTAGCTTTGAAAGGGAGGCTTCGGTTTTTAGAAGGGCCTTTGCAGAGGTTGCGCCAAGGCAGAGGATGAGCTTTGGGTCAAGAAGCTCTATCTGTTTGAGAAGGTAGGGGAGGCATGCCTCTATCTCCTCTTTTCTTGGGGTACGGTTTCTTGGAGGGCGGCACTTTATTACGCTTGTTATGAAGACCTCTTTTCGTTCAAGGCCGATTGCCCTTAACATCTTTGTCAGAAGCTCACCTGACCTTCCTACAAAGGGCCTTCCCTGTATGTCTTCCTCCCTGCCAGGGGCCTCACCAACGAGCATGAGTATGGGGTGGTTTGAGCCTTCCCCGAATACAGTGTTTTTTCGGCCCTTGCTAAGCTCGCAAAGGGTGCATTTCCTGACCATCTCTTCAAGGGTCAGAAGGTCTACAGACTCTAGTGAAATGGCGGTTTTTTTTGGGGATTTTCGCAATTTTTCTATCTCATTCTCAATACGGACGATTTTTTCGAGGTAAGTGCGGGGCACCTGTTTAAGACCAGCCTCCTTTGCCCCCTTAAAGACGGAAATAACGTCTGTTATTGCCTTTTTGACCTGGCTGTCCATGGCCTCAACCCTCAAGAGAAGTAAACAGAAGCATGAGGATCACTGCACCTGCCAAGCCCCCAAGGGTATCTGCAAACCAATCTCTTGGGTCCATGCACCTTCCAGGTACAAAAAACTGGTGTATCTCATCCAGCACCGCATAGAGAGAACAAAAAACCGTTGTAAAAAGAATTGGCAACCGGACGCCTGCCCTGAAAAGATCCCTTGAGGCCCACCAAAAGGCAAGAGCTCCAAGGACAGAATATTCCAGAAAGTGCATGAGGTAGTCCGGGGGAAGATCAGAGGGCATGTCATCCCCGGGGACAGAGGAGCCCGTGAAGATAACTGCCATCCAGACAGCCACCAGGATGGGCCTTTTGTATCTTTTAAGGAGCGACAAATTGCTTTCCTTACTACATCCTCATTATTTAATGCATTGAAATTTAATGCATTGAAGTAGGTCCAAAGGTCCAACAACGATTATTTTTGCTTCATAATCAAGGTGCAAACATTTCCTGAAGAATATCCAGCACTTTTTTTTGTGCACCCCTGCTGATTGTTCCCAGCCTCTTTACAAGACGATCCTTATCAATAGTGCGTATCTGGTCCAGTACAATCTGCCCCCTTTTCCCCTGAAACGAACAGGCAACCCTGGTGGGATACCCTTTTCCCTTTGTTGTCATGGGGGCAACAATAACCGTGGAGATGTTGTGGTTCATTTCATCAGGGGAGATAATGAGACAAGGCCTTGTTTTCTTGATCTCATGACCTACTGTGGGATCCAGGCTGACCAGGAAGACATCGAATCTGTTTACTACCACTCCCATTCATCCTCATCCCACTTGCTGGCTGGGAGATATATCGTTTTATCATCTCGGTCTCCGGCCATGGCCTTGAAAGCCTTCTCCCAATCTTTCCTAGGTCTCTTGGCAGGTCTTATGATGAGCTTTTTTTTATGGACCTCCATCTCCACCTCGCGGTTAAAGCCACACTGCTCAATTATAGGCTTTGGAATGCGAATGCCTTTAGAATTGCCAATTTTTATAATAGATGCCTTCATGATATTTCTGGGAAAATTTGAATTCTCCTTGATATAAGACCGTAATTCAGAGGTAAAATAGACGCTGTACAGGCCCAATGGGTATACATATTGTAATTACAAAGGTAAGTAAAGTCAATCTTATTATTCGGCACATTTTTGACGAAACTTGACTCAAATTAAAGAGTACACTAAGAATTGCAAGCTGTCACAAAGCCGTTTTAGAAAATTTTAACAGGCCTTAAGGGGTCTGGCAAAAGTTTAAGGAGTTTTAAAAAATTGAGCGAAGAAAGTCAGATATTAAAGCAGAGGCGGCAAAAGGCTGAGGAGCTTGAAAGGCTTGGAGTTGACCTTTTCCCAAACGATGTGCCACTTCCAGAAAGGGCCGGGGCCATAAAAAAGGTCTATGAAGGTTATGACAATGAGGCCCTTGAAAAGGTGGAGGACTCCTTCCGGGTTGCAGGGCGTATCATGGCCTTAAGGCGCTTTGGAAAGGCCGCCTTTTTTACAATAAAAGATGCATCCGGTTCCATCCAGATCCATATTATGCGTGACAGGGTGGGCAAGGATAAGTACCAGATATTCAAGAAGTTCGACATTGGAGACATAGTGGAGGTGGAGGGGCGCCTTTTCCGCACAAAGACCAATGAGCTCACCATTGAGGCGGACAGGATAAGGCTTGTAACAAAGTCCTTGCGTCCTCTTCCCGAGAAGTACCACGGCATAAAGGACAAGGAGCTTCGCTACAGGAGGCGCTACGAGGACCTCATCATGAACCAGGATGTGGCGGAGACCTTCAAGGCCAGGGCAAGCATAATCCAGATGCTCAGGCACTACTTCACCTCAAACGGTTTCCTCGAGGTGGAGACCCCCATGATGCAGTCCATCGTGGGCGGTGCGACCGCAAGGCCCTTTGTCACCCATCACAACGCCCTGGGAATAGACCTTTTCATGAGGATTGCCCCTGAGCTTTACCTTAAAAGGCTCCTTGTTGGGGGCTTTGAAAGGGTCTTTGAGCTTAACAGGAACTTTCGAAACGAGGGCATCTCCCTTCAGCACAATCCCGAGTTCACAATGCTCGAGTTCTACGAGGCCTATGCTACCTTTGAGGACCTAATGGTGAGAACAGAGGAGCTCTTTGCCCAGATCGCCCTGGACATAAAGGGCAGCACAAGGTTTACCTACCAGGAAAACCAGATAGACATGACGCCTCCGTGGAAGAAGATGACCCTGCGTGAGTCTCTTATGGAGGTTGGCGGAATCCCAGAGGGTGAGCTGGACGATAAGGAGGCGTTAAATGCAAGGCTTGAAGGTCTCGGTGTGGAGATGGGAAAGGACCTCGTTCTTGGAAAATACCTTACTAAGCTCTTTGACCTGCTTGTTGAGCCAAAGCTCATTCAGCCCACCTTCATTACCCATTACCCAACGGACATCTCGCCCCTTGCCAGGAGAAACGCCAAAGATCCTTCTGTTACAGACCGGTTCGAGCTTTTCATAAGCGGAAGGGAGATCGCCAACGCCTTTTCCGAGCTTAACGACCCAAGGGATCAGAAGAGGCGCTTTGAGGAGCAGGTGGCATCAAGGGGCGATGACGAGGAGATTCCGCCTGAGGTGGACTACGACTACATACGCGCCCTTGAGATTGGCATGCCCCCGGCAGCAGGGGAGGGCATCGGAGTGGACAGACTGGTGATGCTATTTACCGACTCTCCTTCCATAAGAGACGTCATTTTCTTTCCCCAGTTAAGACCTGAAGGTGGAAGACGTTCCCCTTGACGAAGGCTTTCATGAGATATGAACTCTACATGGCCCTCAAATATCTTAGGGCCAGGAAACAGCACAAGTTCATCTCTTTGATTTCTGCCATTTCCACAGGGGGTGTGGCCGTAGGAGTCATGGCCCTCATTGTGGTTATAGCCGTAATGGCCGGTTTTGAAAATCACCTCAAGGAGAAGATCCTCGGTGTAAACGCCCATCTTCTCATAAGGAGCTACGAAGGGCCGTTTGACTCGGTTGAAAGGCTTGAGAAGATTATCCAGGGGGTGAAGGTTGCGCCCGAGGGCAGGCTTTCATCCATTATGGACAGATTGCGGGGAAAGGGGGGCGCTCCCCACGTCATTGCCGCAACGCCCGTTGTGTACATACAGGCGCTACTTAGCTCCGGGCGTGCGGTAAGCGGAGTTGCCATCCGTGGTGTTGACCCAGGCAGTGTGGGCAGGGTCATTACCTTTGGCAAGGTCCTTCAGGGAAAGGGGGTTGAGGCCTTCAGGGACTATCCTAAAGATGGACCGCCACCCATTCTCATAGGAAAAGAGCTAGCCTTGACCCTTGGGGTAAGGGCAGGCGATTACATACGCATAGTGCTTCCAAGCGGAACCATAACACCCATAGGTATGATGCCCAAAATACGGATGGCAAGGGTGTGTGGGGTCCAGACCATGGGCATGTACGAGTACGACATGTCCCTTGCCTTCATGCCGCTTAAGGCAGCCCAGAAACTTCTCGGAATTGGAAAAAAAGTACACGCCTTTGAGGTGAAGATTTCTGACATCTATGCGGCAGACGGTTTCGTGAAGGCCCTTCAGAAGCTCCTTGGTTACCCCTTTTGGATAATGGACTGGCAGCAGATGAGCAGGAACCTTTTTTCCGCAATGGAGCTTGAAAAGTTCGCCATGTTCGTTGTTCTCACCCTCATAGTCCTTGTTGCCGCCTTTAACA
>JALWYS010000038.1 GCA_027003115.1 Deltaproteobacteria bacterium | reverse complement strand
TAAAATATAATAATTATTTCAATATATTATCCCGAACATTTTCTGAAAAATTAACTCCGAAAGTTGAGTTCTCATGATATCTATTTTATCAAAAAACTAATTATTTTGAATAATATTTTTTTCATTTAAAAGCCAGCCACTGTCTGTTTAAGATGGCGGTATGGTCGGTAACTTTGATATTTCATTCCTTTCAGGAAATAAAGGCTACGAAATTCTAGACCAAAACTTGACCAAATGTAAAAAACACTTAGTTTCTTTTTAAAAAGAGGAGGACAACATGGCCAGGACCAGAAGACCGCTAACCCAAGAAGAAATACAAGGCTTCAGGCAGATACTTGAAAAAAAAAGGGAGGAAATTTGGGAAGAGATAAGGAATGAACTTAAGTCCAGAGTGAGTGAGGAGTATCATTCACTGATTAATGATGTCAATGACGAAGAGGACCTTGCGCAAATAGACCTTCAGGAAGAAGTGGTGCTTGGCGTCATGGAGGCGAGGAAAAAGGAGCTTGAGGCAATCAGCCAGGCCCTTTGGCGCATCGGTCACGGTGAATATGGCAGATGCCTCGAATGCCAGGACTGGATATGCCTTGAAAGGCTTAAGGTCAGACCCTGGGCGGTTTACTGTCTGCCGTGCAAGGAAGAGCTGGAACGGCTTGGAAGAATATAGGCCAAAAACAATATCTACAGGCCCAGGGCAAAGGATAGAACACTTTTTGCCTCGTTCTTACTTATCTTTTCAAGACAAACTGGCTCTTGGCAACGCCTGTAGCCGTCGCCGCACGGGCTGCAGGATGCACTGCTCATCAAGGTTGTTGCATTTTCGAGCACTGGCGCCCAAAGCCTTGGATTGGTTGGGCCAAAATTGATAAATGTTCTTGCACCACACCACGCAGCAAGGTGGGAGATGCCAGAGTCGTTTCCCCAATAGACCTTTACCTTTCCTAGGAGGTCTGCCAGGGCACCAAGGTCAAAGCCACTTGCAATCTTGACCCTGCCATCCCATCTTAAGGCGAAATCCTCCACCTCCTTTGCAATATCTCCTTCAGCATGCCCAAGGATAAAACAACAGCCAATACCTTTGGCCTTCCCAAGCAGATCTTCCACCACATCCAAAAAGAGGCGAAGTGGAAGATTTTTCTTGGAACTCCCACTTCCTGGATGAACAGCCAGATCAAAGCCGGTACGTTCGTTCGGGCTTCTTGAATATCCAAGCGGGTCTGTAAAATCGGAAAGCACTGCGTCTTCGTCCATAAGCTGCGCCTTTACCTGATTAAACTGAAAAACCGAGCAGTTTGTCTCATCTGGTCCTTCATCCACAGTGAATATCACCTTTGCCTTTAGCCTGGAATCGGGCATCATCAGTATAGTTGGAACAAGGCCACGCCTTCTTGTGAACCACCACAGGTCATCAAAATAGTACAGATGGGGAGGTATGGTTCCAGAAAAAAGCTGGGCAAAGGCAGCAGAATTTGAAGGAAATACAGAAGAGACTTCTCCGCTTTTTTTCAGAAAAAGGCACCTGTCGGGTTGCCCTGCAAGGGTAAAATCCCCTACGTGCTTTCTTAAAAGCCTCAGGGCAGGTAGTGATATCAAAAGATCCCCAATGGCACCCTGATTTACCACTAAAGTTGGCATATATCCTCCATTATCCCTTTTCTCGGACTCTGGTCTGCAAAAAGCGGCAACACCTTGTGAGAAAAACGCTACAAATAATCCATCAAATAAGTTACAGTGTCGGCCTTGTAAGGCCAAGAGATACTTTAATTGAGCCTCGGCTTTTACTACAGAAATCATCCATCTTATTCAAGGCTTATTCAAGGAGGGAATATCAAATGGCAGGTGAGAAGATAACAATCAATCCAGATGGAACAATCAGCGTCCCAGACAACCCTATAATCCCCTTCATTGAAGGAGACGGGATAGGCCCTGACATCTGGAGGGCGACCAAGATGGTCCTGGATGCGGCAGTGGAAAAGGCATACCAAGGAAAGCGCTCCATATCTTGGAAGGAAGTTTATGCAGGAGAAAAGGCCAAGGAAAAGACAGGCGAGTACCTACCACAGGAGACGTTGGATGCCATTTCAGAATACGTGGTTGCAATAAAAGGGCCCCTTACAACTCCCGTTGGGGAGGGAATAAGAAGCCTTAACGTGACCTTGAGACAGGTCCTTGATCTCTATGCCTGCGTTAGACCCGTGCGATATTTCAAGGGTGTGCCAAGCCCGGTAAA
>JALWYS010000037.1 GCA_027003115.1 Deltaproteobacteria bacterium | reverse complement strand
GCCGTAGAGGCGCGTAATGAGGGGCTTAAAGATATCATTTACGAGATAGAAAAACACATAAAAGACCTTGAAAAGGCACTTTCCAATATCGAAGGGCCCACTGAGACACGTGAAGAGACCCAGAAAGAGGCCCCGGCAAGCCATAATGAACTCAAAAAACTTCTCCTTAAACTTGACGAACTTCTCGAATTAAACGATATTGAATGCGAAGATATATGGAGGAAAGTCAAGGGAGAACTACAAAGCACAATTTCTGACCAGGAGATATCTCAGATTGAAAACCTCATTGAAGACCTGGAATTTGAGGCTGCAAGAGACCACCTGGCGCAAATAAGAACCAAAATCTGACACTAAATCTGGGGGTGTAAGCCATGGACAAGAAAAAAAGGCCTGCTGCATCTCTTTTGGCCTTTATGGCTGACCTCCACCATGAAATCAGATCCCCTGTAAATACCATCCTAAACATGACAGAGCTTGCGGCCAAGGAGGATTTATCGCCTGCGGCCAGACACTACGTTGAAACGATAGAGAAGTCGGCAAACTCTCTTCTTACCATCCTTGACGACATAATAGAGCTTTCCCAGGACGAGACCGACTCTCCCAATATCAACCAGTCCTTTGGACTAACTGACCTGCTTGAGAATCTCAAAGAGGCAATAGAAGGACCTCTTAAGACCAAGAAAGCAGAAATGTCCCTTTCCTTTGACAGGGAGATTCCAGAGTGGTTTTCTGGCCCAAGGGGAAGAATCCGACAGGTGCTCACCCAGATTTGCAACTACAGCATGAGGCAACTTGCCTCAAGGGAGTTGAGGCTCAATGTTTCATATAAAAAAGGGGAGAAGGCAGAAAAACTCTGCTTTACCCTTTTTGTAAAAAACTGCTCAGCAGACGCCATGAAACCAAAAGATGTGCTCAGAAATCCCAGGATACTCATCTGCCAAAGGCTTCTTTTTGAACTCGGTGGTCAACTCATGGTGGAAAACGCCCCGAATGAAAGAATACAATTTTCCTTTTGTGTACATGCCTTGCCAATAGAGCGTTCCTGGGGAGAGCCCATATTTCCGACCCCTGTATCATGCCTGGTGGGAAAAGGCGGGCTTTCTTCAGCCCTTGTATCAAGAAGACTTAGTGGATGCGGCTTCAAGGTAGCACGTGCAGCTGCCCTTGAGGATGCCCAGGAGGTCCTTGACCGGGAGGTTTCTAAAAGCCAAAAGGGAATTGCGCTTGTTGACTGGGAAAGCGTTAAAGAAGAACCGGACAGCTGGAAGGATCACGTTTCAAACACCCGCTACCCCCTCCTTTACTATGACATTCCGGCAATAAGCATGATGCGAATCGGCGCCAAGGTCTCCGAGTGGGATCAAGGAAGACAGCAGGTTGGCTTTGTCATGTCGCCTTCAAAGGGCAAACAGATTGTATCCGAGGTACTAAGGCTTCTTGGAATGGAAGCAGAGCAGTTGTCCTGCTACCTGGCCTGGGAGGAGGAACCCCAGGATGATATGACAATCACTCCTGAAGGCCTAGAGGGCCTGAAGGTGCTGGTGGTGGAAGACGACAGGATAAATCAGAGAATCGTTGTGGAACTCTTGAAAAAGTTCTCCATAAAGCCAGTTGTGGCATCTACCGGCAAGGCCGCCCTTAATGCAGTTAGAAAACACATATTCGACGCCATCTTCATGGACATAAATCTTCCAGATACAGACGGTTACAGGCTCACGGAAAAGATAAAAAAGATGGAGCAATACAAGTCAATACCGGTAATTGCCCTAACTGCAAGCACAAAGAACAGGAGGCTCTGCCTTGAGGCAGGCATGGATCACTTCCTTTCAAAGCCCTACAGTGAGACAAAACTGCTTAGAAGCCTTGTTGCAACAAAAAAGAAAAGGGAAGGCTGTTCCTGAAGACTCTTAGGACGATTTATTAAGCCCCACGGGATAGGACCCAAGCCACTTCAAAAAGGTACAGCCGCTTTTTATGGCCTCCACCCCTTCTCTTACATGCTCATCTTCAATGTGACCTGCTATATCCACATAGAAGAGATAGCGCCAGGGCTCATCCTTTACAGGACGTGACTGGATCTTTGTAAGGTTTATCCCCTTGTGTGCCAGTGGCTCAAGGAGCCTGAACAGGGAACCTGGCCTGTCCTCGAGGCTCAGGAGCAGGGATGTCTTGTCGTTTCCGCTTGGCCTTGGGCATTCATGTCCAAGGATCAGGAACCTCGTGGTATTTCCTGCAAAGTCCTCTATGCTCTTTGCAACCGTGTAGAGGTTGTAGGTGCGGGCTGCAAGCGGACTTGCTATGGCAGCAACGGATGGGTCCACTGCTGCCCACCTTGCCGCCTGGGCAGTGCTTACCACCTCCTCTGTGGGGACGGCGGGAAGGTTGCGCTGAAGCCAGATACGACACTGGGCAAGGGCATGGGGATGGGAAAGTATTCGCCTGATAGTGTCTATCCTGCCGCTTTTGTTTATGAGATCGTGGGATATGGGTAAAAAGACCTCGCCACAGACCTTTATGTCGTAATCGCACAGCCCGTCCAGGGTGAGGGCAACCGTGCCCTCAACAGAATTTTCCACTGGTACAACGCCAAAGTCTATGCGTTTTCTCTCTACCTCCTCAAAGACCTCCTTGATGTTGGATTCTGGAATGAATTCCGGCGCGTGGCCAAAGAACTCTGTGGCTGCCATGTGAGTGAAGGTGGTTTCAGGGCCGAGAAAGCCCACCTTTGCAGGCCGCTGTGCATTTCTGCATGCGGAAATTATCTCGCTGTATATAACCTGGAGCC
Organism: Deltaproteobacteria bacterium; assembly: GCA_027003115.1. GTDB lineage: Bacteria > Desulfobacterota > Dissulfuribacteria > Dissulfuribacterales > QOAL01 > JAADCZ01. The sequence goes on along the minus strand of JALWYS010000037.1, from coordinate 22,331 downwards.
CATCTGAAGGAAACTGGCCCTTGTTATACTCCAGGATGTGGTTGATGACCTCACGTTCCCGCACTGGATCAAGGGGCTGGGCCAGGGACTTGGCCTTTGTCCTTCCAATTTCCTCGGCAACCTTGAGCCTTTCCTGGAGAAGGTCAACGATCTCACGATCAATCCCATCTATCCTCTTTCTGAGTTTTGTAAGCCTTTTCAGCTGTTCTTCGTCAAGTTTCTGTATCATTTCTGGCTAATTATGGTCTTGGGATAAAATCCTTTTTATCTCAAGGAGTTCCTGTCTTATTTCTTCAAGCACACCCTTGCTGTCAAGATCTCTTGCCTCAACACGCTGGATATCGGGCTGGGAAAATTCCTGTTGGATCTTCTTCTTGGCCCCGGCAATGGTATAACCCTCATTGTACAGGAGCTCCTTTATCCTTTTAAGTATCTTTACATCCTGGCTTCGATATAAACGCTGCCTGGATATCCTTCTTGGCTGAATATATTTGAACTGGCTTTCCCAGAACCGCAATACATGGGGCTTAACCCCAACCATCTCGCTAACCTGACCTATCCGGTAATATTTGCGGTCCTTTTTGAGCATTTACCCTCTTTTTTAGCAAGGGACTCGGCTTGAAGGAAACGGTCTTACGTGCCGGTATCAAAATACTTTTTCCTGTAGTAGGATTTATACCCTTTCTGGATTTTTTTAAAAGGGGGGAAAATGTGCCAAAACGCACTATTTTTACGATTTCGTCGGAACTTAATGCCTGCTCCATGACCTTGAACAGGCTTCCTACCACCTTACTGGAGGACCTTACTGAAAAACCAAGTTCAAGACTTATTCTTTGAGATATCTCCAACCTGGTAAGGGCGCCCTTCTTCTGTTTCATTTTCAGCCCCTGAGGATTCCCCCAAACTCCTTTAATATGGCCTCTTGCAGAGGCTCGTGCACTGCTTCCACTTCCTCCTCGGAAAGGGTGCGATCCTTGGCCCTGTAAACAAAATGGATTCCCAGGGATTTTTTGCCCTTGGGGACCTGTTTTCCTTTGTAAACGTCAAATATGTAGAAACAAACAAGCCCTTGGGGTGCCTTTTCCTGAATGAAATCGAGGACCTCCTGGGCACGCACAGAATCGTCCAGGATGATGGAAAGATCCCTTTCCACAGACGGAAATCTGTCAAGAGGTGCAAAGACCTTTCCGGCGGTCACAACCCTAGACAAGGCGTCAAGGGAAATATCTGCCAAAAAGACCTTTTGGGAAATGTCAAAGGCCTTTGCCACACCCAAATGGATCTGGCCCATGGTTCCAACCGTGCTCTTTCCCGCCCTGATATTTAGCTGGGTTCCCTCTTCATAAAATGGCTCAACCAGGTTGGCAGATGCAGGTTCAAAGACAAAATCCCTGCAACCAAGGGACAAAAGCAGGTTTTCAACAGCACCCTTCATGTCGAAAAAATCAGCCTCCCGCTCAGGCCACGCCCAGGACTTGGGAAACCTCCTTCCTGTCATGGCTGCACAACACCTCTGATATTCTGCAGGAATAACCCCTTGACCCTTGTCAATAAACACGGCTCCCACTTCAAAAAGGGCAAGCTGCAGGTTGCGTCTCCGGATGTTTCGCGAAATGGTGGATAGCATACAGGGAACAAGGCTTGTCCTCATTATGGACTGGTCTTCGGCAAGGGGATTCATCAACCGGACCGCCTTCATCCTTTCATCTTCATCCTTAAGATTAAGACCCTTGAGCTCCGACGGCCCTATGAAGCTGTAGGAGATGATCTCGCTAAATCCCTGGCCCTTCATCTCCCTTCTGACACCGTTTAGAAAAGGTCTAAAGGATACAGGCCTTTCAACTATGAGGGTTGCAACAGGAGAGGAGGTGGGAATCTTTGAAAATCCATGGCACCTTGCCACCTCTTCCAGTATGTCCTCCTCTGCCTTTATATCCGTCCTGAAGGATGGGGGAACGGTTTCATATGAACCGTCTTTTTCCTCCACCTGAAAACCAAGTCTGCTCAATATTTTGCACATTTCCTGGGACGGTATCTGGGTACCTAGCAGCCTGTTTATCCTGTCTGGACGAAATCTCACCCTGGGCGGGGAAAACGGTACTGGATTTTCATCCCTTATTCCCCTAAAGCTTCCACCTGCAAGTTCCATTACAAGCTCAGCTGCACGAAGGGCCGCCGTTTTCTGAAGCTTGGGATCAACACCCCGCTCAAACCTGTAGGATGCCTCTGTTGGCAGTTTGAGGGTCTTGGCAGTGCGCCTTATGGAAGACGGGGCAAACCATGCGCTTTCAATGAGGATGTTGTTGGTCTTTTCAGTAACTTCTGTATCGAGCCCTCCCATGACACCTGCAACGGCAACAGGGCGCTCACCATCGCAGATAAGAAGCATGCCCTCTGAAAGCTCCCGTTCCTTTCCGTCAAGGGTCACTAATTTTTCGCCCTTTTTGGCTGTTCTCACCACAATGGCCTGGCCCTTGAGTGTATCAAGGTCAAAGGCATGAAGTGGCTGACCAAGCTCAAGCAGAACGAAGTTGGTGACATCCACTATATTGTTGATGGGGCGCACTCCGCATGCAAGAAGCCTCCTTGCAAGCCAGCCTGGCGAAGGTGCAACCCTTACGCCGTCCACCTCCGCACCTACGTATCTTGTGCAGAGTTCAGGGGCCTCTATTGTTATGGAAACAGAATCAAGGCCCTTTGAGCCATTTATCTGTGGCTCAGGGGATCTTGCGCTGGAATGGAAAAGGGCCGCTGCCTCCCTTGCCACTCCGAGGATACTCAGGCAGTCTGGGCGATTGGGCGTAATACCTATCTCAAAGACAGTATCCTCAATGCCAGTAACCTCTGAAATGCTCTGCCCCACCCTGGCACTAGGATATTTTGCTGCAATGTCAAAGATTCCAGAGCTGTCTCCCTCAAGCAGAAGCTCATACTCAGAGGCGAGCATACCTGCGGAGTTTACTCCAAAAACCTTTGCCTCCTTAACCTCTTTCCCGTCCGGCATCTCCGTTCCAGGAGGCACAAAGGCAGAAAGCATACCCTCCCTGACATTTGGTGCGCCGCATACAACCACCACCTCTCCAGAGGAGGTCTCAACCGTACATACAGAGAGATTTCTTTCTTCATCCAGGGTTTTGACCCGTGAAATCCTTGCAACCTGGCTCTCGTTGAGCCACGGATAGGCAGGCTCAACTGCCTCAACCTCCAGGCCTGCAAGGGTCAGGGCCTCGGCAAGATCGTCATCTCCTGCCTCGATTTCAACCATCTCCCTAAGCCATGATGAAGGAACAAGCATCTTTTGCCACCTAGAACTGGTTGAGGAATCTCAGGTCGTTGTCGAAAAAAAGCCTTATGTCGTTTATGCCATACTTCAACATGGCAATCCTTTCTATTCCAAGGCCAAAGGCAAAACCAGAGTACTCTTCCGGATCAATGTTCACGTTTCTTAGAACCTGTGGATGGACAAGGCCTGCACCTAGGACCTCCAACCACCCGGTCTGGGAACACACCCTGCATCCATCTCCTCTGCAGATTACGCATTGTATGTCTATCTCGGCACTTGGTTCGGTGAAAGGGAAAAAACTGGGCCTGAATCTTACACTGGTATCCCTGTGAAATATCTCCTGGGCAAAATGTGTCAAAATACCCTTAAGGTGTGCAAAGGATACGTCCTTGTCCACCATGAGTCCTTCCACCTGGTGAAACATGGGTGTGTGGGTGATGTCTGAATCACACCTGTAGACCTTTCCCGGAGCAATGATCCTTATGGGAGGCTTCATGACCTCCATGGTGCGGACTTGAATAGGTGAAGTATGCGTACGAAGAAGGACCTTCTCATCCACGTAGAAGGTATCTTGCATGTCGCGGGCAGGATGAGCAGGCGGGATATTTAAGGCCTCAAAATTGTAAAAATCAAGTTCTATTTCCGGGCCCTGGGCAGCAGAAAAGCCAAGCCTTTCAAATACAGAGCAGACCTCATCGAGCACCTGTGTAATTGGATGGAGATGGCCCAGGGGTAACGCCCTTCCTGGAAGGGTAGGATCAAAACCTTTGATGAGCCTTGGACCGGCCTGACTTTCTATGACCTTAAGCCTTTCTCCTAAGACATGCTCAATCTTTACCTTGACCTGATTGGCAAGCTTTCCAACCTTTGGCCGCTCCTCTTTGGGAAGGCTGCCAAGTCCCTTTAAAATGTTTGTCAAAAGGCCCTTGCGCCCTAGAAACCTGACCTTGATCTTCTCAAGGGCCTCCCGGTCCTGGGCCTTTGCTACTGCCTCCAGGGCCTCTTCTTCAATAGACCTGAGCCGGTCTTCCATATTTTGACGGACTCTGGCCTAAAGAGCTGCCTTTGCCTTTTCAACAAGTGTGGAAAAGACACCAGGCTGTGTGACTGCAAGATCAGCCAGTATCTTTCTGTCCAGGCCTACCTTGGCCTTTGCAAGCCCGCCCATGAATTTGCTGTAAGAGATGTCGTTAAGCCTGCAGGCCGCATTTATCCTGGTTATCCAAAGCCTTCTGAACGAACGTTTCTTTGCACGCCTGTCACGGTAGGCGTAACACAAGGCCTTTTCAACGCTGTCCTTGGCCTGACGGTAACAACGGCTTCTGGCACCCCTGTAACCCTTGGCAAGCTTTAGAATCTTTTTCCTGCGGCGCCTTGCCTTAAAGCCTCTTTTAACCCTTGGCATTTGTAAAACTCTCCTTGTTATTAAACTGTTAACTACCTGAAAATTCTCTAAACACAAGAAAAACTGCGAATTCTAACCCTCTGTGCTCAGGAATAGGGCAACATACGCTTGACATGGTCAACCATGGCGTCTGATATGACCCTGTCCTTTTTCAGGTATCTTTTACGCTTTCTGGTTTTCTTGGTAAGGATATGGCTGTGACCTGGCCTGTTGAATATGAACTTGCCTGAACCGGTCTTTTTGAACCGTTTGGCCGCAGCCCTCTTTGTCTTGAGTTTTGGCATGGTAAAGCCCCCACTTTTCAAAAAATTTAGGCACAAACGGCATTATTTAACCCCAAACCCCCCGGAGGTCAACGGTTAAATATCAAAAGAAAAATACAAAAAGGCTAGGGGATCAACAGACAAAGCAACATGGCCCAGAATTAGGTATTTTTCTTTGGGGCTAGCACCATGGTAAGGGTCCGGCCCTCCATATTTGGCATGTGCTCCACTACAGAGATGTCTGACATCTCCTCTGCTATCTGTTTGAGCATTTGTGCTCCAAGCTCTGGATGCACAATCTCCCTTCCCCTGAACTGCACCGTTACCTTTACTTTGTTGCCCTGGCCAAGGAACTTGATGATCTTTTTCTTCTTGACGTTCATATCGTGAACATCAGTCCTCGGACGCATCTTGACTTCCTTGACCTGTATTACTGTCTGGCGTTTCTTGGCCTCCTGGGCCTTTTTGCTCTGCTCGTAACGGTATTTCCCATAATCCATGAGACGACAGACTGGAGGTTTGGCATTTGGAGCCACCTCCACGAGGTCCAGACCGACCTGATTGGCCCTTTCAAGGGCCTCTTCAAGGGAAACTATCCCCACCTGCTGACCCTTTTCGTCCACCAAGCGCACCTCTGGCGCCCTTATGCCTCTGTTAACTCTTACTCGTTGTTCCCTGGTGATGTGACACCTCCCATTTTTTCTTCCTGGGCCTGTCTATTGAGGAGTTCAACAAACTCTTCAACAGTCATGGCCTCAAGGGTTTCTCCTCTCCTGGTTCTGGGGCTTACATTTTTTTCAGCCACCTCTTTATCCCCCAAGACTAACATATAGGGAATCTTTTCCAACTGGGCCTCCCTGATCTTCTTTCCAAGCTTTTCGTTCCTGAGATCGAGATCTGCCCTGACCCCCTCTTTCCTCAAAATGTCCAGGACCTGCCTAGCCCAATCATTGTGTCTGTCCGTAATGGTCATGACCCGGGCCTGAACCGGGCTCAGCCAAATTGGGAAAGCACCTGCATAGTGCTCTATCATAACGCCGAAAAACCTCTCCAGCGAACCCAAAAGGGCCCTGTGAACCATTATGGGCGCATGATCCTGTCCATCTTCCCCTGTATAGGTAATGTCAAACCTTTCCGGCAGGTTGAAATCCACCTGGATGGTTGAACACTGCCACGACCTTTCCAGGCAGTCCTTGATCTTTATGTCTATCTTTGGGCCATAAAAAACACCTTCTCCAGGGTCTATCTCATATTCAAGGCCCTTTTTCTCAAGGGCACGCCTTAAGGCATTTGTAGCAAGCTCCCAGTGTTCGTCACTTCCCACATACTTTTCAGGCCTCGTTGACAAATAGACCTCGTAGTTGCTGAACCCAAAGACCTGGAGCATGTAGAGTGTCATGTCAAGGATCTCTATGATCTCGTCATCAAGCTGTGAAGGCATACAGAAAATGTGGGCATCGTCCTGGGTAAAGCCCCTCACCCTCATAAGCCCATGAAGTGTGCCTGTGCGCTCGTAGCGATAGACAGTGCCAAGCTCACACCACCTCAAAGGAAGTTCCCTGTAGCTTCGCTTTCTAGAATTGTAGATGGCAATGTGAAAGGGGCAGTTCATGGGTTTTATCTGGTATTCCACATCGTCTATCTGCATGGGCGCATACATGTTTTCTGCGTAGAAATCCAGATGGCCACTTCTTTTCCAAAGCTCCCTTTTGGCAATATGCGGGGTAAAAAGCAGACTGTACCCCCTTTTAAGGTGCTCCTGCCTCCAAAAATCCTCCATGATCATCCTTACAAGGGCGCCCTTTGGATGCCAGAGAATGAGCCCAGGGCCAATGGATTCTTCAATGGAAAATAACTCAAGCTCCTTACCTATCTTTCTGTGATCCCTGCGCTTTGCCTCCTCAAGGCGTTCAAGGTGCTTCTTTAGTTCCTTCTTGTCAAAAAATGCCGTGCCATAGATGCGCTGAAGCATCTCCCGGTTCTCATCTCCCTTCCAGAAGGCACCTGCAACACTAAGGAGCTTGAATGCCTGTGTCTTTCCAGTATCTGGCAGATGCGGCCCCCTGCAAAGGTCAACAAACTCTCCCTGCCTGTAAAGGGAGACGGTTTCCGCTCCCTCCCTCTTAAGATCCTCAAGGAGCTCCACCTTGTAAGGCTCGTTCCTCTCCTTGAAAAAGGCTATGGCCTCATCTATTGGCATTTCGAGTCTTTCCAGGGGCAAGGCCTTCTCGGAAAGCTTTTTCATCCTCTTTTCTATGCGGGTAAGGTCTTCTGGTGAAAATGGCTCACGGGTGTTGAAATCGTAGTAAAAACCCTGCTCTATGGCCGGACCTATTGCAACCTGGACGTCTGGATATAGCTCCTTTACCGCCTGGGCCATGAGGTGGGCAGTTGAGTGACGAAGAACCTCCAGCGCATCCTCATCACCCATAAAAACAGGGGCAAGCTCACAGTCCTTTTCCAGCCTGTAGCCAAGGTCCTTGAGCTCACCGTCAACACGGGCAAGAATGAGCCTTTTTCGCTGCTTTTTGCTAAGGGTGCCAGAAAGCACCTCACCTGCCGTCTTTCCTTCTTCCACTTCCAGGGTCTGTCCGTCTTCCAGTCTGACTTTGATCATTGTTAACTATCCTTGCCCATGAATTTGTTCAGCCTGCCATAAAAAAAGGCATCGGGACCAATTTCTTTATTGGCCAGCCAGATGCCTCTTTCTTAATTATATTGTCGGACAAAGTAAACTTTTATTAAAAAGCCCTTACAGGCTACCCTCCTAAAAAAAACCAATTGGTAGGCGCGGGCGGGATCGAACCGCCGACTTCTACCGCGTCAAGGTAGCGCTCTCCCCCTGAGCTACGCGCCTTTACTAAATCTTACCAGGACAATGGATTTGTCTGATAACAAGAATTATATTTTATGTCAAGACGGAGGTGAGACCATGGTACCCACAAAACTTATAAACAGAATCTTTGAGGCAGCAAGCATCCAGAGATGGAACGACCACGTGCGCCCAGTTGAGCTTACAGAGCTCGACAAACAGGCACACAAGATGCTGATTGCATACATGCTGGGAAGATTCCAGGAGCCTGCCCAGGAGATCAACTGGGCCCACATAATAGAGGGAGGACTTTTTGAATTCCTGCAACGGGTGGTTCTCACGGACATCAAGCCCCCTGTGTTTCATTACCTTATGAAAAAGGCTGGCAGGGAGCTTAACAGATACGTGCTTGAGCAGGTCCAGGAAGAGCTTTCCGGCCTCACAAGCCTTGCAAGCGGACGGCCCCTTATTGACGAGATGGAGGCCTATCTTGAAAGGCCAGATTTTGCCGCAAGAGAAAAGCACATTCTAAGTGCAGCCCACTACCTTGCAACCAAGTGGGAGTTTGAGCTTGTTTACAACGCCTTTCCAAAGATGTATGGCATTGATGAGACCAAGAGGGAGATAGAGGACAAGATAGAAGACTACTTTGAACTTCCCGGGGTGCAAAAGATACTTCTTGGAGGGAAATCACACCATTTCGTGGACCTTCTAAGCCAGCTGCGCTTTCAGAAAAGGTGGTCAAAGACCCCTCGCATTCCCCAGACCACAGTGCTTGGCCACATGCTGGTGGTGGCCTTTTTTTCCTATCTGCTCACTCCTCTTAGAATAAAAAAGCCCTGCAAAAGGCGCATCTACAACAACTTCTTCTCTGCGCTGTTTCACGATCTGCCTGAAGTCTACACCAGGGACATAATCTCCCCGGTTAAGAGAAAGGTGGCAGGTCTTGAACAGGTTATTCTCGAGTATGAAAAGAAAAAGCTTGAGGAAAAGATACTCCCGCTCCTTCCTGGCTCCTGGCAGAAAGAGCTCGTTTACTTCCTGGAAGATCAGTTTGATAACAGAATTGTCCAGCAGGGCAGAAAGAAAACAGTCAAGGAGATCAAAGAAGAGTGGAACAGGGATGAATTTCAGCCTGTTGACGGCACCCTTGTAAAGGTGGCGGATGAGATGGCAGCCTACTGGGAGGCAGCCATCTCCCTTTCACATGGGATACGCTCACCCCATCTGGAAGAGGCCATGACAAGTCTTGAAAACAAGTATGAAAACCACAAGAGACTGGCCGGGGTATTTTCTGCTACACGAAATTACTCCTCATAAGTCTCTGCCTTTACCTTCCATATCTGGAAAAGAGGGGTCTTTAGCTCAACGGGAGAAAAGTACTTCTTGTTGAACTGGTGCCTTAAAAAGAGCTTGTTAAAAACCGACTCGGCAATGTTCTCACTCATGAGGGCTGAGTATCCACCAGCAATGACCTCAAGATTATACCCCTTTTCCCTGGAATACGTCCTCTTTTCCAGCCTGTCAGGATACCTTATATACAGGGCCTTTAGGGGTACAACCTTCTGGTCCACTGCGGCAAGGCCCTTTTTCACATCCACCCTCAAGCTGGAGGCATTGCCCTTTGTTGCCGTAATTACGTCCTTGTCAATCCTTGTGTTGTAAAAGGCAATGTAGGTTGGATGGATACCATCATGGGTTTCAGGGTCCCAGGAACCAAGCCAAAACCACCAGTAATTTGTAACCGTAAGGCGCCAGTCGGTGAAAATATAGATGGGCCTTGTCTGTTTTGGGAAAAAGAACCTCAGCCAGTCTTCCACTGTCACAAGGCCCTTCTGGGGTTTAAGTCCTGCCGAGGCAATTATCCTTTCTGCATTCACAGGGCCAGCTCCCAGAACCTCCTTTATAAGACGAAAACCCTTTGATATGTTGCCGCCGCAAGCCCTGTAAACAAGGTGTGTACCCTTGTTTATCCCCCTTTGGACAAAAAAGTTCATAAGGTTGGCAGCAAGTCTTTCGTTTTTAGTGGTGTAGGGAATTCCATTAAATACCGACCGTTCCCCACCGTGGACCTGGCCGTCGTTTATGGTCGCCCGCTTTGACCAGTATATCATTGGGTAGCCGTGGTCCCACCAGGCCCATACAACTGAGTTTTCAGGGGTCTTTAAAGAGGCCTCAACCATGCCATTTATGAGAAAGGGCGGCTCCTTGGGCCAGAAGGTCTTGTTAAGATCTCGATTGACTGACGGGTAGATGAGAACAGCCACAATAAGTGCAACGAGCGTCCACCTCACCTGGCTGTTTTTTACAGTGCGTTTCAGGAAGTAAAAGGACTCCACTACAATGCATCCGATGCCTATGGCAAGGGTTGGCGCAAGAAATATTAGAAATCTCTTTGCAAAGAAGAAGGAGAGGCCACTTAAAAAAATGGGAACAGCAAGGTAAAGGGCCTTTGTCCTCATCCTGTAAAAGAGGAAAAGCACACCTATTATGCCGGTAGCAAAGGCAAGGATACTGTCTGTTGTCTTGGCAATAATCTCCTTCAAAGATGGAATGGCCTGTTCGGAAATGGAAACCCCTATGTTTGGAAATCCCCCAGAGACCTCCTTTGAAATGTACTTGTAGGTGGTGACTATATCCTGGACAGACTTTATTGGAAGCTCTACCCCCTTTAAAAACACCACTCCAAGAGCCGCCGCTGCCAACCCTCCCAGGAAAATAAGCCCTTCTCTTTTTTCCGGCCGGTAGAAAAGGACAATGGAGACGGCCATTGGCAAAAGCGCAATAACAGTGGCCACCTGGGGTGTCTGATCCCACCACCACAGAAAGAAAATGTAGTTGAGGATTGCTCCCAAAAACCACAGGTACCTTGCCCTGTTCCTGGTTTCCCCGAATTTTAAGGCAAAAAATACCGCTGCCATTGCGAAGGTGACGTTCATGCAGTCGGTATCGAACCAGCCAAGGCTGCTTCTGTAGACATAGTAAAACGACATGAGGGCAAAAAGCCCGGAGACACATGCCATCAAAGGCCCGCCATAAAAGCGCCCTATGCCGTACACCGGTAGAAACAGTGCAAGCCCAAGAACTGCAGGAAGCACAGCACCTAACCAGTTGAAGGATATGCCCGTTACCTGGTGAACAGCAAAGGCAATGGAGGAGAGAAGCGGAGGAGGCTGGGGTCTGGGTGGGCAGTCTGGTACTGCCCTTTTTTCATCAATGGGCCGGTAGGTGCCCTGGGCAAGGTCCCTTGCCAAGGTGAGGTAATAGTAGCCGTCAAAGGTGGTAAGAAGGGGCTCACTCTTGTACATGGCCCTGTCCGGACTGGCCCTCCAGTCCTGTATGTCCTCTATCCTTACAAAGAAAGCGCAAGCAATGACCAGGATTGCAAAAAAGATCTCTATCCATCTCTTATTAATGTCCAAAAGGAGCCTCCACTTTTCTTTTTCAACTAAATAACTTGTTCCAGGTCTCTAATACTCCTTTTCGTGTGTCGTCAAGCTCTTCTAAAGGTGCAACAGGCTCTTCCATATCAAGGGCCTTAAGACTTACAAGCTCCTGGTACTGCCTGTGGGCAAGGCTTAAACACTTCTCATCATCTTTTGTAAGATAGCCCAGCTCCCCAAGGGCCCTTAGAAGGCCCCTTGTATCCCTGTAATCTGAAAGCCTCTTTTCTTTACTTGCGTGCCTTAAAACGAGATATTGGGCAATAAATTCTATATCTACAAGGCCTCCGGGGGAATTTTTTACGTGAAAAAGCCCTTCTCCAACCCTCTTTACGTAACTTTTTATCATCTTTTCACGCATCTTGATTATCTCCTCTTTAAGCCTTTTCGCGTCCCGTTCCTGACAGATGACCGAGGTCCTTATGTCCTCAAACTGCGTTCCACACCCGGCATCTCCACAGATGAACCGTGCCTTGATGAGGGCCTGATGCTCCCACGTCCACGCCTTTTTAAGCTGGTATTCGTTAAAGGTGGAAACAGTGCTCACCAAAATGCCCTGGGAGCCGTTTGGCCTAAGCCTCGTATCAATCTCGTAGAGCACCCCTTGAGAAGTTCGGGCAGAAAGGAAAAAGAGAAGTCTTTGTATGAACCTTGAGTAGAAATAACCAAGCTCCCCCCTTTGGGCCTGGTTCAGAGGCCCAAATGTCTCTGGCTGGTAAAGGAATACGAGATCAAGGTCTGAAGAGTAAGAAAGCTCCCTGCTGCCCAGTTTGCCATAGGCGATAACGGCCAACCCGCTTTCCTGAATGGACTTAGCCCCATGTATGAAAACAGGAGCCTTATGGGCCATATCCTGCCAGGCCCCTCTGAAAACCTCCTCGAGAATGATCTCGGCAAGATGCGTCAGGGATACGCCAACATTTTCCACTCCCATTACGCCCTTAAGCTGAGAGGCAGCAATCCTAAGCACCTGTGCCTTTTTAAAACGTCTAAGTTCATCCAGCCAGTGCTCAAGGTCCTTCCTTGTAAGGGCCTCGACTGTGGCCAGTAACAGCCTCCTAAGACCCTCCTTATCAACCTCCCTGAAAAGGGACTCACTACTTACAAGCTCATCAAGTAGTATGGGCTGGCGACGAAGAAGCTCTCCTATGAGTCTGCTCTTGCTGCAAAGAAATACGAGATGCTCAAGGGCTGCGGGATTTTGATCAAGTAGCACAAGATAGATGCTCCTTTTAAGCACCGCCTCAAAGATGGAAATACCGAGAGAAAATGCCTTGTCGGGGTCTGTTGTGGAGGCACTTGCCAGAAGGAGGTTTGGAACCAGCCTGTCAAGAAGCTCCTGTACCTGCCCTGGCAAGGATTTCACCTTCTTTGATTCCTTGAAATTACGAATAAGCCTTGCTGTTTCGCCAGAATTTGAAAAACCAAATCCTTCCAGGATGGACAGAGCCCGGGGGTCTTCAGGGGAAGACCAGACAAAAAGTGCCTCAGGCCTTACGCGCCTCTTTTTCCCCTCGTCCTTCTCCACCTTCTCCCTTTCCTCATGAAAAAGTCCCCGGAAAACCGAGCGGGCATTTTTAGTATGGTGGTGATAGCTGTCAAGAAAATGGTCCCAGTCAGTATAACCAAGAGATAGAGCCAGCCTGTAGCGCCTTTCTTTATCCTTTGGAAGGATCTGCACCTGCCTGTCGTGGTACTCCTGAAGCCTGTTTTCCGTAACCCTGAGCCATACGTAGGCCTTTGCCAAGTCCCAGCACGTTCTCTCTGGCAGAAGGTCGAGTCTGTTTATCACCTCTAGTGCATCAAGCAAGGATTGGACCTGAAGGGCCTTTATTCTTCCCCCCTTAATGAGCTGAAAGGTCTGGACAACGAATTCTATGTCTCGGATTCCCCCTGGGCCGAGTTTTACATTGTTTGTACCAGCCCTTTCTGCCTGTTCGGCAACTATCATGGCCTTCATCTCCTTGAGGGCCTCTATAGTTGAGTAGTCAATGTACTTTCTGTACACAAAGGGCCTTAGCCCCTCAAGAAGGTGCCGGCCGCCTTCAATGTCGCCGGCAACGGGGCTTGCCTTAACCAGGGCATACCTTTCCCACTGACGCCCCTGCCTTTCGTAGTACTCAAGCATCTCATCGGTTGTCATGACAAGAGGCCCCGAGTCACCAAAGGGTCTGAGCCGGGTGTCTACCCTGAAAACAAAGCCCTCGGGCATTGGCCTTGAGAGAATGGCCATAAGCTTCTGGCATTGGTGGAGAAAGTACTCGTGGTTGGAGATCTTTTTTCTTCCACCACTGGTATATCCTTTGCCCCTGAACGCAAAGATGATGTCTATATCTGAAGAAAAATTGAGCTCACCAGCCCCCAGTTTTCCCATTCCAATAACCATGAGACGCAAAATCTCACCCTTTGAATCCTGTGGGAAGCCAAAATCCCTGGCCATCTGCCTTTCTAGCCATTTAAGAACAGCTTCAAGGCATACGCATGCAAGGGTTGAAAGTTCAAGGCAGGTTTCTGAAAAGGGGCTCAAACCGCCCATGTCCCTTATGGCAATCCTTAGCATGCACCTGTTTCGAAAAAGACGAATCCTTTTTGAAAACTCTTCTTCAGACTGGGCCTTAAGAAGCTCTGCCTCAGCCATCTCCTTGATTTTTTCAGGGGAAAGAGAGCTACCTAGGAGGTCTTCTTCCAGAATTTGCCTTAAAAGGGCAGGTCTTCTTTGGATGAGAGTTTTTACAAACAGACTAAGTGGAATAACTGTGCCAAGAAGGTGTGAATGCAGTGAAACCTTGGACGCTGCATCAGGACCAAGGGCTGGAGTTACCTCTTGAAGTGTTTCCTTAGCTTCCTCAAGAAGCCTTTCCGGAAAGGAGCCTAAAGCGGCAGCACTCAGCCCTTTGCTGAAGGAATCCAATTTTTTTTTCATTGATTGTCTCTGACTGAGAAGTGGTTATGGCTAATTTTAGCCCTTCGTCTTCTTGGCCTCCCTTTCTGCAACCTGGTTGATGATAAGCTGAGCGTTATCCTTTGAAAGGCCCAATTTCTGCCTGTCTTCTTCCAGTACGTCCATGTCCTCTCTGGAAAGCCTTCCATCGTCGTGAATCATCTGTTCCACCTCCAGTTCAAACCTTTCCCTCCTGAGCCTGAGCTGCTCAGTAAACCCAGAGGCTATGATACCTGCTGGCAGTGATACCAGGCCAACTCCTGCAATGGTGATGAAGGTGGCAAATATCCTGCCTTGTACTGTAACAGGGGTAACATCCCCATAACCCACTGTAGTAAGGGTAACTATTGCCCACCACATGGCCTTGGGAATGGAGCCAAAGGCCTCAGGCTGTACATCGTGTTCGAAAATGAATATTCCAACCGAAGCGAAGATCAAGATAATGAACATAAGCATGACAGAGACAAGGAGTGACTCTGCCTCTTCCCTCAGGACGTCACGAAGAAGTTCAAAGGCAACGGAATAACGGGTGAGCTTGAGCAGGCGAAGAAGCTGGACGAGCATGAGCTGTGGCGTCTGGGTCCAACCTGATATTATGAGGAAAAAGGGCAGGAAGGAAAGAAGGTCCACAAGACCCATAAAGGAAAGGACGTAACCCATCCTGCACCGCAAGGGCCATTGGTTTTCGTGCTCTTCTGGGCAGCTCCATATTCTCAGAAGGTATTCCACCATGAAAATGAGGGATGAAAAACCCTCGAAGAGCCAGAGGTAGTAGCCATATTTTTCCTCAATTGACGGCTCGGTTGTAAGCACAAGAGAAAGGGAACTTGAAAAAATGATAAAGAGCATGAAGGCAGACAAGAACTGTTGCAAGGGCCCGCTCCATTTGTCCCTAAAGTAAACAGCAACCGCCTTTCTCATGGGAACTAGGTCTCCTCTGTATAGACGAGAAGTGCTTTTATGTCCTGCTCCTCTTCAAGGTTGCCACCAACTGCAGATGCAAGCACCCCAAAGGTTGCCATCAACTTGGAAAAGTGAAATGCAGGAAGTGGCTTGCCTCCCATGCCTGCCCACCCAGCCAGAACATTCTCTGGAAGAATATTAATGATTAAATAGGATATAATAAAAAGGCTGATCCAAAAAGATACCATGCCGACAAAAAGCGTGGCAAAAAGCACAATCCGTGATCTTACCGCCTGTTCCTTCATTCTGTCACTTCTGCTTATAACTTGAAGATTTTGGCCAAAATATATGGAAATAATGGAGGCGAATATGACACCTGCAAGTATGATATCGAGCCATCCAGATTTTATGGCTGCACCCATTTCCCAGGCCTCTGCGCTCAGGAACAAAAATATGATGGAAACAGCCGTGGCAGCAATAAAACGTCCAAGATGAAACATCATGAGTACCGACCTTGAAATAAGCACATCTTTAAATATTGAACTCCATTCCAAAGAAAGCACCTTGATATAAAACTTCCATTTGCTTTTTATAGGCGAGGTCTCTTCCACCCTAGGATCGGCTATGTCCCTGAGATGACGATATATGTGTCTCTTTTCTTGCTGGCTCCAGTCAAAAGGAGGTTCACCACTCCAGAACTTCCTCGGCCTCATTACAGACTCACTATTGTGCTCAAGGCCCCAAAGGTGGCCCAAACAGTGTTTTACAAGGCTTATGAGCGCCTTTTCCTGTCTTTTCCTGTCTTTCAGCTCAAGTATGCGTGCAAGGCTTATCACAACGGTCTCAAGCATGTTAGAGGGAACACCACTAACCCCTTGTTCAAAACGTGATTTCAGGGGAAAACTGGTAAGAACAAGCACATAATCAAAACCATATTCAATCTTGATGTCAGAACCAAACTCTAGAAGGTTTAGAGGATCAGGAGGGACACTTCTTGAAAAATCCCGTCTTTTGAGAATAGAAAATCTCCAAAGAAATTGAGGAAAGATCTGTTCCACTTCCTCTTTTAGCTGTTCAACAAGCCACTTAGCCCAAATAGACGCAGTCTCATCCCTTGCATCAACCACTATACCAATGTTTATGAGGGCCTTTTCCGTGCCGTTATCATTATTTTTTGCCATACACCATTAATACCCGAGGCATCGTGATCAAACCATATTTTCGAAGATTTTTCCCCATAAAAAAAGCCCGCAGGGCTATCCCTGCGAGCTCGCTTTATAGCCAGCTTATCTCTGGTTATCAGGAAGAAATAAGCCTTTTCTTGAACTCCTTAAGCTTTTTCATTAGCTCTTCGAACATCTTGGCCGCCTGGTTTTTCCCCTTTATCTCCTTTTTTATGGAGTCGATTCTTTCTTGCAGATCCTTGTACACCTTGGGCTGATCTTTTCCATAACCAAGTATCTTGGCAAGCTCTAGCTGCTTTTTGGCCTCATTGAGATAATTAAGTGCCTGGTCCTTGTTGGTCTTTGCCACCTTGGAGGCCTCTTCAATGAGATCAGAAGCCCTAACCAGTGGAATGGGAATGACTATTTTCTTCACCACCATGGAATTGAGAGCAATCTGCAGTACGCTCTTGGCTTCCTCAACCTTACCATCAATTATGTATTTGGAGGCAAGCTTCATGGCATCTGGATAGGTGGCAAGGGGCAGATTTTCTATGACAATGTCTATCTCGCTTTGCAGGGTATCCAAAAGTGTTCTCGCCCCTTGGATATCGCCGCGGTTTAATTTTATCTTGACCTCGGTAATCTTCTCAGCAATCTGCTTGGGGGTAAGATCTGTATCTATAACAACAGTGTAGCTGTTTATTGGAATGAGAGAGACATTTTTATTGGCTGCAAGAATTACTTCCAATTCTCCTATAACCTTTTTAAGGAGATCAAGGGCCTCCTTGGATTTTTTCTGATTCAAAAGCTCAAGCACCTTATAGGTATCAGCGATGGCCTTTATTGCCTTCTGATTCAACTCCTTTTTAACATCTGCAGCCTTTTTCTTCTCCTTTTCAACTGCTCCCTTTGAGACTTGGGCAGATGTCTTTAGGTGGACATTTTTTTCACCAGCCTTTTCCTGGCAAGAACCAGTACTTAATGGAGCAGCCAAAAAGAACAACGCCACAAGAATTACTAAAAATCCCGTCTTCTTCGCACTCTTTTTCAAGACCATTTCTTTCCTCCTTATTTAAATTTAGGCAGAGGCGCTCTGAACGCCCGCCTGGCTGTCAAAATGTTTAGACTCTTCCGCTTTCTTTTTGGCAGCTATGGCAACGACTACATGACTCCATCCATTAAAAATTAGATCTATGGAAATAAACAGCCCGAGGGTCCATATGGCTGAAAAAGGCCACGAAATCCCTATCAAGACGGCTATAGCCACAGAGGCAAGTCCACTTATGAGAATTATTCCCCAGTCAGAAAGCTCCTTTTTGTGCTGAAAGGCCACCACAATCCTGAAGACACCTACGGCGAAGATTGATGCTGCCAGAATAAGGGTGAGGGCTAGAGAGGCCGCCACCGGATTCCATAAGGATATGAATCCGCCAGCTACATAAAGAGTACCTCCGATTATATGTGGAAGCCTGCTTTTCCATCCTTTTGTTGCCTTAAAGGCCTCAAGAAGCTGCAATATTCCCCCTGCCATCATAAAAGAAGCAAAAAGAAGAATGGACGAAAGGGTTGCAAGTGGAGTCAAAACCAGACCTATTGTTCCTGTGACAATAAAGAAAAAGCCCAACAGGAGATGAAACTTCCAGTTTTTTCCCACGTCTCCCCATTCAAATTTGTTATTTAGAACATTTTCTGACTCTTTCACGATAAACTCCTCCTTTACTTTTTTGTAATAATTTTTATGAAAATCAAACAAAAATGTGATTAAGCTTTACCACTTTAACTTTGGTTCGCTTTTTAAAATGTCAAGAAAATTTTTTAAACTTTTCAAAATAGCGAAGAATTTCAACTGGTTACAGTGAACAAAAACTCACAGAGACGGGGCAGATCCGCATTTTCGAGATAGATCCGCTATGGACATTTCCTAAGGCGTGCTTAGTTTTGTGTACCATCTTGCTTAAAAAAATTAGGAGGGAAAAATGAAGATACGCGAGTTGAGAGAAATCCAGGTAAACCGCACCTTGGTCTTTGAAACACTGGGAAGACCGGAAAGGGAACGGGAGTTTTCCCTTGCTTCCCTTAAAAGGTGGGGTTTTGACCTTGTATTTGGTAAAAAGGGGGGAAAGAATACCTACTTTGCAACGGGGTCTTCAGAGAAAGATCGGGATAAATTCCCTGAAAACGAACAGATAGAGATCCAGCAACTTTTTGAAACCCTTCCCAAAAACAAGAAGGTGTTTGCCAGAATTGAGCTGTCACAGGGAACTGCCCACCTAGTAGTAGATCTTAGGGACCCCGGGGAAAACCTGGAAATCCTCCGGGTCCCGGCAGGCAGTATCCTCCTTGCTTTTTTAAAGAAACACAAGTGCTGGAATGTCATCGAGGCACTCAGGAGTCTAGGGTCTGCTGCAGAGCTCAGAAAACAGAGAGGCCAGGAAGGAAAGCCTGTATCTTATGAAAAGTTACCTGCCTTTTGCAAAAAATTCCTCAAGGATGCCAAAAAGATAGAGAAGGATACGGGATTTGGCAGGATGTCCCTTGCATTTTTTGGGAAAAATAAAGACGGAGACCCACGATTCCAACTCATGTGGCTTTTGCCCACCATATCCCTTTTTGACCTTGGCCTTGCAGAAAAGATAGACAAGGAACTGGAAATGTTTAACTGATGGGCCTTAAACAGGAAAGGAAGAGGGACTAACAGCCTTTATTCCTTAGAAGCTCCTCGATCAACTTGTTGTGGACATCCACTATGGACATTCCCGTCTCGTAAACCGTCATCCACACGCAGCGCCTGAATGCACGGTAAAGATCCGGTCTGACATGGATCTTCAAAAGGGCCAGATACTCTTCCTCCTGTCCAGGATCCATACCCATCTTTTCTATATCATCCCTTTGGCTTGCCATATGGGCCTTTTTTTAATAAAAAACAGGGTAATCCCGCAAGACTTGCAAGGCAGGAATTTTCTTTGAACCCGGACAAGATAATCATTAGGGGCACCAACTGGATAGGGGATGCTGTCATGACGCTTCCGGCCATTGCAGCCATAAGAAGCCTCTTCCCTGATGCCCAGTTGGACGTGCTTGCAAGAACCTGGAGCTCACCTGTTTACAAACATTGTGAATACACAGATAACGTTATTGAATTTGAACGGACAAAAGGACTGCCTGCCCTGGGCGTTATTTCAAGGGTCGCCAAAAAAATAAGGGGCAACGGTTATAAGCTTGCCATAGTCCTTCCAAATTCCTTTGAATCGGCCCTTATATTTAAAATGGCCGGAATTCCTAAAACTTATGGCTATAACACGGACTTTCGCTCTGTGATACTTTCAAAGGCCATTAAAGTCCCTGGGGACAAAGGTACAAGACACGAGATCTTCTATTACCTGAACCTTGTTGAAAAGGTCTTTGGCAAAAAGTCGAAAGAATACTTTTCCGCGCCAGAGCCTGTCCTAAGTGTGCCGGAGAATGAAAAAAACAGGGCCAGAGGGCTACTTGAAAAAAACGGTTGGAATGGAAAGACAAGGCTTCTGGGCCTTAATCCAGGGGCTGCCTTCGGGCCTGCCAAGTGCTGGCCGGCAGAAAAATATCAGGAGCTTGCAGGAGCCCTTATTGAGACCTTTCCAGATTCTACCATCGTTGTTTTTGGAACGGAAAAAGAAAGGAAGACCGGAGAAAAAATATGTACCCCTCTGGGCAAAAGGGCAATCAATCTTTGCGGAAAAACCTCTCTCGAGGAGGCCATTGGCACTATCTCCATCCTTGACCTCATGGTCTCAAACGATTCCGGACTCATGCACGTTGCAGCGGCCTGTCAGGTTCCCCTTGTTGCACTTTTTGGCTCCACAAATCCCGTAACAACAGGCCCTTTCAGCAGGCAGGCCAGGGTGATAAGGCATGAGCTGCCCTGTTCCCCCTGTCTTAGCAGGGAATGTCCCAGGGACTTCATCTGCATGCTGGGAATTACTGTCTCGGAAGTCCTTGATGCGTGCCAAGAAATGGTGAAATGAGCGAAAAGGGCGGCAGCAGGGCCGTTTTCCTTGACAGGGACGGCACCATGATCCGGGAGGTCTCATATCTAAGCAGGCTTTGCGATATAAGGCTCCTTCCAAATGTTTCAAAGGCCATAGCCATGCTCAACCTTGCGGGCTTCAAGGTGGTTGTGGTCTCCAACCAGTCTGGCGTGGCAAGGGGCCTTTTTGACACATCCTTTGTAAAAAGGTGCCATGATGTAATAGAAAAGAGACTTAAAAGGGCAGGGGCAAGGGTGGATGCATGGTATTTCTGCCCCCACCACCCAAGTGAAGGCAGCTCACCATTTCGTAAAAAATGTTCCTGCAGGAAACCTGAAGCCGGGCTAATAAAAAGGGCATGCAGAGAACTTGGCATTGAACCTGCCCTGTCATTCATGGTGGGAGACAGCCTTAGGGACCTTGAGGCCGGATGGAATGGAGGAACAAAATCCATACTCGTTCTCACAGGCTATGGTAAAAAGACCCTCAAGGAGATGGATTTTCTCCATAGAAAACGGGTCTCTTTTGTTGCAAAAAACCTGCTTGACGCCTCAAAATGGATAATAGATCAAGGCTTAAATCCCCTTCAAGAATCCTGATCATAAAGCTCAGTGCCCTGGGAGATATCGTTCAGACGCTTCCTGTGCTTTACGCACTTAAAAAGACGTGGCCCCAGGCCAAAGTGGACTGGATTACCGGAGAGGTAGGGGCTGGCCTTCTTGAAAACAACCCCCTGTTAGACCGGGTCATAGTCTATCCAAGAAAGAGGCTTGGAAGGCTTGCAAAAAACCCTTTTTCCTGGCCACATCTTGCAAAAGAGATCCTTGGATTAAGAAAAGAACTTCGCCTTTCAAGATACGATGCAGCCCTTGACCTGCAGGGCCTCTTTAAGAGCGGGATCATAACCCTTCTTTCCGGGGCAAAAATCAAGGCAGGTTTTGACAAAGGACGCGAGTTCAGCCACCTGTTTTTGAATAAAAGGCTTCCGCCCTATGATCCAGACAAACACGCGGTGCTTCGTTATCTTGATCTTGCCAGTGCCCTAGGGGCTCATACCAAAGACATCCGCTTTCCCTTAAGCATTTCAGACACCAACAAGCAAATGGCAAGGGATCTCCTTGGCGGCCTTGGAATTGAGCCTGGCCGGTTCGTGGTTCTTATTCCAGGGACCATCTGGCCCACAAAGAGATGGGTAAATTCGTACTTTGCTGAACTTGCCGGCATGTTAAATAAAGAAATTGGCCTTAAAAGCGTAGTTGTTGGAGGAAGGCAGGACAAGGCCCTGGGCAGGGAAATAGAAAATTCTTCAAAGAAGGTGGCAAGGGACTTGACAGGCAGGACCGATCTTAAGACCCTTGCAGCCATCTTTCAGCTTGCAGCTACAGCCGTCTCAACGGACACAGGGCCCATGCATCTTGCAGCGGCAACGGGACTTAGACTTGTTGCCCTTTTTGGCCCAACTGCCCCCTGGCGAACAGGTCCCTTTGGACATGGCCACAAGGTCATACGAAGGAAACTTGAATGCAGTCCATGTTTCAAAAGAAGGTGCCAGGAAAATCTTTGCATGAAGGAGATTAGGCCAAAGGAGGTCTTTCAGGCTGTCAAAGAGCTTTGCAAAAAACGCATATTAAAATAGGATTAGGTCCTTAAGGCCTGTTGGCCACAAAAAAACAGATTAAAAAGGGAAAAATGGCGGAAACCATTAGCAAGGAACTTCTAGAAGTAATTGCATGCCCAAAGTGTAAAGGTGAAGTGGAGCTCAGCCCCAAAGGGGACGGCCTCATCTGCAAAAGATGCCGCCTTGTGTATGAAATCAGGGAAGGGATACCCATCATGCTCATAGATGAGGCCATTAGCCTTGAAAAATACCAGGCAAGAGATGGATACTGACAGGCTAAAGAAACGGCTTCTTGAGGCGGTTTCGTCCTTTCCAGGGAAAAAGGTACTGGTGGTAGGGGATGTGATGCTTGACCAGTTCGTGTGGGGCGAGGTGAGCAGGATATCACCAGAGGCCCCTGTTCCCGTGGTGCAGGTGGAAAAGGAGTCCTTTCTCCTTGGAGGAGCGGCAAATGTTGCCAACAACCTTAGAAGTCTTGAGGCAAGCCCTG